>NZ_JBTNDQ010000004.1:0-260900 GCF_054510915.1 Pseudarthrobacter arbutini | reverse complement strand
GGATAATTCAGCCGACCCACCGCATTCTTGGATTTACTGACTACCCACACGCCGCCGTCGTTCAACTCCACCTCAGTGGTCTTGAACCCCGGATAGATGATCGCACCGGTCACCAGGACAACCACAGCAGCAGCAAGAGCCGTCCCCGCAACGCCGCGGGAGCGCAGGATGCCGCGGCGGGTGGTCCAGCCCGCGCCGATTCCTGCGCGCGCATTTGTGGCACGCGGATTTGTGGCGCGCGCCGTTCGGCGAAGTTTCATGACCAGTATCTCCCCAGATAAGACTCCGGCCGGGCCGATGTACGGTCCGCTGCAGCCGGGCACAACCGACTATAGCGGCATTCACCATCAAGTGGATAAATACGTGGGGACGGTAACGCGCTAGTCCAGGACCAGGCCTTTTCCTTGTCCGCGTGCCAGAAGCACGGGATGGATTTCGCCGAACCCGCGGACATTTTCAGCAGGCTGCGGAACGAGAATGAAGCGCTTGTCCTGGTCCAGCGCGGATGCAGTCATGGAGTCGATCAGGACGGTTCCCGGATCCGCCAACGTGGTGAGCCGGGCGGCGAGGTTGACCGTGGGGCCGTAGATGTCCCCCAGCCGGGACAGGATCCTGCCCCAGACCATCGCCACCCGCGCTTCCGGCAGGATCTCGTCTTCGGTGAACGCCTGTGCCAGGGCCAGTGAGATCTCGGCTCCGGCAGCCGGCGTTTCCGCAATGTACAGGACTTCGTCACCTACGGTCTTGACCAGGCGCCCGCCGCCAACGGAAATGATCTCGGCGCATTTGTTCTCAAAGCGCTGGACCAGCCGCGCGAGCGTTTTTTCATTCATCCGGCGGGAGAGACTCGTATAGGAGACCAGGTCAGCAAAGCCGACGGCGCGGGCCAACGGCAGCGGGGCATCGTCTTCATCGCCATCGCGGCCTTCTTCGCTGGCCTGCAGGCCGGCTTCGGCGCGCACGGCCAGGCGTTGCACGCCGGCATTGAGTTGCCGCCGCCACGAATAGACCAGCATCTCCTCTAGTGCATCCAGCAGGGAGGGAAGTTCCTTCACCAGGCGCTTGCGGGCCACAGCGTCCGTGACGCCCTGTTCGTGGACCATGTCCTCCACCAGGGCCTCGATCTGCCAGACCACCATGCGGTCGGTCATCTGCCCGATGGACCGGGTCACGGAGATGGCGGCTTCCTCGGTCAGCACCCCGGTGCGGACCAGGTCAACCACGGTGGACAGCGCAGCCTGATCCCGTTCGGTGAAGGCGACGTCTTCGTCGCCGAAGTTCGGGAAGCCGAGGGCACGCCACAGCTTCCGGGCAGAAAGGAGGGACAGCCCTGCGCCGGCGGCCACCTCACGGCGCCGCAGCTTCCGTTCGCCGCCCAACAGCCGGGTCTCGAGAGCCTTGGCAGCCACTCGTTCCGGAGAGAGTGTGCCTGTTGCCGGGTGGGCAGTTTCGGGCACGGCGGGAGCCGGCAGGTCCGCTTCGTCCCGCTGGTCCTCATCGTTCATCGTCTCCACCTTCTCTCAACTCCCACGGCAACGCTTCGTCTATGTCATCCGATATCTCATCAGTCCCCGGGTCCCCGCCCACAGGCAGTTCGTCAATCGCATCCAGCACGAAGTCCCGGAACCGCACGGCTTCCGGGACGTCCTGGATGTTCACCACACCTTGGTACCCGGTTTCCAAGGATATATTCCCGGAGCGCAATATGCGCTGCAGCACCGACTGGTGGACCGTCACGTTGCGGATCGACGCGAGGTTGACCTGCTCGTCCCGGCGCCGCATCATGCCGTAGCGGGCAACAATCCGCCTGCTCGTGAGGATGTACCGGGTTGCCTGCCACCGCAGCAGCCGAGGCAGGCAATATGCCAACCATATCCACGCAGCGGCCAGGACGCATGCCAGGACGATCCACGGTGTCCAGTCAGCGGAAGCCACCGGCACCAGCCGGGTAGCCTCACCCCGCACGGTCCAGGCACTGGCAAAAGCTGCAGCGGCCGGTGCCGCAATGAAGGCTGCGGCCGGGCCGGCCAGCTTCCTCGGCTGCGGGCGGGTGATCGTAATGACCTGCTCGCCCGGCACGAGGCCTTTACGCATAGCCGCTTTCAGCGCCCTGGCCCGGCGGGGTCCACGGGCGCAGGTGGACAACATCGCCGGCGGTGACCACATGCTCGCGGCGGTCCTTGTCCACCACCAGCAGTGAGCCGTACTCGTCCAGCCTCGAAGCGTGCCCGATGATCTCGTGGTCACCGGGCAGCTGCGCGCGCACCTGCTTGCCCAGCGTCACCATGGCGGACTCCACCCGTTTGTGAAGCGAAGGGCCGCCGGCAATCCCGGCGGTGGGGTCGCCGTCGGCATTGCAGAAGCCGCGGTAGAGCACGGCGAAATGGGCGAGGTAGCTCTTGAGCAGCACGGTCCGATCAACGGTCAGCGGTTCTTCCAGGGCAACCGACGTCGCTGTGGGCACCGGGAGTTCCGACGCGGTCAACGTCACGTTCAAGCCGGTCCCCAAAATGACCGGTGGAACAGAACCGTCCCCCATGGGCCCCAGCTGGGCCAGGATCCCGGCGATCTTGCGGCCACGGACCAGGACGTCATTGGGCCACTTGAGCTCGGCCGGAATACCCGCGGTCTCAAGCAGCGTCTCCCGCAGCGCCAACGCGCCCAGCAGTGACAGCCACGAATACGTGTGCGTGGGCAGGGGCCTGCCCTCGGCATTGGCGGGCCGCAGGACCAGGGACACCGACACTGAGCTCAGCGGCGGCGCTTCCCACCGCCGGTCCAGGCGTCCGCGGGCGGCGGTCTGGTACTCGGCCGTCAGCACTGACAGGTCCGGCCACTCCTTTGGCTCAACCGTCACCGAGCGCAGGAGGTCCGCGTTGGTGGAACCGGTGGAGTCCACCACCACCACCTTGGCGATGCCTGTGGCCGCCAGGAAATCCTGGTCCGCCAAGGCTCCGCGATCCAACGGATTTCCTGGGGTGTGTGAGTCATCCATGGTTGAATCCTATCGACTCAGGCGCCGCCGCTGGCTGTTCCCGCAGCCACATGACTGGAACCCGCGGCTCAGAGGAATATGTCCGGAACCAGCCGATCCTCCGCGGCCCCGAGGCTGTACGGACGGAAGTCGGTGACACCCGCCGCGCGGAGCACCTGTTCGTCCGTATAGAAGTTGCCGCTGGGTGCACCGGGGCCGGCCAGGTTGCTGCCGGTCAGGACGGCGTGGGCTGCGTCGGCCATGATCTGTGGTCCGCGCGCGGCCTGGACGATCTCCTGGCCGCCGGGCATGTTCCGGATGGCCGCGGTATCGATGAGGGTGCACGGCCAGAGCGAGTTGACGTTGATGCCGTCGGCCTTGAGTTCTTCGGCAAGGCCCAGCGTGGTGAGGCTCATCCCGTATTTGGCCATGGTGTAGGCCAGGTGCCTGCCTGCCCAGTGGGGGTCAAGGTTCAGGGGCGGCGACAGCGTCAGGATGTGTGCGTGGGCCGATTTGCGCAGGGCGGGCAGTGACAGCTTGGACAGCAGGAACGTGCCGCGGACGTTGATGTCCTGCATCAGGTCGTAGCGTTTCATGTCCACGTCGTCGGTGGTGGAGAGATCGATCGCGGACGCATTGTTGAGCACGATGTCGATCCCGCCGAAGCGTTCGACGGCGGCCGCCACGGCTCCTGCGACGTCTTCGTCGCTGCGCACATCACCGACGATTGCCAGGGCGTTGCCCCCGGCAGCCTCCACCTGCTCGGCGGCGCTGAAGACGGTGCCTGCCAGCTTGGCGTGGGGCTGGCCGGTCTTGGCCATGAGGACAATATTGGCACCGTCCTGTGCGGCCCGGGTGGCAATGGCCAGCCCGATGCCGCGGCTGCCGCCGGACATCAGAATGGTGCGGCCGCGAAGGGACCCGGTGGCCTGGTACGGCGTTGCGGCAGTGGACCTTGCGTCGTTGCTGGAAGTCATGGCTCCACTGTAGCCGAGGTGTGTTACTGGCGAGTAACATAGTGCTGGCCGCTGGAAAGTGCGGAAAATTGTAGGTTTTCTACAGTCGTCCCACGCAGATGCGTCATTAGACTAGCCAGCAGGGTTCGTCTTTTGTGTGGAATCTACTTAAATCCCGCGCCTGACCTGCCAGCTACCACCGCACGCAGCACCACATTGTTACAGCACCAATCTGCTACAGAGCCGGAGACACTTGATGAGCCACGATCTGACAACGACAGCGGGAAAGATCGCCGATTTCCGCGACCGCCAGGCCCGTGCAGAACAACCCTCCGGCCCCGAAGCCATCGAAAAGCAGCACGCCCGCGGCAAGAACACCGCCCGCGAGCGCGTGGAACTCCTGCTGGACGAAGGCTCGTTTGTGGAGCTTGACGCACTTGCCGTGCACCGCTCCACCGCCTTCGGTATGGAAAAGAAGAAGCCGCTCGGCGACGGGCTGGTCTCCGGCTACGGCACCGTGGACGGGCGTCCCGTTGCCGTCTACAGCCAGGACTTCTCGGTCTACGGCGGATCGTTGAGCCAGGTCAACGGCGAGAAGATCGTCAAGGTCCAGGAATTCGCCCTGCGCAACGGCTGCCCTGTAGTGGGCATCCTCGACGGCGGCGGTGCCCGCATCCAGGAAGGCGTGGCCTCGCTGGCCATGTTTGCCGACATCTTCCGCAATAACGTCCACGCTTCCGGCGTCGTCCCGCAGATCTCGCTCATCATGGGACCGTCCGCCGGCGGCGCGGCCTACTCCCCCGCCCTCACGGACTACGTGGTGATGGTGGACAAAACCTCGCACATGTTCATCACGGGACCGGACGTCATCAAGACCGTCACGGGCGAAGACGTGGACATGGAAACCCTCGGCGGCGCCCGCCAGCACAATGCCAACACAGGCACCTCCACGTACCTCGCCTCCGACGAAGCCGATGCCATCGAGTTCGTCCGCGAGCTGCTGGACTTCCTGCCGTCCAACAACCTCGCAGAGGCCCCGGTGCTGGAGCACCAGCAGGAGCTGGAGATCAACGACGACGACCTGGCCCTGGACACGCTCGTCCCGGACTCGGCCAACCAGCCGTACGACATGCGCACAGTCATCGAGCAGATCGTTGACGACGCACATTTCCTGGAGATGCAGTCCCTCTACGCCCCCAACGTGATGATCGGCTACGGCCGGGTTGAGGGACACACCGTGGGGATCGTGGCCAACCAGCCGCTGCAGTTCGCCGGCACGCTGGACATTGCAGCCTCGGAGAAGGCCGCCCGCTTCGTCCGGAACTGCGACGCGTTCAACGTCCCCATCATCACCCTGGTGGATGTCCCCGGCTTCCTGCCCGGCAAGGACCAGGAGTTCCAGGGCATCATCCGCCGCGGCGCCAAGCTGCTGTACGCCTACGCCGAAGCCACCGTCCCCAAGCTGACGGTCATCACGCGCAAGGCCTACGGCGGAGCGTACATCGTGATGGGCTCCAAGAAACTCGGCGCGGACCTGAACCTGGCGTGGCCCACGGCGCAGATCGGCGTGATGGGCGCCCAGGGCGCCGTCAACATCCTGTACCGCCGCGACCTGGCCGCAGTTGCCGAGGCCGGCGGGGACGTTGAGGCCCGGCGCGCCGACGTTATCCGCCAGTACGAAGAAGAGTTGCTGAACCCCTACCAGGCCGCCCAGCTGGGCTACGTGGACGCGGTCATCGCACCGTCCGATACCCGGGGCCAGATCATCAAGGGCCTCCGCGCCCTCCGCGACAAGCGGGCGAGCCTGCCCACCAAAAAGCACGGGAACATCCCGCTGTGAGTGCGGACAAGCCGGTGGTGGACGACGCGCAAGCCCTGCTTTCTGTGGTCAAAGGGCAACCGTCGGCCGAAGAGCTCGCGGCGCTGACCGCCGTCGTGCTTTCCCTGGGCAGCGCGGACGCTGTGGCCGCCGGGAAGCCCACCGCCCGCGACTGGGTGCGCCGCCAGCAGCTGCGGCTCGCCCCGACGCCGGGTCCCGGCGCCTGGAGGCGGAGCCGGGGTTAGGCTCGTGGGGTGACTACCGAAGCCGCCCCTGCCGCCCGTCCGCACTCCGCCATCGATGCCGTGGCGGATGACTATACCGACACACTTATCCGCCTGAACCCGTCGCTTGCCACCGAGTTGGGGCTGCCGGGGCATGAGACCGAGTACCCGGACTACTCCCCCGCCGGCATCGCCGGTTTCGCAGCGGAAGCCCGCAAGGCCCTTGCTGCCCTGGAGGGCCTCGCACCCCAGGACGACGTCGATGCCGTCACCCTCGACGCCATGCGGGAACGGCTGGGCCTCCAGCTGGAAATCCACGAGTCCGGCTGGGACGTGGCGGAGCTGAACAACATCGCCTCCCCCGCACAGGACATCCGGGCCATTTTCGACCTGATGCCCACGGACACCGCTGAGCACTGGGAACACATCGCCGGCCGCGCGCTGAACGTCTCCGGCGCCCTCCGCGGCTACACCGAATCACTGCGCCAGGCCCGGGACGCGGGCAAAGTCGCGGCCGAACGCCAGGTCTCCATCGTCATCGAGCAGACCGCCAAATACGCCGCCGAAGACGGTTTCTTCGCCAAGTTCGCCGCCGAGGCCCGGACTGCGGACGGTCCCCTGCCGGGCGAAACGCAGGAAACGCTCGACGCCGGCGCTGCCGCTGCCCGGGGTGCCTACCGGGAGCTCGCGGAGTTCCTCCGCACGGAACTGCTCCCTGCCGCCCCGCAGCAGGACGCCGTCGGCCGGGAACGCTACGCCCTGGCCTCGCGCTCCTTCCTGGGCGCCGCCGTCGACCTCGAAGAGACCTACGCCTGGGGAGTCCAGGAACTCGACCGGCTCATCGCCGAGCAGGAAAACGTTGCGTCCCTCATCAAGCAAGGGGCCAGCATCGAGGAGGCCAAGGACGTCCTCAACAACGACCCTGCCCGCCAACTCAAGGGCACAGAGGCCCTCAAGGCGTGGATGCAGGAACTCTCGGACAAGGCAGTTGCCGAGCTTGCCGGCGTGCACTTCGAGATCCCGGACGTGATGAAGAAGCTCGAATGCCTCATCGCCCCGACCGACGAGGGCGGCATCTACTACACGGGCCCCTCCGATGACTTCAGCCGTCCCGGCCGGATGTGGTGGTCAGTTCCCGCCGGCGAGGACACCTTCACCACCTGGGCCGAGACCACCACGGTCTTCCATGAAGGCGTCCCCGGCCACCACCTGCAGGTGGCCACCGCCACCTACCGGCGGGAACTGCTGAACAAGTGGCGGCGCAACATCTGCTGGACCTCCGGCCACGGCGAGGGCTGGGCCCTATACGCCGAAAAGCTTATGCAGGAACTCGGCTACCTGGCCGATCCCGGCGACCACATGGGCATGCTGGACATGCAGCGGATGCGGGCGGCGCGCGTGGTGTTCGACATCGGCGTCCACCTGGAACTGGAGATCCCCGAACGCTGGGGCAGCGGAACATGGACCCCGGAGGCGGGCTACGACTTCCTCAAAGAAAACCTGCCCATCACCGAAGGCCAGCTCAAATTCGAGTTCACCCGGTACCTCGGCTGGCCCGGCCAGGCCCCGTCCTACAAAGTGGGACAGCGCCTCTGGGAACAAATCCGGGCCGACCTCGAAACCCGGCCCGGCTTCGACCTCAAGGCCTTCCACACGCGAGCGCTGAACATCGGGTCGGTGGGCCTCGATACCCTCCGCCGGGCGCTGCTTTCCTAGGTCTCTCGTGGCCCCGGAGGGGCCCGCATCCTCGGCGTGCTGCTCCTTCGTCGCTCTGACGCACGCTGCCGGATGCGCCCCCTCCGAGCCGGGTTCGGTGAGACTCTTGCCACATTCGGGGCGGGAATAACTTCACAATTGCCATGATTGGCGCCGGATTTTCGGGGATTGTGCGCCGCCAGGGCTCTGGGGCGGCGTAACACTTCTCAACATCTGTTCGCCGTGATAAGAAACCCGGGCCTAGCGTGTTCTGGTGAGCACTCAAACCCGCACCCCCGAATCCGCAGGAAAGACCGGCTTCCAGCTGCCCAAGTGGGCCGGCTCGTTCGGTTTCCAGATCATCGCCGCCCTCATAGTGGGCCTGGGCCTCGGCCTGCTGGCCAAGTACACGGGCAGCACCAAGGAGGCCCCCAACGGCCTCGGCGCCACGCTGCAGACCATTGGCTCCAGCTACGTTTCGCTGCTGCAGACTGCGGTGGTTCCGCTGATCTTCACCGCCGTGGTTAGCTCGATCTCGAACCTGCGCCAAGTCTCCAACGCCGCCAAGCTGGCCTGGAACACCCTGCTGTGGTTCGCCATCACGTCCCTGATCGCGGTCGTGATCGGTATCGGCCTCGGCGTGCTTCTGCAGCCCGGCGCCAACACCGGCATCACCCAGGAGGCCAAGTACGCCGGCAAGTCCGGTGACTGGTGGTCCTTCCTGATCGGGCTGTTCCCCAAGAACTTCCTCGGCCTCGGTGCCAGCTCCACCGTGACTGAAAGCGCCACCGCGGCCACCACAGTCAGCACCTCCATCAGCTTCAACGTGCTCCAGATCCTGGTGATTGCCATCGCCGTCGGCGTCGCCGCCCTCAAGGTCGGCAAGGCTGCCGAGCCGTTCCTGAACCTCAACGCTTCGGCGCTGGCCGTCATCCAGAAGGTCCTCTGGTGGATCATCCGCATCGCCCCGCTCGGCACGGTGGGCCTGATCGGCAACGCCGCGGCCGTGTACGGCTGGGACACCATCGGCGCGCTCGGCAAGTTCACCTTCGCCATCTACGTGGGCCTGGCCCTGGTGCTGTTTGTGGTTTACCCGACGCTGATCCGCTCGCACGGCCTGTCCGTGAAGCAGTACTTCTCCGGGGTATGGCCCGCCGTGCAGCTCGCGTTTGTGTCCCGCTCCTCGATCGGAACCCTGCCGCTGACCCAGCGCGTCACCGAGCGCAGCCTCGGTGTTCCCCGCGCCTACGCTTCCTTCGCCGTACCCCTGGGCGCCACCACCAAGATGGACGGCTGCGCCGCGATCTACCCCGCGATCTCCGCCATCTTTGTGGCCCAGTTCTTCGGCGTCCAGCTGGAGGTCAGCCACTACCTCCTCATCGCCCTCGTCTCGGTCCTCGGTTCCGCCGCAACGGCCGGCACCACCGGCGCCGTAGTGATGCTCACCCTGACGCTCTCCACGCTGGGACTGCCCCTGGCCGGCGTCGGACTCCTGCTCGCGGTGGACCCCATCCTGGACATGGGCCGCACCGCGGTCAACGTCGCGGGCCAGGCCCTCGTGCCCACCATCGTGGCCAAACGGCAGGGCATGCTCGACGAGGCGCTCTACAACGCACCCCGCAACGGCACTCCGTTTGTGGACGACGACGCCGACTCCTCCGCTGCGGATCCTTCCGCCGTCGCCGGAGGTACTGACTCTCCGGAAGCCGGACGCGAACTGGCCGACGCGAAGGCCTGACGCACGGCTCGAACAGCAAACAGGAGAAGTCCCCGGGAAGTGCTCCCAGGGACTTCTCCTGTTCGGTGCCGGGTTTCGCTCAGCCCGGCCTTTCGTTAGCGGCCGCCCCCTCCGATGACTCCGTTCTGGACAGCCTTGGTCACGGCGTCAGCCTCGGCCTGGGTCAGCTTGCCGTCGGTGACGGCCTGGTCCAGGCGCGTCTTCAGAGCCGCGGCGCGATCTGCCTGTTCGGCGGTGCGCAGCTCTTCAAGCGCCGCCGTGACCTTGGCCTCGTCGATGCCGAGCGTTGCCGCGAGGGACTTCGCGAGTTCAGCCTGCTTCGCGGCCGGGTCCGGCCGGGTTCCTTCAGTTCCGTCGGCCGGCGGGGTGGTGGGCTTGTTGGCCTCGCGGTAGGCCTTCAGGGCCTCCGTCACCTTGGCCTCGTCCACGCCCAGCTTGGTGGCAAGTTCCGCTGCGTCAACGCCGCGGAAGCCGCCGTGGCCATGGCCACCCCGCATGCCCTTCCCTTCAGCTGGGGCAGTGCCGGTGCCCCCGTCGGCCGAGGCGCTTGAGCTGGCGCTGGGGGTGGGCGTCGGCGTCGTGGTTGCGGACGCCATGCCGGCGACGCCGATCCCGGCGCCAAGGGCCAGCGCGGTGGCCGTGAGGCCAAGGGCAATTCTCTTTGTGCGTAACATTCTTGTCTCCTGGATCTGCCGTCCGGTGACGGCTGGTGAAGATGTCCCAGACGGGACTCTTCCAGTCTTCGGCGGCAGGTTCAGGCTCAGCTGTCGGGAACCTTTCATCTTCCTGTGAATCAACTTGCGCGGCGTGCAAACTTGCACGTAGTGTAAGTTCATGCCCGAACTTCTCTCGCGCCGTGAGCTGAACAAAGCCGCCACCCGCCAGGCCATCACCGATGCCGCCCTGACCCTGCTGCGCGCCCAGGGACCCGGGAATTTCACGGTGGAAGACATCGCCGAATCAGCAGGGATCTCGCGCCGCACCTTCTTCAACTACTTCAGCAGCACCGAGGCCGCGCTGGCCTCCATGACGCATGGGTTCCTGGACAACGCCCTTCAGCAGTTCCGGCAGCGGCCCGCCGACGAGCCCATCCTCGAATCGGCGCGCGCGGCCCTGATGCAGCTGGCCGACCCCATGACGGTGGCGCCGCTGGCTGAACTCTTCACCCTCACCCAGGACAACGCGGTCCTGTCCCGGTCCGAACTTGAGGCGTGGGACCACTGCACCGAAGAGATCATCAGCGCGGCCCGGGAGCGCTTCGCCGGAACCCCGGGCGCCGTCGTCGACGAACTGTACCTGCGCGCCCTCGCAGGCTCCGTCATCTCCTGCGGGAAGGCGGCCATGGACGTGTGGTTCGCCCGATGCGGCGCCGATCTCTCCCCCGCATCACTCGCTGTGCTGCGGCAACTGCTCATTGACGCCATGGGACACCTCGGCTCCGGCTTCGGCAGCCCCGTTCCGGCAGCCAGCCCCTCCGCGACGTCCACAACCGCCACTACGCACCTCAACAAAGAACGGCTCTGACATGGCCCTGCTGCTCTACCGCCTCGGCAAGTTCTCCTACCGCCACCGCTGGCTGGTCATTTCGCTCTGGCTCGCCGCGCTGGTGGCCGTCGGCGGCTCAGCAGCCGCCTTCCACGGCACACTGTCCAACAACTTCCAGATTCCGGGCACTGAGACGCAGCGGATCGCGGACAAGCTGAAGCAGGAACTGCCGGCAGCGTCGGGCGGCTCTGCCACGATCGTCTTTGAAGCCCCGGAAGGCGGCTTTACTGACGGCAGCCGCGCCGCCGTCACGGCTGCCCTCACCAAGCTTGGTGACCTGCCTGACGTCAAGTCCACGGTGGATCCCTTCGCCACGCAGGCCCAGCTGGACAAGGCCGGGCAGGCCATCTCCGACGGCGAGCAGCAGCTTGCCGCGGGCAAGGCCCGCCTGGATGCCTCACGTGCCGAGCTCGACGCCGGCACAACGCAGCTGAACGCCGCGGAGCAGCAGCTCGCTGCCGGCGGCGCAACCTCAGCCATGATCGAGGCCCAGCTCGGAGCGCAGAAGGCCGCCCTGGCACAGGGCCAGGCGCAGCTCGACGCCGGGACCCAGGAACTGCAGGCCGCCAAGGCCAAGCTCGATCTGGGCAAGCGGCAGGCGGAAGCTTCGGGCGGGATCCGGTTTGTCTCGGCGGACGGCCAGGCGGCCGTGGCACAGGTGCAGTTCAACACCTCCATCAACGCCCTCACCCCGGCGGTGCGCCAGCAGGTCCAGGACATCGCCCATGAGACTTCGTCCGTGGGCGTGACGGCGCTGGCCAGCAAGGAAATCACCGAAGACATTTCAGAACTGTTCGGCACGGCCGAAATCATCGGCATCGGTGTGGCGGCCCTGGTCCTGATCCTGATGCTGGGCACGCTCATCGCCGCGGGCCTGCCGCTACTGATGGCCGTCATCGGCGTTGGTGTCGGGGTGGGCATCACGTTCGCCCTGTCCGGCGCCTTCGAGATGAGCTCCATCTCCCCCATGCTCGCGCTGATGCTTGGCCTCGCCGTAGGCATTGACTACTCCCTGTTCATCGTCAACCGGCACCGGACCCAGCTGCTGGCAGGAATGGACCCCGAGGAATCCGTAGCACGCGCCACGGGAACCTCGGGCAACGCCGTGCTTTTTGCCGGCCTGACGGTCATCATTGCCCTGGCCGCCCTGGTGGTGCCCGGGCTGCCGTTCCTGAGCGTGATGGGCCTGGCAGCGGCAGGCACGGTCGCGGTGGCCGTCCTGGTGGCGCTCACCCTGACCCCGGCCCTGCTGTCCCTGATCGGCCGGCGCATCATTTCCCGGCGGGCCTGGGCCAAGGCCGATGCCCACAACGCCGAGGCCGGCCACGAGGTTGCCGACCAGGCCAAGGATGAGGAAAAGAGCACCCGGGGCTGGGGCGGCCTGGTCACCCGGCACCCGGTTGTGGCGCTAGTCGCCGGCGTACTCCTGCTGGGAACGCTGGCCCTGCCTGCCGCGCAGCTCCAGCTCGCGCTGCCCGACGGCGGCTCCGAACCGGTGGACTCCGAGGCCTACCAGGCCTATGACGTCACCGCCCGCAGTTTCGGCGAAGGCGTCACCGGCCCCATTGTGGTGGTGGGTGAATTCCCGACCGGCCTGGACGAAGCCCAGGCCCAGGAACTGCAGTATGACGTCGCGGACCTGATCCGGGGCGTGGACAACGTGGTGGCAACGGTGCCCGTGGCGCTGAGCGAGGACCGCCGCACCGCCGTATTCCAGGTCATCCCGGAAGAGGGGCCCGCCAAGGCCGGCACAGTGCAGGTGGTGAGCGAACTCCGCGAACGCGGCACCCAGATCCAGGCCGAAACGGGGGTCACCATCGGCCTGACCGGGCAGACCGCCGGCAACATCGACGTCTCCACAAAACTCGGTGACGCCCTGCCGTCGTACCTGGCGATCGTCGTCGGGCTTTCCCTCATCCTGCTGCTGCTCGTATTCCGCTCCATTGTGGTTCCCCTCCTGGCAACCGGCGGTTTCCTGCTGTCCCTGGCCGCCGCGTTCGGCCTGGTGGTGGCCGTCTACCAGTGGGGCTGGCTGGGCGGCGTGTTCGACGTCGCCAATCCCGGGGCGGTCCTGAGCTTCCTGCCGATCATCCTGATCGGTGTGCTGTTCGGCCTGGCGATGGACTACCAGGTGTTCATCGCGTCGGGCATGCGCGAGTCCTATATGCATGGCGCGCCGGCGAAAAAGGCCGTGCGCATCGGCTTCAGCCATGCCGGCGCCGTGGTGACCGCCGCCGCGATCATTATGGTCAGCGTGTTCGCCGGCTTCATCTTCAGCCACCTGACCATGGTCCGGCCGCTGGGCTTCGCCATGGCGTTCGGTGTGCTGCTGGACGCGTTTGTGGTCCGCATGACCATCGTGCCGGCTGTGATGTACCTGCTGGGCGAAAAGACCTGGTGGCTGCCCAAGTGGCTGGACCGGATCCTGCCGGACGTGGACGTGGAGGGCGCCCGGCTGGAACGCCGAGAAAACGAACCGCAGAAGCTGCCCGAGCCCGTCCACTAGGCTAAAACGGTGACCCGCCTCATCCTCGCCTCCCAGTCCCCCGCCCGCACCAAGCTCCTGGCCGACGCCGGTATCCGGCACTCCGTGCTGGTCTCCGACGTGGACGAGGACGCGGTCCAGGCCCGCTACGGCGTCACGGATCCGCATGATACCGCGCTGCTGCTGGCCCGCGCCAAGGCCGAGGCGGTGGCCGCGTTGCCGGAAGCGGAGGGCGCGCTGGTCATCGGCTGCGACTCCGTCTTCGAGTTCGACGGCGAGGCGCACGGCAAACCGTACACGGCCGCCGTCGCCCGCGAACGGATGCTGCGGATGAGCGGCAACAGCGGTGTCCTGCACACCGGGCACTGGCTGGTGGACTGCCGCGCGACGGCAGCCGATGACGAGCCCGCCGAGATAGGCACCGACGCAGCGGCCGACGGCGGCATCACGGCACCGGGATCCGGCGCCACCCTCGGTGCGGTCGCCTCCGCCGAGGTCCACTTCACGGAGATGGATCCGGAAGAGATCGACGCGTACATCGCCACGGGCGAACCGCTGCACTGCGCCGGCTCGTTTACGATCGACGGCCTGGGCGGGGCGTTCATCCGGAAGGTGGACGGGGACCCGCACGCCGTCGTCGGGCTGTCAGTCTCCACGCTGCGCAGTCTCCTCGGACACGCAAACGTACGCATCACGGACCTGTGGTCCGCCGAATAATTGCGGCGATTTTCCGACCAATTGTAGGTTCCCTACAAAGCCGCGCCCGTTTACACGCGGAAACCGCAAGTAATATCGGCGGAACCCACAAAATCGCGCTAGGCTCCCTGAAGGAAAGAAGGAGACGCCTTGTCAGCAAATTTGGAGCAGTCCGCTAGTCCCGTGCAATCGAACCTCACCAAGGTGCTGATCGCAAACCGAGGCGAAATCGCAGTGCGCATCATCCGCGCGGCTCGCGACGAGGGCATTGCCTCCGTGGCTGTATACGCCGATCCGGACCGCGACGCGCTCCATGTCAGGCTGGCCGACGAGGCCTACTCCCTCGGTGGCAACACCGCCGCGGAGTCCTACCTGGTGATGGACAAGATCATTGACGTTGCCCGCCAGTCCGGTGCCGACGGCATCCACCCCGGTTACGGCTTCCTCGCCGAAAACGCCGAGTTCGCCGCCAAGGTCATCGACGCCGGCATCACCTGGATCGGCCCGTCCCCCGAGGCCATTTCCGCCCTAGGCGACAAGGTCCAGGCCCGCCACATCGCCGAGAAAGTGGGCGCCCCCCAGGTCCCCGGCACCGCCGATCCTGTGCAGTCCGCCGAGGAAATCCTCGAGTTCGTGGACAAGTTCGGCCTGCCCGTGGCCATTAAGGCAGCCTTCGGCGGCGGCGGCCGCGGCATCAAGGTGGCCCGCACCCGCGAAGAAATCCCGGAGCTCTTCGAGTCTGCCGTCCGTGAGGCCACTGCAGCCTTCGGCCGCGGCGAGTGCTTCATCGAACGCTTCCTGGACGCCCCGCGCCACGTCGAAACGCAGTGCCTCGCGGACGCCCACGGCAACGTCGTGGTCATCTCCACGCGTGACTGCTCGCTGCAGCGCCGCAACCAGAAGCTCGTTGAAGAAGCACCTGCCCCGTTCCTCACCGAAGAGCAGAACCGCCGCCTCTACGAATCCTCCAAGGCGATCCTGAAGGAAGCCGGTTACCTCGGCGCCGGAACCTGCGAGTTCCTGGTGGGCCAGGACGGCACCATCTCCTTCCTCGAGGTCAACACCCGCCTGCAGGTGGAGCACTGCGTCTCCGAGGAAGTCACGGGCATCGACCTGGTCCGCGAACAGTTCCGGCTGGCCCGCGGCGAGGAACTCGGCTACGGCGACCCCGAGGTCCGCGGCCACTCGTTCGAATTCCGCATCACCGGCGAGGACCCGGGCCGCAACTTCATGCCCGCCCCCGGCACCATCACCACCCTGAAGAACCCCACGGGCCCCGGTATCCGGATCGATTCCGGCGTGGAGGAGGGCGATGTCATCAGCGGCAACTTCGACTCGATGCTCTCCAAGCTGATCGTCACCGGCGCCACCCGTGCCCAGGCCCTGCAGCGTTCGCGGCGCGCCTTGGAGGAAATGGTGGTGGGGGGCATCCCCACCGTTATCCCGTTCGACCTCGCCGTTGTTTCGGACCCCGCTTTTGCGCCCGCGGAAGGGCCTTTCAGCATCCACACCCGCTGGATTGAAACCGAATTCGTCAACAACATTCCCGCCTGGACGCCGGACGGAACCGCTGAAGCCAGTGGCGACGCCGGTGAACGCCAGCGCGTGGTGGTTGAAGTGGGGGGCAAGCGCCTCGAGGTTGTCCTGCCGGCCTCCCTTGGTTCGATCGGGGCGGGTTCCGCAGCCGGCGTGAAGTCCAACAAGTCTAAGAAACGCCTCCGTTCAGGCGGAGCGGCTGCGGCCGCCGCCGGCGACGCGCTGACCTCCCCGATGCAGGGCACCATCGTCAAGGTTGCCGTGACCAACGGCGACGTTGTGTCCGAGGGTGACCTGGTGGTGGTTCTCGAAGCGATGAAGATGGAACAGCCCCTGACCGCGCACCGTTCCGGCATCATCACCGGACTCAGCGCAGTGGCCGGTGAGACGGTTTCGGCCGGCGCCGTCATCGCCACGATCGAAGACTAGACCCTGCCGGAGGCACCCCATGCTCGCACCCAGTTTTGAAGAAGAAGTAGACCGCTACCACCTGGCGGTTCCGGAAATCACCCGCGGGAATCCCGGTGCCGTCAAGGACCTGTATTCCAGGCTCGACGACGTCACGCTGGCCAACCCGTTCGGCGGCATCGCACGTGGCTGGGCCCAGGTGGAGGCCCGGCTGGACCAGGCGTCCCGGCAGTTCCAGGACGGCGAGATGCTGGGGTTCGACACCATCACCTCCTACACCGCACGCGACACGGCCTACCTGGTGGAAACGGAACACTTCCGTGCCCGGCTGGAGAGCGCCGCAGCGCCAGAGGAATTCGCGCTCCGTGTGACCAGCATCTTCCGGCGCGAAGAAGGCTACTGGAAGCTGGTCCACCGCCACGCAGACCCGGCCGCGCAGCCGCAGTCCCGGCGATCCTTCGCGCAGCCTGCCAGCCACTGACAGCGTTCGTGCCTCTGGCGCCGGGGCTGTGCTCCGGCGCCAACCGCAGGCTCGCTGCGTCCTCTGGCGTTGAGCTGGGGCGAAAGGCACACTTAGCGTGTGAAGCCTTTCCTCCTCCTTGCCTCCCGGGCTGAAGACGCCGCCGCAGAGGAAGAGTATGAGGCGTACCTGACGTATGGCAGGCTGACCCCTTCGCAGCTGAGGCGTGTCCGGCTTGAGGCCGCTCCCCTGCCGCAACTGGACCTGAACGATTACTCGGCGGTGATTGTGGGCGGCAGTCCCTTCACGTCCAGCGACCCGGCAGACCACAAGAGCGAAACCCAGCACCGGGTGGAGCGGGAACTGGCCGGGCTGCTGGACCGGATCGTGGCCCAGGACTTTCCGTTCCTGGGCGCGTGCTACGGGGTGGGGACGCTGGGCAGGCATCAGGGCGCCGTGATCGACAGGACCTTTGGCGAACAGCTGGGCGGGGTGGAAATCGAGCTGACGGAGGCGGGGCTCGCGGATCCGCTCCTGCACGGGATGCCACGGCGTTTCACCGCCTTCACCGGGCATAAGGAGGCTTGCACCAGATTGCCCTCCCACGCGGTGCTGCTGGCATCCTCCCAGGCCTGCCCCGTCCACATGTTCCGCATCAAGCAGAACCTGTACGCCACGCAGTTCCACCCTGAGCTGGACGCGGAGGGCCTGGTGACCCGGATCGACATCTACCGCCACGCCGGCTACTTCCCGCCGGAGTCCGCCGAGGAACTCATGGCGGACGCGCGGACGTACACCGCCACCGAGCCCATGAAGATCCTCCGCAACTTCGTGGACCGCTACGCCAACTGAGCCTGCGGACGGGTGGCGAGCGCCGCCGTCGTGCGTTCCTCCCCGGTCGGTCCCGCCCGGACACAGCAATGCCCGGCACGCTCCCCGCAATAACGGGGAACACGCCGGGCATTTCTGTCAGCAACCGGGCTGGAACGCCCGACGGCGGGGACTCAGGCTACGTTGTTCTCGTAGTCCAGGTCGCGGGTTTCCTTGCTTACGAACAGCGCAATCAGCGTCAGCACCGACATCGCGGTCAGGTAGACACCCACCAGGACCGGGCTGCCGTCAGCCAGCTCCCAGAGCGCGACGGCGATGAACGGAGCCACCGCAGCACCCAGGATGCTGGATACGTTGTAACTGACGGCGGATCCCGTGTAGCGCACATTGGTGGGGAACAGTTCCGGCAGCAGCGCACCCATGGGGCCGAACGTGAGGCCCATCAGGGAGAAGCCGATGACCAGCAGGGCCATGGTGCCCACGAAGCCGCCGCTGAACAGCGGGACGAACAGGAGGCCGAAGACGAAGATGCCACCCGTGACGGCCAGCAGCATCTTGCGGCGGCCGTACTTCTCCGCCAGCGGTCCGGAAACCAGGGTGAAGATGCCGAAGAACACGACGCCGGCAATCAGCATCCAGAGGAAGTCGTTGCGGGTGAAGCCCAGGCCGGGAACAAATGCTGCCGCGGCGGCCTCGGACATCGGTTTGCCGGCCTTCTCGGCGGCAGCCCTGGCGGCATCCACGTTGGAGGCGCGGGTGCCGTAGGTCAGCGTGAACGTGGTCATCAAGTAGAAGAGCACGTACGTGGCGAGCATGATGAACGTGCCCAGGATGAGCGGACGCCAGCTGGTCTTGAAGACCCGGGCCAGCGGCAGCTTGGCCACCTCATTGGATTCGAGCACCTTGGTGAAGGCAGGCGTTTCGATCAGTTTGAGGCGGACGTACAGGCCGATGATCACCATGACGGCGCTGAGCAGGAACGGCACGCGCCAGCCCCAGGCCAGGAAGTCGGCCGGTGTCAGTGCATAGCTGGCCACCAGGAAGATCACGTTGGCGATGATGAAGCCAATGGGCGCACCAAGCTGCGGGAAGGTGCCGTAGATGGCGCGCTTGTTGGCCGGGGCGTTTTCGGTGGCCAGCAGGGCAGCGCCGCTCCATTCGCCGCCGAGGGCGAGGCCCTGGGCGAAGCGCATGACCACGAGCAGTGCCGGAGCCCAGAATTCCCAGCCCGGGACGAGTGCGGTGGGCAGGCAGCCGATCAGGAACGTGGCAATGCCCATGGTCAGCAACGAGGCCACCAGTGTGCCCTTGCGGCCGAACTTGTCGCCGAAGTGGCCAAACACGATGGATCCCAGCGGGCGGGCCACGAAGGCCACCCCGAAGACAGCGAAGGAGCTGAGCAGCTGGGTGGTCTCGTTCTGGTTGGGGAAGAACAGCGCCGGGAAGACCAGCACGGCGGCGGTGGCGTAGACGTAGAAATCGTAGAACTCAACGGTGGTGCCGATCAGGCTGGCCACAATCACGCGGCCGCGTGAGTTCACCGCCTTGGGGGATCCTTGCTCCGCGGTGGTTTGCGTAGATGACATATGAACACTTTCCTGAGAACCGGCCGGGCCTGGTGAGACCCGGCGCGCAGTAGTTAGAGTTCGATACTAGTTCCAGCCGTCCAGTCAATGGACAAAAGGTCCATCATGTGGACCAGTGGCACATGTCTCATCCTTCGGTCCGTTAACTCTCCTCACGTCGCCCGTCGGTTGCCGATAGGCAAATGTCACAGCGCGTTAACAAACGGCGACTGTCCGTGAAACGCGCGTTCTCTACCGTAGAAGAACAACATCCCCCATGAGGAGGTCCACCGTGACTGTTGACCGCAGCCCAAATGCCGGCACCGGCAATTCCGTAGATATAGACACCGACCCGCTGCACGGAGGCGTGTCCTCATCCGCCAGCGCGCAGCCCTCCACACGTACAACCGACGTCCCCGCCCTTGAATTCCGCCCTGGCCGCTGGATCGCCAACTGGAACGCCGAGAACAAAGAGCAGTGGGAGTCCGCCGGCCGGACCATCGCCCGGCGCAACCTGAACTGGTCCATCTTCGCCGAGTTCCTCGGCTTTGTGGTCTGGCAGCTCTGGTCCATCGTGGTGGTCCAGCTACCGGCAGCCGGCTTCACGTTCACAACCTCGGAAATCTTCTGGCTGATCTCCATGCCCAGCCTGGTAGGCGCCACCCTCCGGATCCCCTACACCTTTATGGTTCCCCGCTTCGGCGGCCGGAACTGGACCATCGTGTCCGCGCTCCTGCTCCTGATTCCCGCCGTCGGACTGGGACTCTGCGTCTCCAATCCGGAAACCCCGTTCGGGGTCATGCTGCTCGTGGCAGCACTTGCTGGCTTCGGCGGCGGCAACTTCGCCAGTTCCATGGCCAACATCACGTTCTTCTACCCGGCACGGGAGAAGGGCTGGGCCCTTGGCCTGAACGCCGCCGGCGGCAACATGGGCGCTGCCGTCGCGCAGCTCGCCGTCCCGATTGCGATCACCCTGCTCGCCGTCGGCAGCGTCAACCTGCCGATGGCCGGCTGGATGTGGATCCCGTTCATCCTGATCGCCGCCTTCGGTGCCTGGAAGTACATGGACAACCTCACCAGTGCCAAGGGTGACGTGGCCGGCTCGGTCGCGGCACTGAAGGAACCGCACCTGTGGATCATGGCACTGCTGTACATCGGCACCTTCGGTTCGTTCATCGGCTTCGCCGGCGTGTTCCCCAAGCTCATCAAGGACTACTTCCCGGCGTTCTCCTCCATCGGAGTCGGCACCGTGGCACTCTCGCTGGCCTTCCTCGGCCCGCTGGTCGGTTCACTGGCCCGCCCCTACGGCGGACGGATGGCTGACCGCATGGGCGGCGCACGGATGACCGTGGCAGCATTCACCGCCATGGCCGTCATCACCCTCACCATGATCTGGACCCTGCCGCTGAAGAACTTCTGGCTCTTCCTGGCACTGTTCCTGTTGCTCTTCACTGCCAGCGGCTTCGGAAACGGTGCAACGTACCGAATGATCCCCATCATCTTCGCCACCTCCAGCCGCGCCGCCAAGGCCGGGGCAAGCACCGTGGAAACCCAGCGGCTCGCGTCCTCGGCCCTCGGCCTCATCTCGGCCATCGGCGCCTACGGCGGCTTCGTTATCCCGCAGGTCCTGAACGCCTCCAACACGGCCAGCGGCTCCTACACCCCGGCCTTCTACGGTTTCGTCGGAGCCTACGTAGTAATGCTGGCGGTCTGCTGGTTCTGCTACATCCGCAACGCCAACCGAAACGCGATGGGACACGTCTAACATGACCAAAAGCGCCGACACGCACTGCCCCTACTGCGCCTTGCAGTGCGCCATGACGCTCACGTCACCAGCGGAACTGACCCCGGCTTCCGAGCCGGGGTCAGTCCCCGTGCCGGCTGAATCCGCGGTGCCGGCCGCTGCGGACGCCACCCTGAAAGCCCCCCTCCTCGAAGTGAGCGGCCGGGACTTCCCCACCAACCGGGGCGGCCTCTGCCGCAAGGGCTGGACCTCAGCAACACTCCTCAACCACCCGGGACGGGTCACCGAACCCCTGCTCAAAGGGGCCGACGGCGTCCACCGCCCCATCGGCTGGGACCAGGCCCTGGCGCTGGTCACCACCGCCGTGAAGGACACGCAGGCACGCTACGGGAAGGACGCCGTCGGGGTTTTCGGCGGCGGTGGCCTCACCAACGAGAAGGCCTACATGCTGGGCAAGTTCGCCCGCGTGGCCCTGGGCACGTCACGCATCGACTACAACGGCCGCTTCTGCATGTCCTCCGCCGCGGCCGCCGGGATACGCGCTTTCGGCCTGGACCGCGGCCTCCCGTTTCCGCTGGCAGACCTGGACTCGGCCAGCACCATCATGATGCTCGGCTCCAACGTGGCCGAAACCATGCCGCCGTTTGTACAGCACCTGCAGGGCGCCCGCGACGCCGGCGGACTGATCGTGGTGGATCCGCGCCGTTCAGCCACGGCAAAGTTCACATCCGACGGCGGCGGCCTTCACCTCCAGCCCCTGCCGGGCACCGACCTCACCCTCCTGTTGGGCCTCTCGCACGTGATCATCCACGAAGGCCTGGCAGATGACGACTTCATCGCGGCACGCACCACCGGTTACCAGGCCGTGGTCCGCAGCGTCAACGCGTTCTGGCCCGAACGCGTCCAGTCCCTCACCGGCGTTCCGGCGGAGCTCATCCGCGAAACCGCCCGCAGGCTCGCCGACGGTGCGGGCAAGGGCGGCAGCTACATCCTTACCGGACGCGGTGTGGAGCAGCACGTGGACGGCACCGACACCGCCACCGCCGCGATCAACCTCAGCCTCCTCCTGGGCCTGCCCGGCTCACGCCGCAGCGGCTACGGCACCCTCACCGGCCAGGGCAACGGCCAGGGCGGCCGCGAGCACGGCCAGAAGGCCGACCAGCTCCCCGGCTACCGAAAGATCACCGACCCCGCCGCCCGCGCCCACATGGCCGGCGTCTGGGGCGTCCCGGAGGAAACCATTCCCGGGCCGGGATTGCCTGCCGTCCAGTTGCTGAAGTCGCTGGGACAGCCCGACGGCGTGCGGTGCCTTTTTGTGCACGCCTCCAACATCGCGGTGGCCTCCCCCGATGCGAACGCCGTCATCGCCGGGCTCCGCAGCCTGGACTTCCTGGTGGTCTGCGACTTCTTCATGTCCGAGACCGCCGCGGAAGCCGACCTCATCCTCCCGGTCCTGCAGTGGGCCGAGGAGGAGGGCACCCTCACCAACCTGGAAGGACGCGTCCTGCGCCGCCGCCGCGCCCTGCAGCCACCAGCGGGCGCACGCAGTGAGCTGTGGATCATGGCCCGGCTGGCAGAAGCGCTCGGGGCCCCGTCCACGTACAGCGAGGATCCGGAAACGGTCTTTGAGGAACTGCGCCTGGCCTCGGCCGGCGGGCATGCCGATTATTCCGGCATCGATTACGCGATGCTGGACCGCGGCGAAGCTGCCTACTGGCCGTACCCCGTGGGGAGCAGCGGCACGCCCCGGCTCTTCCTGGACTCGTTTGCCCACGCCGGCGGCAAGGCGGTCATGACCCCGGTGACGCCCCGCCGCCGTCGTACGCCGGACGCTAACCCGGACCCGGCCGCGAAAACCATGACCCTGATCACCGGCCGCCTCCTGGAGCACTACCAGTCCGGGGCCCAGACCCGGCGCGTGTCCGAGCTGCTGGCCACCCAGCCCGAGGCGAAAATTCAGATCCACCCGGCCGCCGCAGCCGGCATGGGCATCACCGAAGGCGCTTTCGTCTCGGTAGCCAACGAACGCGGCGAGGTCCTCTGCCGGGCAGAACTCAGCACGGCCATCCGGCCCGAGACGGTTTTCCTGCCGTTCCATTTCCCCGAACTCGAAAGCGCCAACCGCCTCACCGAGGCGGCGACGGATCCCATTTCCGGGATGCCCGAGTTCAAGTTCAACAAGGTGTGGGTCCGGGCTGCGGCCAACGGACTTCAGAACAGTGTTCTTCAGACATCGGAGGCCTCATGAGTGAGCAGATTGTCATTGTTGGATTCGGCCCCGTGGCTGCCCGCCTGATCGATGACCTGCTGCCCGCGGTCCGCGACGGGCACGTCAGCCTGACCGTGGTGGGCGAGGAAACCGAGGCCGCGTACAACCGGGTGCTGGTGGCTGATCTGGGCGTTGGACGCACCACGGCCGACGCCCTGGCGCTCGCCGACGCCGCAGCCCTGGTGGCAGACGGCGTGGACGTCCGGCTCGGCGTACGAGTCCGCCGCGTGGACCGCGCCCGCCAGCAAGTACTCCTCACCGACGGCACCTCCGCCCACTACGAGCGGCTGGTCTTCGCCACCGGTTCCCGGCCCGTCATCCCCAACCTGACCGGCATCAACCCGGACCCCGCCTCTCCCGTCCTCCCGGCCGGTGTGACGGCGCTCCGGGATCTCCGAGATGCTGCCGTGCTCAAGAAGGCAGTCGACGGCGGCAAACGTGTTGTGGTGCTGGGCGGCGGCGTCCTGGGCCTCGAAACAGCCCTGGCGGCGGCCGAGGAAGGCGCCACCGTCACGGTGGTACACAACGGGCCGCACCCGCTGGGCCGCAACATCGACCGCGGCGGCGGGGCGGTCCTCGCCGCCAGCCTGCGCCGGTGCGGCGTGCGGATGGCCGGCAACGCCCGGTCCACCGGGGTGGAGCACAAGGGGCCCGACGGCGGATTCTCGGCACTGCTGCTCAATGACGGTTCGGCGATCGACGGCGATCTCCTGGTCCTCTCCTGCGGCGTCCGTCCGCGGACCGAGCTGGCCGAAGGCTGCGGTCTGTCCACCGGCACCGGCATCCTGGTGGACCACCGGCTGCGGGCCCACCACGAGCCGCACATCTTCGCGATCGGCGACTGCGCCGAGGTCCGCTGCCCGGATCCGGCCTGCAACGGGTGCCGCACCGCCAAAGGCCCGTCCGGTCTGGTGGGACCCGGATGGCGGCAGGCCGAATGGCTGGCCGAATACCTGACGCTGCTGGCCACCGGCACGCAGGAAGAGGCCGACGCGCTGGAGGAGCTACCCCAGGAACAGGCCGGCGTGATTGTGCTGAAGGCCCGTGGCATGAACATGGCTGTGGCCGGAGACAACGGTGCCGAGCCGTGGGACGAAGACGTGCTCACCGCCGGCGCCGTGAACGGCCGGCCGCGCCTGCAGATCGCCCAGTGGGCCGATCCGGAGCATGGCCGCTACGTGAAGATGACCACCCGCGGCGGAGTGCTGGAAGGCCTGGTGGCCGTGGGCATGCCACGGACCGCCGCCGAGCTCGTGGGACTGTTCGAACGCGGGGCGGAACTGCCGGCCGACAGGTCACTACTGCTCCGGCTCGATGGCCCGGACCAGCTGGCCGCGTCCGGTCCCGCCGATCCGGCCGGCACCGTATGCCGCTGCGCCGGAGTCAGCGGCGCCAAGATCCAGGGCGCCGTGGCGGAAGGTTGCTCCACGGTGGCCGAGGTGTCCAAGGCAACCCGCGCCGGCACCGGCTGCGGCGGCTGCCACGAGGACATCAAGGGGCTCATCGAAAAACACTTCCAGGCGGCTCCCGCCGCCTGACCTGTCCTGAAGCCGGGGAACCCGGACATGTGCGCGTCACGAAATCGGACCCGGAACTGATGGCAGGTAGCATCGGGCCATGAATGCCGACGAAGAAGACGACATCACCGAAGAGCTGCTGGCCGACGCCGGGAAACTGACGGGGCTGAGCCTGGAGCTGCTGGGTCTTGACCCGCACCCGGATGACATGACGCCGGAACAGCGGCTGCAGTTCGAGCCGGAAGACCTGGACGAAATGGCCGCGGTCTCGCCGGAAGACCGGAAAACAGCTGTGAGCCAGACACTCCTGCTGGCAGGCCTCCTGTGGAACTCGTCGGGCGTTCTCGTGGACCAGCTCTTCCGCGATCTGGGGACCCTGACAGCCCTGGATGCGGTCACGCCGTCTGACGTCGCCGGGTCGTCTGTGCTGTCCTCGCTGCCGCCTCAGTTCGCCGCCAGCTACGACGCGACGTTTACCCGGAAGTTCATCGTCGTCGCTTCCGATGTGACGGCATCTCTGGTCCGCGGCTGGACAGCCCCCGGCTGCCTCGCAGCCGAGCTCGCCGTCCGCTGCCTGCTCGATCAGGCGGAAATCACCGAGGACATCTATGAACTCGACCTCCCGGAAGACTGGCGGGCACAGGTCGAGGAAGTCCTGTTGGAGGAGGCGGATAGTCCAGCTCTCTACTCGGACAGCCCCGGCATTCCGGAAATCGACGCCGGGAAGCAGCGTATCGAGGGCTGGTTCACCCCCTTTACTTCCGGCAGCACCGTGCCGCCCTACGCCCTGGCCTAGACACCGAGGCCGGGAATCCGGGCGGTCTTTAGGCCGGGGCCTTGGGGATCATGATCCACAGGGCGATGTAGACCAGCTCGCCGATCCCCACCAGGCCGAAGATCACAAAGCCGAGCCTGACCAGGAACTTCGGGATCCCGAACCGGGCTGACAGGGCGGCACAAACGCCACCGATGATTTTTCCGCGGCGTGGCCGCTCAAGTGCTGTAGTCATGCGGCCACGCTACCGCAAGTCAATTACATGTGGACGTGCAGGCGGCGCGCCGCCTCCGAGATGGACCCGCTCAGTGACGGGTACACAGTGAAAGTGTTGGCTACGTCGTCGACGTGGAGCTTCTGGGTGACCGCAAGGGAGATGGCGAAGATCAGCTCGGAAGCGTTCGGCCCCACCACAACACCGCCAATCACGGTGCCAGAGCCCTTACGCGCGAAGATCTTGACGAAGCCGTCCTTGTGATTGCGCATTTTGGCGCGGGCATTGCTCTTGAGTGAGAGCTTGACGATGTCGCCCTGGTATTTGCCGGACTGGATCTCGACCTCGGAGACGCCCACGTTCGCGATCTCGGGTGAGGTGAAGATGTTGGACGCCACCTGGTGCAGCTTGAGCGGCATAACGCTGTCGCCCAGGAAGTGCGCGATCGCGATCCGGCCCTGCATGGCGGCCACCGAGGCCAGAGCCAGCACGCCGGTGCAGTCGCCGGCGGCGTAGATGTTCGGCGCCGTGGTGCGGGAGACGCCGTCGACCTTTATATGGCCGCTCTCGGTGAGGGCCACGCCGGCCTCTTCAAGGCCGATGCCGGCGGTGTTCGGGATGGAGCCCACGCAGACCAGGCAGTGGCTGCCGGTGACTTTGGATCCGTCACCGAGGGTGACCACCACGCCGTCGTCGGTCCGTTCGACGGTTTCGGCACGGGCGCGGGACAGGACCCGCACACCGCGGCGCTCGAAGACTTCCTCCAGCACCTCCGCCGCGTCGGTGTCCGAGCCGGGCAGCACCCGGTCACGGCTGGAGATCAGGGTGACTTTGGAGCCCAGGCCGTTGTAGGCGGAGGCGAACTCGGCACCGGTCACACCGGAGCCCACCACAATCAGTTCCTCGGGAAGCTCGTCAAGGTTGTAGATCTGCGCCCAGTTCAGGATGCGTTCCCCGTCCGGGCGCGCGGTGGGCAGCTCGCGGGGGTGCGCGCCGACGGCCAGCAGAATGGTGTCAGCCTCCACGATTTCGGTGCCGTCAGCGGTCAGGACCTCGATGGTGTGGTTGTCCAGGAGCTTGCCCGAACCCAGCAGGATGCGGACGTTTTGGTGCTCCAGTCCGGTGGAGATATCGGTGGACTGTTGGCGGGCAAGGCCCAGCAGGCGGTCGTTGATGTGTTTGAGATCGGCGCGCATCGCGGGCACAAAGTCGCCGCCGTCGACGTCGAACTTCACTCCCAGCTCGCCCGCCTCACCGACGCGGGTCATCAGGTCCGCGGTGGCGATCAGGGTCTTGGAAGGCACGACGTCGGTCAGCACCGCCGAGCCGCCCATGCCCGCGCGTTCGATGATGGTGACCTGCGCCCCCAGCGAGGCAGCGACCATAGCGGCTTCGTATCCGCCGGGGCCACCTCCGAGGATTGCGATCCGGGGGGAGCTGAAATCAGGGTGCGTAGTCACAATCAACCATTCTCCCGCATCTGCGCAGGGACCACCAATAAAAGAGTGGCCCGTCACGGTGCCGGACGCGGCCCGGCGCACCACCGTTGCCACTGTGCACAGCGGCAACGGCACGATAACTTGTACCAGTGAGTAATACAGACTTCCAGAACACGGACCCTTTCGCCGCCGCGCGCTCCGCCGCTGAGTACATCGCCCAGGAGACCGGGGTTGACCGCCACGACGTCGCCCTCGTCCTGGGCTCAGGCTGGGCCGAAGCCGCAGACCTCATCGGCGAGACCACCGCCACCCTGACCGCCGACACCGTGCCGGGCTTCCATGCCCCCGCCGTGGAAGGACATGTGGGCACCATCCGCTCCGTCCTGACCAAGGAGGGCAAACGCGCGCTCGTCCTGGGCGCACGGACCCACTACTACGAGGGCAAAGGCGTCCGCGCCGTGGTCCACGGCATCCGCACCGCTGCCGCTGCCGGCTGCAAAACCCTGGTCCTCACCAACGGGTGCGGAGGGCTGAACGAAAGCTGGACGCCGGGCACTCCGGTCCTCATCAAAGATCACATCAACCTCACCGCCACGTCCCCGCTTGAAGGCGCAACGTTCGTTGATCTGACGGATCTGTACAGCTCGCGCATCCGTGCCCTAGCCCGTGAAGTGGACTCGTCGCTGGAGGAAGGCGTCTATGCCCAGTTCAGCGGACCGCATTACGAAACGCCGGCCGAAGTCCAGTACGCCAAGCGGATCGGCGCGGACCTGGTGGGCATGTCCACTGCTTTGGAAGCGATCGCCGGCCGCCACGCAGGCATGGAAGTGTTCGGAATTTCGCTGGTCACCAACCTCGCGGCCGGCATCAGCGCCATGCCGCTGAGCCACCAGGAAGTCATCGAGTCCGGCCAGGCCGCCGGACCGCGGATTTCCAAACTGCTGGCTGGGATCATCGCGAAACTTTAGGACAACGCGGGGTCACTAAGCGCCCAACGGAGGCATTCCCATGGGTGTGTAGTGACCCCGCGTTGCTGTAGGGCTGGTCAGGTTCGCGGACCGACGAGCTGCAGGAGGGTGGACTCCCGGGCATCTGGAAAGCGGCGCTCGATGGACTGGGCGATCCCGGCAATGCTCTGCCGGGACAGCTCAGTCCGCCAGGTGACTTCGGCGTGGCGCATGGTCTGCGAAATAAGGCACGTGCGCGCGTAGTCGGCGTCCATGCTCCCGCCCGGGGCGTCCTTGGCGATGCCTTCGCACCGGAAGGCATGGTCATTTCCTTCGATGGCCAGGACCACGTCAAGGACGGAAATCCGGTCCGGACGCCTGGCCAGCGAGAAGCCGCCCCGCGGGCCGGATACCGAGGTCAGGATCCCGGCCCGCACCAGGGCCTGGAGCTGCTTGTTCAGGTATGCGGCGGGGAGCTTGTAGAACTCGGCCAGCCGTGCGCTGCTGACGGCCTCCCCCGGCGCGGTCCAGGACATGTTGACGCAGCTATGCAGCCCCCACTCAACGCCCTGCCCCAATTTCATATTCGCGACATTACTTGTCCAGAAAATTTACTGCAAGGATTCGCTGCTTTCCGCTGTCACAGGCGAGTGTTCAGGCACAGTTCCTGAAGCAATGACGATAGCGTTGACCGCATGACGTCCTCCGATGCCGCTTCCTTGTTCAGCCACGCCCGCGAATGGGCGGCCAAAGATCCGGATCCCGCCACAGCCGCAGAGCTCACAGAGCTGCTGCAACTCGCGGAGGAGGGCTCGCCCGCAGCGTCACAGGAGCTCGCCGACAGCTTCAGCGGCACGCTGCAGTTCGGCACCGCAGGCCTCCGCGCCGCCTTGGGCGCCGGGCCGAACCGCATGAACCGCGTGGTGGTGCGCCGCGCCGCCGCCGGGCTCGCCGACTTCCTAGTTGATGCGGTGAGTAAGGCTGCCCCCGGGACCCGGCCACGCGCCGTCGTCGGCTATGACGCCCGCTATAACTCGGACATCTTCGCCGAGGAAACGGCGGCCATCTTCACGGCTGCCGGGATTGAAACCTTCCTGATGCCGTCCGCGCTGCCCACCCCGCTGCTCGCGTTCGCCGTGCGGGCCCTCGATTGCGACGGCGGTGTGATGGTGACGGCAAGCCACAATCCCCCGCAGGACAACGGTTACAAGGTGTACCTGGGCCGCCATGCTGTGGAGGACAGCGGCCGCGGAGCGCAGATCGTGGCGCCCCACGACGCCCGGATCGCCGCGCGGATCGATGCCGTGGGCGCACTGGAATCCATCACCCTTGCCGTGGACGGCTGGACGGTCCTGGAGCCGTCGGTTGCGGCGGACTATGAACGCTCGACGGCGGCACTCGCCGATGCGGCCCGCTTCCCGTCCCGCGACCTGCGGATTGTCCTGACGCCCATGCACGGCGTCGGCGGCGAGACTGCCGTGGCGGTGCTGAATGCTGCCGGCTTTGCCGATGTCACCCTCGTGGCCGAACAGGCTGAGCCGGATCCCGACTTTCCCACAGTGAACTTTCCGAATCCGGAGGAACCCGGCGCCTTGGACCTGGCATTGCAGACTGCGGCCCGTGTTGACGCCGATATCGTCCTGGCCAACGATCCGGATGCGGACCGCGCTGCAGTGGCGGCGAAAGATCCTGACACCGGCGCGTGGCGCATGCTGCGCGGCGACGAGGTGGGCGCGCTGCTGGGGGCACACATTGTGGCCCGGCTGGCGCCCGGCTCCGACGAAACCTCCGGCAGTACCGTTGAAACAGCCAGTGGCGAAGGGGCCGGCGTCTTCGCAAATTCGATTGTGTCCTCGCGCCTGCTCTCCCGCATCGCCGCCGCGGCAGGATACGCACATGAGGAAACGCTGACCGGGTTCAAGTGGATTTCCCGGGTGCCCGGGCTGGTCTACGGCTACGAGGAAGCCCTGGGCTATTGCGTTGCACCTGAACTGGTCCGGGACAAGGACGGGATCTCCGCGGCTGTCCTCATCGCGGAACTGGCTGCCGCCGCAAAGGCAGACGGAAAAACCATCTTCGACACGCTGGACGAGCTCTACCTTCAGCACGGGCTGCACGCCAGCGACCAGCTGAGCATCCGGGTGGCGGATCTGGGCCTGCTGGACGCCATGATGAACCGGCTCCGGGTCAGCCCGCCCGATTCGTTCGGTTCGTCCGCCGTTGAAACTTTTGTGGACCTGGCCGAAGGGCGCGAGCACTTGCCGCCCACCGATGGCCTGCTGTATCTAACCCGGGACGAAACCCGGGTCATCATCCGGCCCAGCGGCACCGAGCCCAAGCTCAAGTGCTACGTGGAAGTCATCCTCCCGGTTGAGTCAGCGGCCGAACTGCCGGAAGCCCGGCAGGCAGCCCGGACCGCCCTGGACAATGTGCTCGACGATGTCCGCGAGGCCCTCGGGCTCTGACGTTTCGGCCTGGCGCTAGACCGCGACTTCGATGAAACCGTCGGAAATGCGGGTGCTGAACGTTTCCAGGCGGACCGCCGCGGTTCCGAAGCATTCGCCGGTTTCCAGGTCGTAGACCTCTTTGTGCAGCGGCGAAGCGATGGTGGGGCGTGTGCCGCGTGAACCCAGAATGCCGCGGGCCATCACGTGGGCGCCGGTGGCCGGATCTTCGTGGGCCACGGCAAAAACCTCACTGGGGCCGGTCCGGAAGAGTGCCACCTGGCGGCCTTCAATGAGTGCTGCTTCGCCCCAGGCAAGCTCAAGCTCGTCCACGGCGCAGACCCGGTGCCAGGTCGCGGTGTCGGCGGCGAGCGCCCCAAGTTCCAGTGTTGCCGTCATGTCCGGCTCCTCTCCCCGTGCTTGATTGGCCACCTCTATGGCCGTACTAAACAACTTAGGGAACGGGTGTTTCAAAGGCGTGCAGTAAATGTGTCCGGCGCGTAAAAGAGACCTCACCCGATCGGAAACGCGTTCGTGATGCAGAAGTTAAGCCTACGAAACATAAGGGAAACTGAAGCGAAACTGCGGCTGCCTAGTCTGAATGGACACCTCGTCAGAGAAAGTCGCAGAACATCGTCTGCGGCACATGCGAAAGGCCCACAGTGACCGAACAGACTTCACCCCAGACGGCAACGCGCCGGATCGTTGTCGCCGGTGGCGGCCCTGCTGCCCACCGCTTCGCCGATGCCATGCACACCCGGGGCCTTGAGGGCTGGGACGTCACAGTCCTCACGGAAGAAGCCCACCTCCCCTACGACCGCGTGGCGCTCTCCAAGGCACTGACGGACAGCAGCGTGGACCTGACCCTGGGCTCGGCCTCGATGTGGGACCACGACTCCCTGACTCTGAAGACCGGCGAGCGCGTGGTCAAGATCAATGCCGGGGCAAAAACGGTTGAGACCGCTGCCGGCAGCATCTTTGAATACGACGACCTGGTGGTTGCCACCGGCTCGGATGCCATGCGCCTGCCCATCCCCGGCGCCGAGCACGTGCATGTCTACCGCACGCTCGAAGACGTCTGGGCTATCAATAAGGCCATCGCGGAGCTCACGGAAAAGCTGGGCCGCAAGATCAATGCCGTGACCATCGGCGGCGGGCTCCTGGGACTCGAGTCAGCTGCAGGCACGGAACAGCTCGGCGCCACACCCGTGGTTATCAACGGCGCGCCGTGGCTCATGAACACCCAGCTGGATGAAGGCGCGGGCCAGTCACTGGGCCGCCTCATCGAAGCCAAGGGCTTTACCGTCCACGGCGGCGTGTTCCCCTCGCAGGTCCTCTCCGACGACGACGGCCAGGTCACCGGCGTCCTCATGGCTGACGAACGGATCATCCCCGCCGACCTCGTCATCGTGGCCATCGGCGTCAAGCCCCGTGACGAACTCTTCCGCACAGCCGAAGGCGAGGAGCCGCAGTTCAGCCTGGGCCCGCGCGGCGGCGTGGTCATCAACGACTACTGCGCTACTGAGGTCGACGGAATCTGGGCCATCGGTGAAGTGGCCAACTTTGAGGGCATGTGCCTGGGCCTGGTTGCCCCCGCCAACACCATGGCCGAGATCGTCGCGGACCGCCTCCACGGCGGCGAAGCCACGTTCCCGGGTTTTGACACCGCCACGAAGCTCAAGCTCTCCGGCGTGGACGTTGCCAGCTTCGGTGACGCGTTCGCCCGGACCGAGCACTCGCTCGAGATCGTCTATGCCGACCCCGCCCGCGGCGTCTACCAGAAGATCGTCACCACCGACGATGCCAAGACCCTGCTCGGCGGCATCTTCGTGGGCGACGCATCCCCCTACATGAGCCTGCGCCCGCTGCTCGGCCGCGAACTCAGTGCCGAACCGGGCGCTTACCTCACGGCGGCCGGCGGCGGCGACGCCCCGGACACCGAGCTGCCGGACGACGCCATCCTGTGTTCCTGCAACAACGTCTCCGCCGGAACCATCCGCGACACCGTCAACGGGTGCGGTGCCTGCGACGGCAACGCCCCCGTCCAGGAGCTCGGCGAGCTCAAGGGCTGCACCCGCGCCGGCACCAGCTGCGGTTCCTGCGTCCCGATGCTCAAGAAGCTGCTGGAATCCGAACTCACCAAGTCCGGCGTCGAGGTCTCCAAGGCACTCTGCGAGCACATCGAACTGTCCCGCCAGGAACTCTTCGACGCCATCCGTGTCCTGGAACTGACCTCCTTCGAGGAGATCATGGCCAAGTACGGCACCGGCGCCGGCTGCGACATCTGCAAACCCACCATCGCCAACATCCTGGCCAGCCAGAACAGCGCCTACGTCCTGGACGCCGGCCGCGGCACCCTGCAGGACACCAACGACCGCGCCCTCGCCAACATGCAGAAGGACGGCACCTACTCGGTGGTCCCCCGCATCGCCGGCGGTGAAATCACCCCCAAGAAGCTCGGCGTCATCGCCGCCGTGGCCGAGAAGTACAACCTGTACACCAAGATCACCGGCGGCCAGCGGATCGACATGTTCGGTGCCCGGCTGGAAGAGCTCCCGGAAATCTGGAAGGAACTGGTGGACGCCGGCTTCGAATCCGGCCAGGCGTACGGCAAGAGCCTGCGCACCGTGAAGTCCTGTGTCGGGTCCACCTGGTGCCGCTTCGGTGTCCAGGATTCGGTGGCCATGGCCATCCAGCTGGAGCTCCGTTACCGCGGCCTCCGCAGCCCGCACAAGCTCAAGATGGGCGTCTCCGGCTGCGCCCGCGAATGCGCCGAGGCCCGCGGCAAGGACGTCGGCGTGATCGCCACGGCCGACGGCTGGAACCTCTACGTCGGCGGCAATGGCGGTGCCACCCCGGCCCACGCCCAACTGCTGGCCAAGGACCTCGACGACGAAACCCTGCTCAAGTACATCGACCGTTACTTCATGTACTACATCCGCACGGCGGACCGCCTGCAGCGCACCGCCCGCTGGCAGGAAGAGCTCGACGGCGGCATCAAGCACGTTGAGGACGTGGTGGTCAAGGACACCCTGGGCATCGCCGAGGAACTTGAAGCCGCCATGGCCAAGCACGTTGACACCTACGTGGACGAATGGGCCGACACCCTCAAGGACCCCGAGCGCCTGCGCCGGTTCCGTTCCTTCGTCAACGCGCCCGACCAGAAGGATGACTCCATCACCTTCGTCTCAGACGATCGTGGCCAGATGCGTCCTGCCACTCCGGAAGAAAAGACCCGCGCCAGCCAACAGCCGGTCCTGATCGGCGCCTCCATCCCCATGCGGCCCCGCGCCGAGAACGAGGTATAGCCATGCAGCTCAGCATCGATCTCACCGGACGCGAAGTCCTGGTCACCGGCTCCGACCACGCCGCCCGCCAGGCGGTCCGCCGCTACGATGCCGCGGGCGCCGTCGTCTTCCGCCTCAGCACCCCTGCGGGTGCCGCGCATGACGGCCCGCTGCCCGAGCGTCCCTTCCTGGTCGCAGCGGTCGACGACGGCCAGCCCGGCTGGGAGGCCCTGCTCGAGCGCTGCCGTATCACCGGCATTCCGGTGGCGGCCGAGCCGGCCGCCGGTCCCGTCGGCCACGTCACCCTGGTGGGTGGCGGACCCGGCACCACCGAGCTGCTGACTGTCGCCGCCGTGAAGGCCCTTCGCGATGCGGACGTGGTGTTCTTCGACCGGCTGGCTCCGTGCCAGGACCTGCCGGACCTGACCTCCGCGGAACTGGTGGACGTGGGCAAGAAGCCCGGCCACCACAAGGTGGGCCAGGCCGACATCGAGAAACTCATGGTGGAAAGCGCCCTTGCCGGCAATAACGTCGTCCGCCTCAAGGGCGGCGATCCCTACGTCTTCGGCCGCGGCGGCGAGGAAGTGGCCTCCTGCGTGGCAGCGGGCGTTCCCGTCCGCGTCATCTCCGGTGTCACCAGCGCGATCTCCGTGCCGGCGGCAGCCGGCATCCCCGTCACGCACCGCGAGGTCAGCCACATGTTCACCGTGGTCTCGGGCCACGCGCCGCTGACCGAAAAGGAGCACACGCACCTGGCCGGGCTTGGTGGCACCATTGTGGTCCTGATGGGCATCGGCACACTGCACCAGCTCGCGGCCGGACTCCGCAAAGCCGGCATGCGCCCCGACATGCCCATGGCCGTCGTCGAACGCGGATACCGCCCCGGCCAGCGCACCACCATCGCGGACCTGGGCACCATCACCTCCGCCGCTGCCGGGTGCAGCAATCCCGCCGTGCTGGTCATTGGCGAGGTGGTCCGCGTGGCAGAAGCCAACCGCGGGCATGCTGAGGCCGCCGCCGACCTCGACCGGCTGGCGGCCTCGCTGCTCGGTTCATGAAAGGATTGACCCCCATGACCGCACTGGCACCAGCTGAACCTGCCCAGCTTGAAGAGACGCCCGGGCCGGAGGCTGCGGACTCCCCGCTGGAGGGCTTCCGCATCGGAGTCACCTCGCACCGGCGCTCCCGGGACCTCATCGAGGCCCTGGAACGCCGCGGCGCGGAAGTACTGCACGCGCCGGCCCTCAAGATCGCCCCGGTGCAGGAGGACATCCGCCTCATCGAGGACACCAAGGCCATTATCGCCGCGCGCCCGGACCTGTGCATCGCCACTACGGCGTACGGCATGCGCCGCTGGTGCGAAGCCGCCGATTCCTTTGGGATCGGTGAGCAGCTGCTGGAAACCCTCGGTGCGTGCCGGATGTTCGTCCGCGGCCCCAAAGCCCGCGGCGCCGTCCGGGCGGCCGGACTCGCCGACGTCGGAATCAGCAGCGACGAAACCACCGCAACACTGGTGGACATGCTGCTCGCCGAAGGCGTGCGCGGCAAGACCGTGGCCGTGCAGCTGCACGGCTACACGGACGTCCGGCAGCTGGAACGCCTGCGTATGTCCGGCGCCACTGTCCTGACAGTCACCCCGTACCGCTGGGTAAAGCCCGACGGCGAAGACCGGCTCCCGCGCCTCATCGAGGCTGTGTGCAGCGGCAACCTGGACGTCCTCACCTTCACCAGCGCCCCCGCCGTCGATGCGGTGTGGAGCACCGCCCACGAAATGGGCGTCTACAAGCAGCTCGTCGAAAGCCTGAAAACCAACGTCACCACAGCAGTGGTGGGGCCCGTCACGGCCCAGCCCCTGCTCGACGCTGGCATCTCGCCGCTCATTCCGGAGCGGTTCCGGATGGGCGCCCTCATCCGGCTGGTGTGCGAGCACCTCGCCCTGAACCACGTCCGGCGGCTGGACACCGCGTCCGGCAACCTTGAGCTGCGCGGCCGCAGCCTGCGGGTCGACGGAGCGCAGGTTGAGCTGGCGCCTGCGCCGCTGCTGCTGCTGCGTGCCCTCCTGGGGGCCGGTGGGGCCGTGCTTTCCCGGGAATCGCTGTCGGAGCTGCTGGAGCTGAAGGGCTCGGTCCACGCCCTGGACATGACTGTCAGCCGCCTGCGGTCATCGCTGCCGGACGGCCGCCTGGTGGAGACGGTGGTCAAGAGGGGTTACCGGATCCGCGTCTAGTGACGCGGGCTCCGGCCGCCTTTGTGTCAGTTCGGAGCGCAGGGAGAGGTGCGTCACGGGTTTTGTTACCGGCCGGTAAACGCTGGCGAACAAAGGGTGTTTTCCCAGCAACAGCGGGGAAACACGCCTGAAAAGCCCGCCGCCTACGCTGGGATTCATCACGAAGTCCCGGCCGCTCCAGCGGCCGCCAGCGAAAGGGCCAGCACATGTCCGCTCCGGCACCGTCCACCTCAGTTTCCCCGGCTCCGCGCATCGTCATTGCCGGTGCCGGGCCCGCCGCACAGGCGCTGGTCCGCCAGCTGGACGGTGCCCGCTTCCGCGGCACCGTCACCGTCCTCAGCAACCGGGACGACGCTCCCGCCGAACTCCTGGAGCTCGCAGAGCTGCCGCAGGTATCAGTCCGCTTCGGCCAGCCAGCCAGCTTCATCGACGCGGAGAACCGCTCCGTCACCACCGCCGACGGCATGGAACTCAGCTACGACGAACTGGTCATCGCCACCGGATCTGCGCCCGTTGCGTCCCCCGTGGCCGGCGCCGGACGCTGCCTGAGCTACTCCACGATCGACGACGCTGCCCGGATCGGCGACGCCGTCAAGGAAGTGACGCGGGAACTGGGCCGGCGGCCACTGGGGATCCTCGTGGGAACCGGCGCGGCAGCGGGCCAAGCCGAAGCGGTGCTGCGGGCCCGCGGCGTCAGGCCCATCCGCACAACGGTCCGGCCGGCCGCCGTGGTGCACTCCATCGCCGGCTCAGGCCTGACCGCTTCCGGGATTGTCTTCGAGGACGGCAGCAGCATGAATGGCGACCTGGTTGTCCTCGCCGAAGAGCGGGTTGCCCGCGATGGACTCGCCGCCAGCGCCGGACTCGCCACCGCCCCCAACGGCGGAATCGCCATCAGCAAGGACTTCAGGACGTCGGTCTCCGGCATCTGGGCGATTGGTGACGCCGCAGCGTTCGACGGCGTCCGGCTGGGACTGCTGGTCGCCGCGGCTTCTGCCGCCGGAGCCTGCGCCGCGCAGCTGATGACGGCTACATCAGCGGCGGAAGGCCTGGCTGAGCGCGTGCCTGCGGCCGCGTAAGCGTCCGCCCGCCGCGACACCCGCTGTGACAAGATGGTCACCTGAACGGCCACGCACCGCGTGGCTCCGGCGGCCCACAAGGCCACATGGAAAGGACCATCATGAGCAACGCAGCCACTCCTACCGACCAAACTGGAGCCGGTACGGTCTCAGCGTCGGGCAACATCGCTTCCTACATCGACCACACTCTCCTCAAGCCCGAGGCCAGCGAAGCGGAGATCCTCAAAGTGTGTGCCGAGGCCGCCGAGTACCACTTCAAGTCAGTCTGTGTGAACCCTCTCTGGGTCAAGACCGTCAAGACCGCGCTTAAGCGGTCCGGTGTGCTGACGTGCTCGGTGATCGGCTTTCCCATGGGTGCCACGCCCAGCGACGTGAAGGCTTTCGAAGCCCGCGGCGCAGTGCTGGACGGTGCGGACGAAATCGACATGGTCATCAACATCGCGGCAGCCCGTGCCGGTGACAAGGGTGCACTGGTGGACGATATCTCGGCCGTCGCGGACGCAGTCCACGCGGGCGGAGCCATCCTGAAGGTCATCATCGAAACCGCATTGCTCAGCGATGACCAGAAGGTCCTTGCCTGCCAGGCATCCGTTGAAGCGGGCGCGGACTTCGTCAAGACCTCCACGGGGTTCAACGGCGGGGGAGCCACGGCCGAAGACATCGCCCTGATGCGCCGCACCGTCGGCCCCGATCTCGGCGTCAAGGCGTCCGGCGGCGTACGTTCCCTCGCCGACGCGCAGGCTATGATTGCTGCAGGTGCAACACGTATTGGTGCCAGCTCCGGCATTGCCATCGTCAAGGGTGAACAGGGTTCATCCAGCTACTGACGCCGGCCCGGAGCCGCCACAGTTTGAGCCCCGCGGGGCCGAGGAGGAAACAATGTCCAGCAAGACCACCGAGTCCGGCAACGCCACGGTACAGACCCCCCAGAACGAGAACAGCCTCCTGGGCAGCATCCTTCTGTTTGTACCCATGATGGCGCTGTTCCTGGGCTCCATCTACTCCCTGTCCTTCCTCACGCTCGGCAACCCGTGGCCGATGGCCGCCTGCCTGGGCATGTTCTTCCTGGCGTTCTGGATCCCGCAGACCATCACCGGCCGCTCCGATTCAGCCGGCGGCAAGTAACACCCCCAAATAACAGCAACGCGGGGTCACTTAATGCCCGTCCCTCGGGATGGTTTGGGCAGTAAGTGACCCCGCGTTGGTTTGTTTAAGGGTGGATAGCGTTGCCGAGTGCGGTGAGGACGGCCGGCCATTGTGCCTTCGCCAACGACCAGGCAGCTAGGCACATGCCCACCATCGCGTAGGCGCTCACCGGGATCAGCACCAGCCACTCGCGCCGGGAACCTGCGCGGCCCAGCAGCGGCAGGGAAAAGGCGCCATTGGCTTTCCAGACGTCGTTGAGCACCGGCAGCTTCCGGAGGAACTTCGGTGGCTTGATGACGATCGGCCAGAGCAGCGGCACGCCCCCGGTGGTGATCATGTCCCCCACTATGTGGACCACTACCCCGGTCAGCATCGAGACGGGCAGCCAGGTCCATTGCTCCGGCGCGAACCAGGTCACCAGTCCGGCCATGGCCAGGGCAAAGATCCAGTTGCTGATAAATCCGGACTTGGGAAACAGCTTCAGCGCCTTGGCCGCAATGTTGATCATGAACATGCACAGCAGGCCGGCACCCACGGACAGCAGGCCCCATTCCGTCTGCAGCTGGAACTGCCCGGCCATCATGGCCAGCAGCACAAAGCACGCCGCCCCGAGCACCGAGTGCGTGCCTTGCCGGTGCCCGCCGCTGACGTTTTCAATCCCCACGGCAATCACATTGGACAGCGGCGGCAGTGAGTTGGCTACGGTGCTGTGGCGGTGGTCCCAGTCGCACACGAGCGCCGTCCCCGCCGTCGCCATCCCGCCGATGAGGATTCCCGTGGCGTCCAGCGGATACCAGCCCAGCGTGTACGGTCCCGTCGAGGCAATAGCTACCCACGCCGCGGCCCCCGACGCGGCGTGATGTCCTCCCATCAAGCTCTAACTCACCGCCAGTGGTGCGTCGGAGAAGATGTTGCGGATGACCCCGTTGGCCCATTCCAGGATTTCGGCGTCCTGCAGGTCGCGGCCGCCGATCCTGGCCGTCTTGGGCTTCGGAATCAGCACCGCGTCCAGGGCGGGCTTGGACTGCGAACCCGGGTACATCCGGGTGAGCCGCATCAGCTTCGACTCCGGCAGCTGCGCCGGGGAGAACTTGATGAAGTTCCCCTGGAGCGCGACGTCGGACAGGCCGGCTTCGCGGGCACCCACCCGGAAGCGGGCCACGGCGATGAGGTTCTGGACCGGAAGCGGCGGTTCACCGTAACGGTCCACAAGTTCGGCCAGGACCTCCTCGATGGCCTCGTACGTCAACGCGGAGGCCAGCTTGCGGTAGGCCTCCAGGCGGAGCCGCTCCCCCGGCACATAATCGTGCGGGAGGTGGGCGTTGACCGGCAGCTCGATCTTCATTTCGGCGGCCTTTTCCTCGGCGTCGCCGCGGAAGTCTGCCACCGCCTCACCCACCAGGCGGATGTAGAGGTCGAAGCCGACGCCCTGGATGTGGCCGGACTGCTCGCCGCCCAGCAGGTTGCCGGCGCCGCGGATTTCGAGGTCCTTCATGGCCAGCTGCATGCCGGCTCCGAGCTCGTTGTGCGTGGCCACGGCCTTGAGGCGTTCCAGGGCCACCTCGCCCAGGGGCTTCTCGGACGGGTACAGGAAGTAGGCATATGCGCGTTCACGGCCGCGGCCCACCCGGCCGCGGAGCTGGTGCAGCTGGGAGAGGCCGTATTTATCGGCCCCGTCCACGATCAGGGTGTTGGCGTTGGAGATGTCCAGGCCGGTTTCGATGATGGTGGTGCATACCAGGACGTCGAAGCGCTTTTCCCAGAAGTCCACGATGATCTGCTCCAGCCGGCTCTCGGACATCTGCCCGTGCGCCACCTCAACACGTGCTTCCGGAACCAGTTCACGGATCTTCGCGGCCGTCCGGTCGATGGTGGACACCCGGTTGTGCACAAAGAACATCTGGCCTTCGCGCATCAGCTCACGCCGGATGGCTGCCGAGGTCTGCTTGTCCGTGTACGGTCCCACATATGTCAGCACGGGATGGCGTTCCTCCGGCGGGGTGGCCAGCGTGGACGTTTCCCGGATGCCGGTCAACGACATCTCCAGGGTCCGCGGAATCGGGGTGGCGCTCATGGCCAGCACGTCCACGTTGGTCCGCATCTTCTTCAGCGCTTCCTTGTGCTCCACACCGAAGCGCTGCTCCTCGTCCACGATCACCAGGCCCAGGTCCTTGAACGCGAAGTCCTTCGACAGCAGCCGGTGGGTGCCGATGACGACGTCAACGGAGCCGCTCTTGACGCCCTCCACGGTCTCTTTGGTTTCTTTGGTCCCTTGGAACCGCGACAGGGCTTTGACCCGCAGGGGGAACCCGGAGAAGCGCTCGGTGAACGTTTCGAAGTGCTGCTGGGCCAGCAGGGTGGTGGGCACCAGGATCGCCACCTGCTTCCCGTCCTGGACCGCCTTGAACGCGGCCCGGACGGCGATCTCGGTTTTGCCGTAGCCCACGTCGCCGGACACCAGGCGGTCCATAGGGATCTCGCGCTCCATGTCCGCCTTGACCTCATTGATGGTGGTCAGCTGGTCCGGCGTCTCCACGTACGGGAAGGCCTCCTCCAGCTCACGCTGCCACGGAGTGTCCGGCCCGAAGGCATGGCCCTTTGAGGCCATCCGCGCGGAGTACAGCCGGATGAGCTCGCCGGCGATCTCCTTGACGGCCTTGCGTGCCTTGGACTTGGTGCTGGCCCAGTCGGAGCCGCCCATCTTGCTGAGCACAGGGGTATCGCCGCCAACGTAGCGGGTCACCTGGTCCAGCTGGTCGGTGGGGACAAACAGGCGGTCCCCGGGGGCGCCGCGCTTGGACGGGGCGTATTCCAGGACCAGGTACTCGCGGACGCCGTCTCCGCCGCCGGCCACCTTGCGCTGGATGAGTTCGATGAAGCGGCCAATGCCGTGCTGTTCGTGTACCACGGAATCGCCGTTGACCAGCTGCAACGGGTCCACGGCGTTCCGCCGCTTGGACGGCATGCGCCGCATGTCCTTGGTGGAGCCCGCGGAGGTCCGTCCCAGCAGGTCTGCTTCGGTGAGCAGCCCCAGCTTGAGGCTGTCCAGGACAAAACCGCGTCCGACGGCGGCAGTGGTCACCTCGATGATGCCCGCCTGCGGCTCCTTCTCAAGGGTGTCCACCCTGGCGCAGGGGATGTCGGCGTCGTGGAAAAGTTCCGCCAGGCGCTGCGCCGGGCCGGGACCCTCCGTGGCCACCACGATCCGCCACTGGTCCCGGACGTGGGAGCCGATGAAGTCCATCATCTCGGCCACATCACCCTGGTACCCGCGCGGTTCGCGGGCGCGGAGGTTCAGGACGTCAATCTCGGGCAGCAGCTCCTCGTCAGTTGCCAGCGACGTGATGGACCACCAGGACACCTCGTGCTCCAGCGAGAAGCTCCGGGTTTCGGCCAGGGAACGGAAGCTGGCGGAGTGCAACGCTGCCGACGCCTGCGAACTGAGGTCCAGCGGAGCCGTGCCGCCATCCGAGGCCGTGGACCAGGCTGCTTCCAGGAACTCCTCGTTGGTGGCCGCAAGGTCATGTGCGCGCCGGCGGACCTTTTCCGGTTCAATGATCACCGAGATGGACCCGGCGGGCAGCTGCTCCACGAACGGGACCATGGCGTCCACCAGCACCGGGGCCAGGGATTCCATCCCTTCCACGGCGATGCCGCCGGCGATCTTCTCCAGCATGTCCGCGGCCGCGGGAAGCTGCGCCTTGAGGGTGGCTGCGCGCGACATCACCGACGGCGTGATGAGGATTTCGCGGCAGGGCGGGGCGTGGAGCTCGGCGGGGTGATGCACACCGGGCGCCGACAGCGAGCGCTGGTCGGCCACCGCGAACCAGCGCATCTGGTCCACCTCGTCGCCGAAGAACTCCACGCGGATGGGATGGTCCTCGGTGGGCGGGAAGACGTCGATGATGCCGCCGCGGACGGCAAACTCGCCACGGCGGGTGACCATGTCCACGCGTGCGTAGGCGGCATCGGCAAGGCTCCGCACCACGCTGGAGAACGGCATGTCCTGTCCCACCTTCAGGGTGACCGGAACCAGGTCACCCAGCCCGGCGACGATCGGCTGGACCACCGCGCGGACCGGTGCCACCACCACACGCAGCCGGCCCGCCGTCGAACTTTCCGGGTGCGCCAGGCGGCGCAGGACGGACAGCCGGCGGCCCACCGTGTCGGAGCGGGGCGAGAGCCGTTCGTGCGGCAGGGTTTCCCAACTGGGGAACTCGGCCACTGAATCGGCCGGCAGGTAAGCGCGCAGGGCCGCTGTCAGATCCTCTGCTTCGCGTCCTGTCGCGGTGACCGCCAGCACCACAGGAGGGAGCCCGACGTCGGGAGTTCCTTCGTCGGCGCCGGCGTCCAGGCCGTCTGCCATTTCCGCCAACAGGACGGCGCGGAGTCCGGCCGGCGCGCTGATCTGGTAGTCCTGGCCCCGGACGTCAAAACCCCTGGCCGCCTCCGCCTGGACCCGCGCGAACGTCTGGTCTTCTGCCAGGACACGGCGCAGTCCGGTCAGCGAGGGACCACCGTTGGACGGGCCAGGATGGGACGGGCCAGTGGGGCTCATGGCGGAAACTCCTGTGGGTTCATGGGATCGCAGGCAACACGAAAGCCCGAAATTCACTTCGAATCCCGGGTCATCCCAGCCTACCCCTGCCCCGGGGCCCGCCGGGCACCCCGTTGCTAAGCTTGCTGAGGAAGCGCGCCTGTTGTGCGCCTCCGCCTGCCGGCCTGAGGAGCTTTCAGTGAGCGCTAGCAATAGTCCGAGCGACACTCCCCCCACCGTGGCACCGGGGACGGCGCGAACCGTCCTGGTGACCGGCGCCACCGGCTACATCGGCGGCCGCCTGGTCCCCCGGCTGCTGGAAGCCGGGCACACCGTCAAGGTCTTGGTCAGGACCCCGGCAAAGATCGCCGGCGTGCCGTGGCTGGGCAAGGTTAAGGTCATCGAGAGCAGTCTCGACGACGGCGGAGCCCTGGAGCAGGCGCTGGCCGGCGTCGACGTGCTCTACTACCTGGTCCACTCCATGGCTTCCGGCGCCGGCTTCGAGTCCAAGGAAAAGGCCATGGCGGAAACGGCGGCCAGAGCCGCTGCCGCCGCCGGCGTAGGCCGGATCGTCTACCTGGGCGGCCTGCACCCGGCCAACGTGGAACTGTCCACCCACATGCGGTCCCGGGAAGCCGTGGGAAAGGTGTTCCTGGACAGCGCGGTGGACTCGGTGGTCTTCCAGGCCGGGGTGGTGATCGGCTCCGGGTCCGCGTCCTTCGAAATGATCCGCCACCTGTCCGAAACTCTTCCGCTGATGCCGGCCCCGAGCTGGGTGCGCAACAAGATCGAGGCGATCGCCGTCCGGGACGTGCTGCACTACCTTGTGGGCGCCGCATCCTTGGACGGGCCCGTCAACCGCACCTTCGACATCGGCTGCCGGCAGGTCCTGAGCTACGCGGGCATGATGAAGGAATACGCCGCCGAGGCCGGGCTGCCATACCGGGTGGTGCTGGCTCTGCCCATTCCCGCCCCGAGGCTCGCCGGCGTGTGGGTGGCCCTGACCACGCCTATCCCGCTGTCCATGTCGCTCCCGCTCGTCGAGTCGCTGCAGCACGATGCCGTGTCCCGCGAGCACGACATCGACGTCCATATCCCGGTGCCGGCGGGCGGCCTGACCCCGTACCGGCGGGCCGTTGCCCTCGCCCTGGGCAAGGAGCGTGACGGCCAGGTGGAAACCACATGGTCAAATGCCGGGGCCGACGCCGATCCGCTGCCCAGCGATCCGGACTGGGCAGGCCACACGGTCTATGTCGATGAGCGGACCTTCCACGGCAATGTTGATCCCGCCCATGTGTGGACCATCATCGAAGGAATCGGCGGCCGGAACGGCTGGTATTCCCTGCCGCTGGCATGGCGCGTACGTGGCTGGCTGGACAAGCTCACCGGCGGCGCGGGCCTGCTGCGGGGACGAAGGCACCCCGGCACCCTGGCCTCGGGCGAAGTGGTGGACTGGTGGCGCGTGGAACGGATCGAGCGCGGAAACCTGTTGCGCCTCCGCGCGGAGATGCGCGCCCCCGGACGTGCTTGGCTTGAACTGTCCGTAGAACCTGACGGGACGGGCAGCCGCTACCGGCAGCGGGCCATTTTCTTCCCCAAGGGCCTCAGCGGAAAGCTCTACTGGCTTGCCGTGCTGCCCTTCCACAGCCTCATATTTCCGGCGATGGCACGGAACATCACCACGGCGGCGCAGAAAATCGCCAGCGCCGACAGCGCGGAGGCCGGTTCCAACAACACGCAAGGCTCCCCGTAGGATGTGGGGAGCAAAAAGCGTTCTGACCTATACACCACTGGAGGACCCATGGCACTGAGTGCAACCACTACCCTTCCGCACGCCGTCGACAGCGTCGCTGCCGTCTTTATCAACGAGGACTTCCAGCGGCACACGAGCCAATTCGTTGGCGGCACACTAGAATCCTTCGAGGTGGCCGGAGACGTTGACGGAGTATTCAGCACCACCTCGGTCCGCACGCTGCCCACCACCCGGCTGCCGGAGATCGCCCGTAAGTTCGTGGGCGAAAAGCTCACGGTGACGCAGGTGGAGAACTGGGAGGCCCCGGCGGCCGACGGTTCCCGCCAGAGCAACATCACGCTGAAGATCGCCGGCGCCCCCCTTGATGTGACCGCGGTCCAGCGGCTCGTCGCGGAGGGCGGCAGCACGCGCATTGAACTCGAAGGCAACGTGACCTCCTCCGTCCCGTTCCTGGGCGGCAAGATCGCCGAGGCAGCTGAGCCCATGGTGGCCAAGGCCCTGAACATCCAGTCACAGCAGGCCCAGGCCTGGCTCGAAAGCCACTAAGGCCATGCAGCTCCCCCTGTTTGCGGGCTTGGTCCTGATTATCGCCGGCCTCTGGTCCCTGGTGGTCTGGCCACAGTTCCTGCGCCGCGTGATGAAGGATCCCAGGGCGATGGACGCCGCCGGCAAGGCCACAAAGTTCCTCACCGTCCACGTGGTGCTGGTCAGCATCTCGATGGTGCTGGGAGCTGCCACTGCCGTGATCGGGGTTATGGGCCTGCTCGGGTAGGCTGGACACAGGTGCGCCGGGAAGTCTGGTCGGCAACAGTTTTGCCGACCCCTTAATTCCAGGAGCCACCCATGGCCAAGCGCCCGTCCCGCCCCGCCTTCACTGCCAAAGTCCTCAGCCGCTCAAGCTACCCCGAATTCCTGCGGATCTCAGAGATCCTCAGACTGGAAACAGCCGGCGGTGCCCTCCTTTTGCTGGCCACAGCCGCGGCCCTCATCTGGGCCAACTCGCCGGCGGCTGAGGGCTACTTCGCGCTGCGTGACCTGAAAATCGGCTATGAGCCCTGGCACCTCCGGCTCTCCCTGGGGCATTGGGCGTCAGACGGTCTCCTGGCCATCTTCTTCTTCCTGGCCGGCCTGGAACTCAAGCGGGAGTTTGTCACCGGTGAACTCCGCGAAGTGTCCAAGGCGGTGGTTCCGGTGGCCGCGGCCGTGGGCGGCGTGGCAGTTCCGGCCCTGATCTACACGCTGCTGAACCTGGGCCAGGACGCCGAGAGCCTGCGGGGCTGGGCCATTCCCACAGCCACCGATATCGCTTTTGCCCTGGCCGTTCTGGCCGTCATCAACACGCACCTGCCTGCGGCCCTCCGGACCTTCCTGCTCACCTTGGCCGTAGTGGATGACCTGCTGGCCATCGGCATCATCGCCTTCTTCTACTCGTCCGGACTGCAGCCGCTCTTCCTGTTGGCGGCACTGGTTCCGCTGGGGCTGTTTACCCTGCTGGCCCAGAGGAGGGTCCGCAGCTGGTACCTGTTGCTGCCGCTGGCCGCCGCCACCTGGGGACTCGTGCACGCTTCCGGTATCCACTCCACGGTGGCCGGTGTGCTGCTCGCTTTTGCCGTCCCGGTGCTGGCGTCGCGGAAACGCGGTGAGGCGGGTTCCGGTATGGCTGAGTCCCTGGAACACCGGCTCCGCCCGCTTTCGGCAGGTTTCGCCGTCCCGGTCTTCGCCTTCTTTTCCGCCGGAGTTGCCGTGGGCGGCCTCGACGGCTTCCGGTCGGCCCTGGCGGATCCGGTGGCGGTGGGAATTGTGGCCGCCTTGGTGGCCGGTAAAACGATTGGAGTGTTCGGCACGACCTACCTGATCACTAAGACCACCAGGGCAAAGCTCGACGACGGCCTGGCCTGGATCGATGTTGCCGGCCTTGCGATGTTGGCCGGAGTGGGCTTCACGGTGTCGCTGCTGATCGCCGAGCTGAGCTTTGGTGCGGGCTCGGCCCACGATGACCACGCGAAGGTGGCCATCCTCACCGGATCACTGGTTGCCGCCCTGCTCGCCGCCGTGGTGCTCCGGCTGCGGAACCGGCATTACCGCGCAGTGGAACTTGCGGAACGGCATGATGCTGACGGCGACGGCATCCCGGACGTTTTCGAGCACCGGGGCTGACAGCGGCGCGGCCTAGCCGCGGCCTCGGACCTGCGTCGGACCTGCGTCGGACCGTAAGGGCTAGGCGGCCTGGTTCAGGGCGTCCTCGGCGGCCACCCAGGAAATCATGGCGCACTTAACGCGCGCGGCGTAGCGGGCCACACCCTCGAACGCCGCGGCGTCGCCCAGGATCTCGGGATCGGCGTGGATCTTCCCGCGTGAACGGAGCAATTCGCGGAAGTTGGCAATGACGGCGTGGAGTTCGTCCACGGTCATTCCCTCCGCGAGCTCGCTGAGGACCGACGCCGACGCCATCGAGATGGAACAGCCTTCGCCGTCCCAGGAAATCTGTGCCACCTTGCCGTTTTCCACGGCCACCCGCAGCGTGACTTCGTCGCCGCAGACCGGGTTGAGCTGGTGGGACTGGCCAGTGGACGCCCCCGCCGGCGCTGCGACTCCCGCCAGGCCGCTGCCGTAGCGGACCTTGGAATGGTCAAGGATGATCTGCTGATACAGCTGGTCAAGGCTCATGGTGGTGTACCTTCGGTGATCGCTCTAGACGCGGAAGTAGGAGCGGACTCCGGCTACGGCTTCCAGGAAGGCGTCGACGTCGTCGGTGGTGTTGTACAGGTAGGCGCTTGCCCTGGTGGTGGCGGTCAGGCCCAGGCGGCGGTGCAGCGGCTGGGCGCAATGGTGACCCACGCGGACGGCGATGCCCCGGGAATCCAGGAACTGCCCGACGTCGTGCGCGTGCACACCGTCAACGTCGAACGCGGCAAGGCCGATCCGTTCCCGTCCGGCGGCGGGCCCCAGGACCCGGATGCCGGGAATGGACTCCAACCCGGCCACCATCCGCTGGCCGAGTTCCGATTCCCAGCGGTGCACGCGGGCCAGGCCGGTTTCCGTGAGGTAGTTGGCTGCGGCAGCCAGGGCGACGGCCTGCGAGATCCGCTGGGTGCCGGCTTCGAAGCGCTGCGGCGCGGGCAGGTACTCGGCCTGATCCATGGTCACGGTGGTGATCATGGAGCCGCCGGTGAGGAACGGCGGCAGCACGTCCAGGATGTCCCGCCTGCCGTAGAGGACACCGATTCCGGTGGGCGCCAGCATCTTGTGGCCGGAGAACACGGCGAAGTCTACGTCCAACGCCTTGACGTTCAACGGCAGATGCGGCGCGGACTGGCAGGCGTCCAGGACCACCAGGGCTCCGGCCTGCCGCCCCAGCGCGACCAGTTCCTGCACGGGATTAATCGTGCCCAGCACGTTGGAGGCGTGGGTGAATGCGAGGACTTTGGTTTTGCTGCCCAGGATCTCGGCCGCAATATCCAGCCGCAGGGCACCGGCGTCGTCGATGGGGATGTAGCGCAACGTGGCGCCGGTGCGGAACGCCAGTTCCTGCCAGGGGATCAGGTTGGCGTGGTGCTCCATCTCGGTCACCACGATCTGGTCACCCGGGCCCACTGCGAGGTCTTTCAGCCGGGCGTCGCCGCGCCCCTGCGCCGCCCACAGCGCGGCGTTGGACAGGGCGTAGCTGACCAGGTTGAGGCCTTCGGTGGCGTTGGAGGTCCACACCGTTTCCGTGTAGTCGGCACCGATGAAGTCCGCTATGGTCTGGCGGGCATCTTCGAAAACCTCTGTTGCTTCCACGGCAAGGTAGTGGGCGCCGCGGTGCACGGCCGCGTTGCGCTGTTCGTAAAACTCCTGCTCAGCTTCGATGACACTGAGTGGGTTTTGCGAGGTGGCGCCCGAATCGAGGTACACCAGGGGCTGGCCGTTCACAAGCCGGCCAAGTACGGGGAAGTCGTTTCGAATCCTGAGGACTTCGGCGTTATCCATGGCCGGCACTGCGCGTTCCAGCGTGGCAGGCGTTGATACTAGGGCCAAAGCTAAACTCCTTGAGATGCCAATGGATTGACACTCAATTGTCCCACAACACCACTATGGCGGCGGCCCGATGGGCAACCGCCACAGCAGCTCCGGGCTTCAGCCCGCGGAAGTGAGGGCCGGCGACGGCTGGGGGGAGAGTCTCGGTCTCAGAAGACTCTGACGTCGCCGGCCCCGCTTCGATCCAGCCCCAGGGGCCGGAAGTTTGCTTCAAAATGAGGCCTGAAAGTCTGTTGGCCGGTCCGCGGTTTTGGTGGCTCCGTGTTTTCCTGCCGCACTAAGTCAATCGCATGCTGAAGCTCAGCACACGAGTAGGCAGTACTCTACTTTTTTGCGGCGGGGCTACGCGTTTCCGGACGTCCGTACACAGGGTCCCGGACGTCTGGCGTCCGTACGCAGGCCTAGTGCGGAAGGGCTGAAGCCAGTTCGTCGCGGCTCCGCACGCCGAGTTTGACGTACGTGCGGTAGAGGTGGCCCTCCACAGTACGCACGGACACCATGAGTCTTTGTGCGATCTCCCGGTCGGTGAGACCTTTCACAGCGAGCTCTACGATGTCCTGTTCCCGGCGGGTGAGGTGCACGCTGGGTGCTGCGGCGATGAAGTGGCCTTCCCGGAACCGCTCGCCCAGTTCGTGGTCGCATTTCTCCCGCAGGGCCACCGCCTGACGGGCCCGCCGGCGCTCACCGGAGCTCTCAAGGACGGTGCTCGACCGCGCGTAGGCTTCCCGCGCAAGGCTAACGAATCCCGCGCCTTCAAGCATGGCTGCCGTTTCCATGATGGAATCGGCGTCTTCGGACTCCCAATGCCCAGCCAGGGTGAGCATTGCCGCGGCCCAGCGGCCTTCGACGCTCCCCGCCAGTGAGTGGACCAACGGGATCACGGAATGGTCGCCCAGGTCCCAGCAGAGAGCCAAGAGTTCCAGGAGTGTCCCGGCCCGGGTGGTCACCTCGGGCGTGGTGGCCAGTGTGTGGAGGCGCGCCAGGCCTTTTCCGTCATGCGCCACATACTCCGATGCCGCTGCCGCGTACGCCCTCGCAAGGAGTCCGTAGCCGGGGGAACCCTGCGGTGAATCCTTGTAATCCAGCTCAAGCCGGCCGGCCTGGGCGGCGTCGCCGAGCCTCGCCGCTACATAAAACGCCAGCCCGGAACCAAACCGGAACATCTGCAGCGGATCGTTGAGCCTCAGGGTCTCCACCGCCGGCAGCAGCGTTTGGTAGGCGCGTTCCATCCGCCCCTGCCGCAGGAGCGAGTAGCCACGGAGCACCTCGAGGCTGCCGCCGAAATAGGCGACACCCCGCGGCTGCCCGGCAGCATAGTTCGCCAACTCCCGTTCCGCCGAGTCCCACTCCCCCATGGCCAGGTAATCTGCCACCAGGCGGCCAAGGACAAATTCATTGAAGAAGAACACGCCACCCTGCAGTGAGGGAAGTTCCGAGACGGCCAGCAATGCGGCATCCAGCCCCTGGACGGCCCGTCCGGCCGGGGCGAGCGAATGGGCCAGCAGCGCCAGGCCCACCGCACGCAGGGCGTCGTCCGTGGCATCGCCGGCGCGGCTGCTCCGAAGTTCCTGGACCTCGGCCTCCAAGGCCTGGTGGTTGCCTGCTTCGCAAAGTTCCAGCAGGCGAAGCAAGCGCTCCTGCCAGGGCCCGGCCGGCGCACCGGCGGTCTCTTGGGAATCCGGCGGCACAGCATCCGGGCCAGCCGTCATGGCCCCTGCGCCCTGAAGCGCTTCACGGGAATCGGCCGCGAATACTGACAGCGGCGTTCCCAGAGCCTGGTGTGCCATGGCCCTGAGCATCAGGACCGGAACAGCCCAGGCACCGTTCCCCAGCTGCAGCCAGCATCCGTCCAGGAGCTTGGCCGCACCCGCAAAGTCGCCTTCATTGAATAAGGCGCGTCCCTGGACGGCCTGTGCCTGCGGCACGAGGTCCGGGTCCGCGACCTTCGCCGCCATCATCCGGCTGCTCCGGTTCCGGGAGTGGACCAAGGCAGTGCCGGCCGCCTCAAGCAGCTCGGGATCGGATATTTTCAATCCACATTCAAGGGCCCATTCCACGGCCCTCATCCTGCCTTCAGACCCTTCGGGAGCGGTTCCCAGCTGATCCCGGATCTTTTCAAGCAGCTGTAGGCTCCGGGACACCGAGATACTTGTGCGGAGCGCCTCGCCGAACACGGAGTTCCAGATCCGGAGATCGGCTGGAATGCCGGAACTTTCCACCATCATCTGCTGGTCCAGCAGCGTGCGAACTACTTCAGCGCCAAAAATATCCTCGATCACCTTCCGGCTCACGGGCCCGGCGAGGGCGACAAGTTTCAGGACTTCCTGCTCTTCCGGGCTGCGCCGGAGCATGTCCTTTACCACCACCTCGGCGAGCCTGGGTCCGTCGGCAGGCAACGGGCCCAGCAGCATCCAGATCCCGTTCCGCTTTGCGAGTTCGCCCCGCTCTGCGGCATCATGGAGCAAGGCATCAAGAATCCGCGGATTTCCGCCAGACGCGCTCCAGATTGTGTCAATGGTTCCGGAGGGGATTGTTCCATCAAGTGCGTGGGAGAGGACTTCCTCGACCTGCTCCCGGTTCATGGGTCGGAGATCCACACGGTCAGCCAGGCCGTCATACCAGAGCTGAGCGAGCGGCTGGGGCAGCCCGGGCCGCGGCCTGCCGGCAGCAAGCACTGTGGCCCAGCCAGCGGAGATCATGTCGGCCACGATGCTGGCCGTTGCCTCGTCCAGGTGATGGGCATCATCCATCATCAGAAGCAACGGGGTATCCTTGCCGGCTTTCAGCTTCTCAAAGTACCTCCACACGGACCGCAGCACAGCCACCGAAGACACGGAGTCTTCGGCCGTCAGCTCCGCCGTGTAGGGCGCCAAAACTCCAAAGGGAACGCCGGACAGCGACGAACTTCCATGGATCTGAACAACGATCATCTCCTGGGAAAGCCGCTCGGTGATGGCCTCGGTCAGCGTTGACTTCCCGATGCCCGGGCCCGCCATGAGGAACACAGCCTGGCTCGTGCGGCTGCGAATGATGTTGCAGATCCGGTCCAGCGGCTCGCGCCGGCCCGTGAGCAGTCGATATTGCGTTCCCTGTTTGGCAGCGTGGCCGTTAGACGAGTCCAGTCAGATCACCCCTGGATGTAACTCCGAGCTTGGTAAAGACCTGGTAGAGGTGGCCTTCCACAGTGCGCACGGACACGCCCATCTCCACGGCGATATCGCGGTTGGACGCGCCCCGGCCGGCCAGCCGCGCGATCTGCCTCTCCCTGGCGGTCAGCAGCGGGCTGCCGCTGCTCGGCACGATCGGCAGGCTTGCCACGGTGGCTGCGAGGATGTCCAGTCGGGCCTGTGCAGTCCTGGCGGAAACCGAGTCACCGGCCTGCCGGGCGTAGTCAACGGCCAGCGCCATGCACCGGGCCTCAACGGCATCCAGTTCCAGGGTGGCCGCCAGTTCCCCGCCGGCAAGCAACGTTTTGGCGTCGTGTGTGCGGCTGCCCACGGCGACAAGCCGCGAAATTTCCGCCAAGGGGCCCTGGCGTTGCCCGGCCACTTGTTCCATCAGCCGGAAGTCCGCTTCCGTGCCGTTGACCGTGGCTCCGAGCAGGCTGATCCCGGCCAGGGTGAACCTGCCTGCTGCGATGTCACGCCGGGCTGACTGCTTGAGGCGGGTGGCTGCGTCATTGTCCCCCAGCCATCGGGCGGCCATATCAGCGCAGAATTCAGTGCGGCTCCGGGTGGCATGGTCAGCGGCACCTGCCGTCCGCTGCAGCCGGTCAAGATACTGCCGGGACTGCCCGGCATTGCCGATCTGCGCATACGCGAAGGCGATGGCGGCGTAGGCGGCGCGGAGCAGGCTCTGGACGGGCCGCAGTTCCAGCTGTGCAGCGGCCGAGAGCAGCGAATCAAGGGCAACGGCGCCGCGGCCCGAGTACACGTAGGCGATGCCGGCCGCTAGCTCCGCGGCGGCGCTCCGGTAAGGGAGCCTGTGGAACTCGCGCGCGGAAGGCGGATCCAGGAGGTCGATGCACCGGCGCCATTGCCCTGCCATCAGGAGCACGTTGTACGCCCGGCCGGCGAACCTCTCGCGCAGCCCCACGATCTCGGCGGCGTCCGAGATCTGCCCGCCCAGCTGCCTCATCAGGCTCAGGGCGTCCATTTCCCGCCCGGCCATGGACAGGGCGCTCATGAGGATCACCGCTGAGTTCATCCTGAACCAGGTGTCCGGATTCTGCCCGGGGTCCGCAGCGGCTTCCAGTGCCGGCAAGGCGGAGGCGTAGTCCCCCACAAAAGCCTGGTACTCGAATTCGCTGAGGCTGATCCGGTTGGCCGCAGCAGCCAGCGGCTCCGGCCAGCCCTTCGCGATTCCTGGCTCCACGCCCAGCCGCTCGCGTGCCGTCTGCAGCAGCGCCGGCACCCGGGCGGTGTGTTCGGGGAGCCAGACCATGACCCGAGATTTGGCCTCGACCACCCGGGCGAACTCCTCAACGTCCAGGTTGTCCAGCTGCGGCTGGGAAATATCGTCCAGTGCTGCCATGGCCTGCACCGGGAGGTCCATGAGCAGGTACGCTGCGGCTTTCTGCCGCTGGGCAGGCACCCATTGAGGGTCATTCCGCTTCAGCGTGTCGGCATACTTGAGGGCAAAATGGGGGTCAAAGAGCTGCACTGCGGCCTCGGCGGCGGCAAGCGCCATGGCCGGACTCAGCTCGGCCTCGCATTCCTGGGTCCAGGCGCCGAACGCCATCAGTTCTTCCACCGTCATCGTGGCAGGGTCAGGTTCCTTGCCGCCCAGGAGCAGGCTCCGCAGTTCCCTTCGCCGAGTGATGCTGAGCCAGGAGCGGACAACGTCGCCGAGGTACTTTTCACGCAGTGAAACCCATCGGTTGTCCGAGGAATCGATCTCCAGCAGGCCCGAATCTTCCATGTCCGCCACCACACCGGCACCGTAGACTTTGGTCAGCCTGGACAGTTCCACGCTGCGGGCGCACGAGAGCATCTCGATGACATCCCGTTCCTCCGGAGACTTCCGGGTCCACTGGGACCGGACGATGTCGTCGAGGCTGGCCGCGCCGTCGAGCACCACCTTGTCCCGAAGAGTCCAGACGGAGTCCGACAGAACCAGGTTCCCCGAATGCTGCTGCTCGGTTACAAGCGCTTTCAGGAGCAGGGGGTTGCCGCCAACCATGGTGTGGAAAGTGCTGACCAGGGAGGCAGAAACGCGGTGGCCCAGCAGGGAAAGCAGCACCTGGCGGGTCTGCAGCTCATTGAGGTTGTCCAGCCTGACCTCGGTGAGCCGGCGGTCGTTGAGGAGCCAGTGGAAGTCGGCCGGTAGATCACTGACCATGGGTGCCACGGCCACCATGCGGGCGGTCCCGGTCAGGAGGATGTTGAGCAGGACGCCGGCGCTCATATCATCAATGCTGCCGGCAGTGTCCAGGGTGATGACACACTGGCGCCCCGCGGCATCGCTTTTGATGAGGGACGTAATGCCACGGAGGATGGCTGTGGGCGACCCCATGTACGCCTGGGGAAGACGCGCCAGCAGGAAAGCCAAGCAGCCGTAGGGTGTTGTGCCGGACGACGGTCCGCTGCGCAGCTGCAACGTCCAGATATCCGGGCCAAGGTCGGCGACAGCTGTCCTGGCCAAGGATGACTTACCTACGCCTCGTCCGCCGGTGATGACGACTCCCAGGGAGTCGAGGCTGGTCAGGGCGGTGCGGACCGCTTCGAGGTTGGCGCTCCGCGCGGGCACGGACCATCGCTGCGGCTCTGACACGCCTGCAGTGTCGGTGCGCAGCTCAAGGTCGTTGAGCGGTGACCCACGTCCCCAGCTGAGTGGCTCGATTGACATGAACTTGTCCCCTACATCCCACTAAAGCGGGATAAGCCCCATCGCTCCCCCGCTTAGGAAGAAGACTACCCCTTGGCACACGCAGGTAAACAGGGACAGGCGGTTTTAAGTTTTATTCCTGAACGTCTGACCTGGCCGGATGGAACTTCTGCTGGGCCGCAGTCAGCCCTTCCCTGACCAGCGTCTCCACGGCATCAGCCGCCTCATCGAGCAGGAACGGAAGGTCCTTGCGCTCTGCAGTGCCAAAATCGCGCAGGACATAGTCTGCAGTGTCCATCCGCCCTGGAGGGCGGCCCACGCCCACCCGTACCCGGAGGTAATCCTTGGTGGCCAGCGCCTTGGACATGTCCCTGAGGCCGTTGTGGCCGCCCTCACCGCCGCCGCATTTCAGCTTTATGGTGTTGAACGGAATATCAATCTCATCGTGCACCGCGACAACATGGTCAGGGTCAATGCCGTAAAAATTTGCCAGGCCGGACACCGGGCCGCCGGAAACATTCATGTAGCTCATCGGCTTGGACAGCACCACCCGGGGGCCGCCGATCCCCAGCCGTCCTTCGAGGACCTGGGCGCGTGCCTTGTGGGTTTTGAACTTGCCACCCATCCGGCCCGCGAGTTCGTCCAGGACCATCTGGCCGACATTGTGCCGGTTGCCCTTGTATTCGGCCCCGGGGTTTCCGAGGCCAACGATCAGCCAGGTGTCAGTCATTATTCAATCCTAAGGTGGTCCGGACATGGCTGTGGCCGGACCCCGACAGGGCCCGGCCACATATCAAACTGTGCCGTTATTACTCGCCTGCGACTGCGGCTGCGGAGTCAGCCTGTGCCTCTTCCTCAGAGACCTCAGTGGCCTCGGAGATGTGGACAACCAGGGCGTCGGCGTCGGCCAGCAGGACCGAACCCTTCGGCAGGACCAGGTCGGAAGCGTGGATGTGCTGTCCGGCGGAGCGGCCTTCGATGTCGACCTCGATGGCGGTGGGCAGGTGGGTTGCCTCAGCCTCAAGGGAGATGACGGTGAGTTCCTGGTTGAAGACGCTGCCCGGAGCCAGTTCGCCAACGATGTGAACCGGGATGTCCACGGTGACTTTTTCGCCCTTGATGACGGTCAGCAGGTCGATGTGCTCGATGATCTGCTTGATCGGGTCGCGCTGGACGTCCTTGACCAGGGCCAGGTGCTCTTCGCCGTTGACGTCCAGGGACAGCAGGGCGTTGGCTTTGCGGACTGCAAGCGTGGTGGCCTTGGCCGGAAGCGTGATGTGGATCGGCTCCGCGCCGTGGCCGTAGATGACGGCGGGGATCAGGTTGGCCATGCGCGCGCGGCGGGCGAAGCCCTTGCCGAATTCGGTGCGTACTTCTGCTGCGAGCTTCTGCTCAGACATGTGTATCTCCTCGGAAGACTAAAAGGTGTTCAGCAAGGGCGGAGGTCTGTTACGACCTTCAACGCCGGGCGGCCCTGAGGCGGCCCTTCCAGAAGGGAGATTCAGACCCAGTCGATAACGGAGACCTGCAGTCCGGTTTCCCGGATGCTCTCCCTCGCCAAGGTATCGTGAAAAAGCTTACCAGCGCCGGGCCAAATTACTGAAAACGGCGGTGGTTGAGCCTGATTGCGGTGGTTGAGGCTGTCGGGTTTCGACGGTCCCCACCAGCCCCCTAAGCTCGCAAGCTCGCCCAGGGAACCCTGCTGGCGTGGGCCCAGCCGCCTGCTGGAATCAGGCGTTGCCGTCGAACAGGCTGGTGACCGAACCGTCGTCGAACACTTCGCGGATGGCGCGGGCGATCAGCGGTGCGATGGACAGCACCGTCAGCTGCGGGAACTGCTGATTCGCAGTGAGGGGCAACGTGTTGGTGACCACCACTTCGCGGGCGCCGGATTCGGACAGCCGCTGGGCCGCGGGCTCGGAGAAGACAGCGTGCGTCGCGGCGATGATGACGTCCTTCGCCCCGGCGTTCTTCAGGACCTGGACCGCTCCGGAAATGGTGCCGCCGGTGTCTATCATGTCGTCGATCAGGACGCAGGTCCGGCCCTCGATCTGGCCCACCACGGTCTTGGAGACGGCCTGGTTGGGAACGGTGAGGTCACGGCTCTTGTGCACAAACGCCAGCGGCGCTCCGCCCAGGCGTTCGGCCCACTGCTCCGCGACGCGCACGCGGCCCGTGTCCGGGGACACCACGGTGACGTTGTCGGCGGCGACGCGGGTACGGATGTAATCGGCCAGGAGCGGGATGGCCATGAGGTGGTCCACGGGCCCGTCGAAGAAACCCTGGATCTGCGAGGTGTGCAGGTCAACGCTCATGATGCGGTCAGCGCCGGCGGTCTTGTACAGGTCCGCCACCAGGCGGGCGGAAATAGGCTCGCGTCCGCGACCCTTCTTGTCCTGCCGCGCATACGGGTAGAACGGGGACACCACGGTGATGCGCTTGGCGGAGGCCCGCTTCAGCGAATCGATCATGATCAGCTGTTCCATGAGGTGGTTGTTCAGCGGAGCCGGGTGGGCCTGGATGACGAACGCGTCGGTTCCCCGGACGCTTTCGCCGGCGCGGACGTAAATCTCCCCGTTGGCGAAGTCGTAGGCATCCACGGGCAGCAGCTCGGTACCCAGCTCCTTGGCGATTTCCCGGGCCAGTTCGGGGTGCGCCCGCCCAGCGGCAAGCACCAGCTTCTTCTCGCCGCGTGCCGTAATTTCGCTCATTATCGCTGGTCCTCTTCTGTCGATGCTGGGGTATGTGAGGAATCTGAGGCGGCGGCCTGCGCCAGTTCCGCCGAGCGTGAGCCGGGGCGGTTGGCCACAACCCAGCCCTCGTCGTTGCGCTGCGCTGCAACGGACACGACGAGCGCCCCTGCCGGGACGTCCTTGCGGATCACCGCGCCGGCGCCGCTGTAGGCACCGTCCCCCACGGTGACCGGTGCAACAAAGACTGTGTTGGAACCTGTGCGGACGCCCGAGCCGATCACCGTGCGGTGCTTCTTCTCGCCGTCGTAATTGGCCGTGATGTTGCCGCAGCCAATGTTGGTGTCCTCGCCGATTTCGGCGTCGCCGGCGTAGCCGAGGTGGGAAAGTTTGGAGCCGCGGCCAATCGTGACGTTCTTGGTTTCGTAGAACGCACCGATCTTGCCGGTGTCGCCGAGCACTGTGCCGGGACGCAGGTAGGTGAAAGGGCCGACGGCGGCGTCCGCGCCGATCACGGCACCGGAACCGTGGGTGCGGGTCACCTTGGCGCCCTCGCCGATGCGGACATCGGTCAGGGTGGAGTCGGGGCCGACGACGGCGTCCCTCGCCACAGTGGTGGCGCCGTGCAGCTGCGTGTTCGGCAGGATGCGGACGTCCTCATCCAGGGCGACAGTGGAATCGATCCAGGTGGTGGCGGGGTCAACCACTGTGACGCCGGCGCGCATCCAGGCTTCAACGGTGCGGCGGTTCAATTCCGCGCCGAGGGCGGAGAGCTGCACACGGTCGTTGGCGCCCTCCACCTGCCAGCGGTCTTCGGTGACCACGGCGGCAACCCGACCGCCCGACTGCCGTGCGAGGCCCAGCACGTCGGTGAGGTACTTTTCGCCCTGCGAATTGTCGGTGGTGATATGGACCAGCGCGTCACGTAGGACATCGGCGTCGAAGGCGTAGATCCCGGAATTGACCTCGCGGATCAGGCGTTCGGTTTCCGTTGCATCCTTGTGCTCGCGGATGCCGGTCACGGAGCTGTCATCACCGCGGAGAATGCGTCCGTAGCCTGTGGCATCATCCAGCAGCGCGGTGAGCACGGTGACGGCATTGGCCTCCCGCTCATGTGTGGCCACCAGGTCCGCCAACAGGCTGCCGGTCAGGAGCGGAACATCACCGTACGTGACCACGACAGTGCCTGCGAGTTTTTCCTGGGCGTCCAGTGCCTGCACGGCCACCTCAACGGCGCGGCCGGTGCCGGGGACGTCGTCCTGGTCCACGATCAGGGCTTCGGGGTCCAGCTGGTTCAGGTGGCGGGCAACCAGGTCCCGCTCGTGACGGACCACCAGGGCCAGCCGTCCGGGGTTAATGCTGCGGGCTGCCAGCAGGGCGTGGCCCACCATGGACCGGCCGCCGATTTCGTGCAGGATCTTCGGGGTACGGGATTTCATCCGGGTACCTGCGCCTGCTGCCAGAACAATGACGGCGGCTGGGCCGGTATTCTCGGGGATCACGTACGGGTTCTCCTTGCTTGGTTGCGCGTTGCGCTGGGCGCAGTGCCTGTCCGGCCAAAATTCACGGCGGGGCACCGAGTTCATCCTACTGGACGGTCTTCGCACAGCAGTTCCGCCCATAGGATTCGAACCTATACTCCACGGCTCCAAAGGCCGGGGTGCTGCCATTACACCAGGGCGGACCATGCCACAGGCGCAAAGGCCAAGGCACAAGTATTTATTTTGCCATGGCTTCAGGGCAGCCCGCGACATTGGCAGGAATCACGGCAGCCAGGCCAGTGCACCGCCACCGGTTCCAACTGTTTCAGCAGCGCTAGGGCATGATGGAAATGTGAGCAACAACCTACCCCGGACACGAATGACAGGCGTACAGCGGCGCAGCCAGCTGGTCGACGTCGGCCGTGGCCTTTTTGCCGCTCGCGGGCTCGACGGGACCACCATTGAGGAAATCGCGGCCTGCGCCGGCGTTTCGAAGCCCGTGATCTACGAACATTTCGGCTCCAAGGAGGGCCTGTACACGCAGGTGGTGGACTTCGAGTTCCACATTCTGCTGGACTCGATCACCGCTGCCCTGACCGAAGAAGGCAAACCGCGCGTCCTGGTGGAACGCGCCGCCCTGGCCCTCCTCACCTACATCGAGGACCGGGCGGAGGGCTTCCGGATCCTCATGCGCGACGCACCGCCATCGCAGCCCGAAGGCGCTTTCTCCACCCTGCTGTCCCAGGTCACCGCCCGCGTGGAACACATCCTGTCCGACGAATTCCACCGCCGCGGCTTCAGCGCCCAGGACGGCGCGATGTACGCCCAGATGCTCGTAGGCATGGTGGCAATGACCGGCCAATGGTGGCAGGACAGCCGCCAGCCCGACAAACAAACCGTCGCCGCCCACCTCGTCAACCTCGCCTGGAACGGCCTCACCGGCCTCCAAAAAGACCCCGAACTGAAGTCCGAGGCCTGAGTCTTCCGGTCACGGTTGCTGTGGTCACCTCCGCGGCGCAGGAGCCCTTCGCCGTCGCTTAGACACGACGCAAAAGTGACGTTCCGGTCGCTGGGCGACCTTCACGCCACGATGCGCCGCGATGCGCGACTACGCGAAGGTCCCCCGCACCGCTATTGCCAAAAGTTGCGTTTGGGAACTCCGAGGAAACGTGATTGCCGACGGTTCCGTTTAGGCGACCTCCGCCGCGCCGCAATAGCCGAAACCTCCGTTCGGGCGCCCCCACGAGTACCCCTGCCGAAGGTTCCGGTCGGGTGCCGTCGGTTCCAGGACGTAAGGTGAGGTTCCTCGCCGGAGGCGATCCTTCCCTCGGTAGCGAACGTCACCAAAGGCGGAGTGGCTAAGGTGACATCGCGCTGGAAGCCGGTGGCATCCGGAAGCGTGCGTCAGAGCGAGGAACGAGCAGCACGCGGAGGATGTCAGCGGCTGCCAGCGCCCCACTATCGAAGCTACTCGCCGAGGACTTCCAGGGCTTCCATCCATTCAAGTTCCAGGGCTTCGCGGTCGGTGGCGAGGTCCTTGAGTTTTTTGTTCTGGTCGGCGAGGGCGTCGAAGTCTGATGCTGCGGTGCTCTTGACCATTTGGTCGTGAATCTTCTTTTCTTGCTGCTCCAGTTTGCCCAGCTGGCGCTCGATCCGGTTTTTGGCCTTCCGGGCGTCGCGCTTTTCGGCTTCGGAGGAACCGGAGGCTGCGGGGGCGGAGCTGCCGCTCGGACCGGTGACGGGGTTGCCGCCGCCGGTGATCGTGGAGCCGGCCAGGGCGGATTCGCGGAGTTCCAGATACTGGTCCACGCCGCGCGGAAGGGCGCGGATCTTGCCGTCACCAAGCAGCGCCATCTGGTGGTCCGTCACGCGTTCCAGCAGGTAACGGTCGTGGCTGACCACAACGAGCGTGCCCGGCCAGCCGTCAAGGACGTCTTCGACGGCGGCGAGGGTGTCGGTGTCGAGGTCGTTGGTGGGCTCATCGAGCATCAGCACGTTCGGCTCCCCCACCAGCAGGCGCAGGAGCTGGAGGCGCCGGCGCTCACCACCGGACAGATCCCTGACCGGGGTCCACTGCTTTTCGTTGGTGAAGCCGAGCTGCTCCACGAGCTGGCCCGCCGTGAATTCCTTGCCGCCCACATTAAAGGACCGCTTTTCGCGCTCGATGACTTCGATCACGCGCAGGTCCGAGACGTCGTCGAGCTCTTTGACCTCCTGGGTCAGCACGGCGGTGACCACGGTCTTGCCGCGCTTGACCTTGCCGGATGACGGCTCAATCTCGCCATTGAGGAGTTTCAGCAGGGTGGTCTTGCCGGCGCCGTTGACGCCCACAAGCCCAAGCCGCTCACCGGGGGCAAGCCGCAGCGTGATGTTGTCGAAGAGTTTCTGTCCGGGGTCGCCGCCGAGGAAGTCCAGTGAGACGTTCTCGAGGTCCAGGACGTCCTTGCCGAGCCGGGCGGTGGCCATCTTGCTCAGGGCTGTGGAGTCACGCGGCTCGGGGACGTCGGCGATGAGGGCGTTGGCGGCCTCGATGCGGAATTTCGGCTTGGCCGTGCGGGCCGGAGCGCCGCGGCGCAGCCAGGCGAGCTCCTTTTTCACGAGCATCTGGCGCTTGCCTTCCATAACATTCGCCGCGCGGTCACGCTCGGCACGGGCCAGCACGTAGGCCGCGTAGCCGCCGTCGAACGGGTCCATGATGCCGTCGTGGATTTCCCAGGTCTTGGTGCAGACTTCGTCCAGGAACCAGCGGTCGTGGGTGACCACCAGGAAGGCGCCCTGGTTGGCCCGCCACCGGGTCTTCAAGTGCCGGGACAGCCAGGCGACTCCTTCGACGTCGAGGTGGTTCGTCGGTTCGTCGAGCATGATGACGTCATGGTCCTCGATCAGCAGCTTGGCCAGCGCCACCCGCCGCTTCTGACCGCCGGAGAGGGCGTGGACGTTCGCATGCCAGTCGACGTCGGACACCAGGCCGCCCATGACTTCGCGGATCTGGGGGTTGCGGGCCCATTCATAGTCGGCCTGGTCGCCGACGATCGCAGCGCCCACTGTGAGGTCGCCGTCGAGCACGTCGCTCTGGTCCAAGTAGCCGATGTTGACTTCGCTGCGCTTGGTCACCCGGCCCGAGTCCGGGGTGGAGCGCATGGCCAGGAGGCGCATCAGCGTGGACTTGCCGTCGCCGTTCCGGCCCACCATGCCGATCCTGTCACCTTCCTCGAGTCCGAGGGTGATGCCGTCCAGGACGGTGCGCGTTGCGTACGAAACCGTAAGGTTTTCGCCGCCAAGAAGGTGTGCCAAGGGGGACTGCTTTCTGCTGCTCAGTAAGGAAGGGGGCTCTTAAAGGAGAGTATCGGAGATGATGCGCGCGCCATGCACGGGCCCGTGGACAGGGAATGCCGTCAGCCCGTAGTGCCGCAGGTCCTCCGCCAGGTTTTCGGCGGCGGCGGGATTGTGGGTCAACAGCGCCACGGTGGGTCCGGAACCGGACACGATTCCGGCCAGGGCGCCGAGCGCTTCACCTCGTCCCAGCGTATCGCGGAGCGCGGGGGAAAGTTCAATGGAGGCCCGCTGCAGATCGTTCACCAGGACCCGGCTCAGGGCATCGGCGTCCCCGCTCCGCAGCGCCTGCAGGATCTTGGGATCCACGGCCGTGGGCTCGGCAACGTCCAGTCCTTCTGCCTCCCGGAGCCGGTCCAGGGTGCGGAAGACCTCGGGGGTGGGCAGCCCATAGTCCGCCGCCACGAGGACCCAGTCCGTTTGGGCTTTGGCCAGTGCCGGCGAAAGGTCGTCGCCAACGCCAAGCCCGACGGCGGTTCCGCCGAGGAGGGAGAAAGGGACGTCGGCACCCAATTCGGCGGCCAGATGGGCCAACTCATCCCGCGACAGCCCGCTGTTCCAGAGCGCGTCGCAGGCCAGCAGTGTGGCTGCGGCATCGGCCGAGCCGCCGCCCATGCCCCCGGCCACGGGGACCCGCTTGGTGATTTCAAGGTGCACCCCGGTGGAATGCTCGGAGACATCGGCCATGATGGCTGCGGCCTTGTAGGCAAGGTTCTTCTCGTCCAGCGGTATATCCACGCCGTCCAGGTCCAGGGTGCTGTCACGGCTGATGCTGACGGTGATCCCCGGCGTCTCCGTGCTGGTGGCAGCCACTTCCTCATAAAGGGAAACAGCCAGGTACACGCTGGCAACTGAATGGTAGCCGTCAGCGCGCAAGGGTCCTACGTCCAGGGAAACATTGACCTTGCCGGGCGCCTTCACACGGACCGTCCGTGCGGGAAACTTCCCGGCGGCTGCCTTCACGACCCGGCCTCGCGGGCTTCGGCAATCCGGGCGAAGGCGTGGATGTCGATGACTTCGCCCCGGGCCGATGGAGCCACTCCTGCGGCGATGAGGCAGCGCTCGGCCTCGGCTGCGCCGCCGGCCCAGCCGGCCAGGGCGGCCCGCAGCGTCTTCCGGCGCTGGGCGAAGGCGGCGTCGATCACGGCGAACACCTGCTCACGGGTGGCGGTTGTTTCAGGCGGTTCCCGCCGGGTGAAGGCCACAAGCCCGGATTGGATCTTCGGCGCAGGCCAGAAGACGTTCATGCCGATCACTCCGGCCTTGCGCATGCTGCTGTACCAGGCCGCCTTGACCGAGGGCACCCCGTAGGTCTTTGATCCTGGCCCCGCGGCCAGCCGGTCAGCCACCTCGTCCTGGACCATCACCAGACCGTGCTGCAGGCTGGGGAAATGCTGGAGCAGGTGCAGGACCACCGGCACCGCCACGTTGTACGGCAGGTTCGCCACAATGGCGGTGGGCTCAACGGGAAGCGATGTGACCTTCATGGCGTCCGCCTGGACCAGGTGGAAAGCGCCCGCCGCGTCCGGCCGCCATGCTTTCACGGTTTCCGGCAGCTTTGCCGCCAGGACCGGATCAATTTCGACGGCGACGACCGTCTGCGCGGCATCCAGCAGGCCCAGCGTGAGGGAACCAAGGCCGGGCCCGACTTCCAGCACCGTCTCGGTTGGCCCGATGTTGGCAACGGAGACGATCCGGCGGATGGTGTTGCCATCGATGACGAAGTTCTGTCCCAGTGTCTTGGTGGGCCGGATACCGATTTCTTCCGCCAGCCGGCGTATGTCGGAAGCACCGAAGAGGGGTGCGGGCGCGGCGGCAGTCGGTTCAGTCACCTAGGCATCCTATCCCGGCCGCAGTGACGGGCCATCCGCTTTCCGCGCGGATCATGCGTGTTACGCGGTGTGTGTTTCCGCTTAACGGCAGCGGCCGGCCCCGGGACAATCCGGGGCCGGCCGCTGTCTTCTGCTTGCCTGGCGGCTGTGGTCAGCTGCCGCCAGCGCAGGTGCTCATTGGTGCCTAGCTCGTAGCGGCCCAGCCACAGCCCCACGGCTGCAGGCCACGCTGCGCGTACACGCGGTTGGCGATGTCGATCTGCTGTGCCTTGGTGGCGAGGCTGGCGTTGGGGGCGTAGGCGCCGCCGCCGGAGCCGATCCAGGTCTGGATGTCGAACTGGAGGCCGCCGTAGTAGCCGTTGCCCGAGTTGATGGACCAGTTTCCGGTGGACTCACACTGGGCGATCTTGTCCCACATGGCCTCGTTCATCATGGCCGGGGCCGAGGCGCCGGTGTTCGTTCCGGCGGCGGCTGCGGGCTTTGCCTTGGTGCCTACCGTGACCTTTTCCGTCACGGGCTGGACGGAAACAGTTTCGGAGACCAGCGTCCGCGAGGCTTCACGGCCGTCAACCATCACCAGCTTGAAGCTCTTATCCACCTTGCCGGCCACGCCGGCCTGGGTGACCTCTTTCTCGCCCTTGAGAAGCTCAGCACTCTCAGTGGTCATGCTGTCGAAAGCAACATCTTCAGTAGTGGCCGCGGTCTGGCTGGTATCCACCCGGGAGACCTTAACCACCATGTTGTTGACCACGTGCGCGTTGCCCGGCTGGGAAGTACGGTCATCGACGCCGAGGGTGATGCCGGCGTCCTCCAGCACCTGGGCGACGGTCCCCGCGGTGGTGGTGGCCGTGGAGGCCTTGCCGTCGGCAACGATGCTGACGGACTTGGGCGTGGAGATGGAGACAAACGATCCGGCCACGGCGAGCTGGGCGTCCTTCGGGACGGAAACGGAGGAGGAGCTGGCCACTCCCAGTTCGGTGACGAGGCCCGCAACATCCGGCGCCGTGGTGTTGATGGTCTTTTCAGAGCCGTCCAGGCTGACCTTCACGGCCTTGGCCATGTTGACGTTGATCACGGTGCCGTTCTCCACTTTGGCGTCCGCCGAGGGCGAGACGCGGTCAGCCGGCTTCAGTTCTACGTTGGCGCTTTTTACGACCTGGCCCACGGTGCCGCCGAAGGACTGGACCGAAGTCACTTTTCCGTCGACGTTGAGGGTAACGGTTTTGTTATTTCCGACGAAGGCCACGAGGCCCAACACCAGCGCACACAGCACCACCAGTTGGGTGCCCACCTTGATAAAACTGAACTTGCCGTCCGTTGTGAAGAGCTTGACCACGATTGCCCGTAACTTTAGATCCATCCGGGCACGGGGAAAAACGCAGTGAAATAGCCGGCGCATGACCCTGGGGACAAGCTCCGGGCACCGTTGCGCCGCCACACTCCGCGCGGCAGGCAGAGGGCATCAAAGCCCTGCCTGGTCCTGCTGCGAATGAAGTGAAATTATCCGAAGGCCTTCCCCGACCCCGGCTAATAGTTCTCCACTGTAACCGTAGCGTTATAAAGCGGCCAAGAAATTTACATACGAGGTATGTGAACCAAGCAATGTGACGAGGCCCAAATCAGTCCCACGATCCGTACGCCCGCACGGTATTTTCGCTAATCCGGGTGCAGAGCTCCGCGAGGTCAGTTCCTGTCAATTCGGCCATGGCGCGGACGGTGTACGGCACCACATAACTGGCGTTGGGACGGCCGCGGTGCGGATGCGGAGTCAGGAACGGGGCATCCGTTTCCACCAGCACCAGGTCCGGGTCTGCCACCGCCAGCGCGGCGCGGAGGTTAGCCGCATTCTTAAAGGTCAGCGTGCCGGCAAAGGACATGTTCCAGCCCGCGGCATTGCAGATCCTGGCGAGCGCCTCATCACCCGAGAAGCAATGAAACACCACCCGCTCCGGAGCCCCCTCCTCGCGCAGGACCTGCACGACGTCGTCGTGCGCGTCGCGGTCATGAATCTGCAGCGTCAGGTCCAAGCGCTTGGCAATATCGATATGCCGCCGGAACGAATAGCGCTGGTGGGCCAGGCCCTCCCCTTCGGTGCGGAAGAAATCAAGGCCGGTCTCGCCGATGGCCCGGATCCGGGGGTGGGCGGCCAGTTGCTCAATCTCCGCCAGCGCATCCTCCAGCTCGCCGCGCCTGGCATAGTCCGGGGCGTCGTTGGGGTGCAATGCCACTGCCCCCAGCAACCTGCTGTCCAGGTCAACGGCGCGGACCGTGAACCGGGAGGACTCCAGGTCGCAGCCCACCTGGACGGCCCCCTGCACTCCGACGGCCTGGGCCGCATCCAACGCCGCGGCGATGCCCACCGGGCTCTCGCCATCGGGGAAATCCAGGTGCGTATGGTTGTCCATCACGGGGACCGGCAGCGGCTCCGGCGCCGGCGGATAGTCCTGCCGCGCCTGCCGGCCGGCGTCTGCAGGGTCCGCCCCGGCGGCACGGTAAGCGGCGGGAATCAGCGAATTGCACATCCCTCAAGCCTAGCGGCGGCGGATCGCGGCAGAATTCCCGGAACTCTCTGTCAGCAAGGGCAGTTGTGTTAGTAGGCTGGTACGAACAGATGCGAACGCCCACCGCCGGGCGAAGGCAGGCCTGCTGTCCCGTTCCGGGTGATCCCCGGACTGAAAGGTTGCAGATGGACTCCCACCGCCGCACCGCCGTCAACGAGGTAACCCCTGCCAGCCGGAACTTTACCCCCGTGACGGAGCAGGTGGGCCATCTCAACGGTTACAAGGCAGCAGCCATGGACGCGGACTCATTCCACGCGGCCAGCCAGCGGATCCTGGCCTCGATCAACACCGTCATTGACGGAAAGTCGGATGCGGCCAGGCTTGCCCTGACGGTGTTGCTGGCCCAGGGCCATCTGCTCCTGGAGGACGTGCCAGGTGTGGGCAAGACCCTCCTGGCCAAAACCCTCGCCCGGAGCATTGACTGCACGGTCAGCCGCATTCAGTTCACTCCTGATCTGCTGCCTTCGGACGTGACGGGCGTGTCCATCTATAACCAGGCGTCGCGGCTGTTCGAGTTCCGCCCGGGTGCCGTCTTCGCCAACATTGTTATTGGCGATGAAATCAACCGCGCGTCCGCCAAGACCCAATCCGCCCTCCTGGAGTGTATGGAGGAACACCAGGTGACGGTGGACGGGGACTCGTACAAACTCGACGAACCGTTCATGGTGGTGGCCACCCAGAACCCGATCGAGATGGAAGGCACCTATCCACTCCCCGAGGCCCAGCGCGACCGCTTTATGGCGCGGATTTCCATGGGCTATCCGGACAAGGACTCCGAAATCGAAATGCTGGAGACCCATCAGGCAACCTCCCCGTTGGCCAAGGTCTCCGCTGTGGTCACCTCGGCGGACGTCGCAGCGATGATCGCCACGGTCCAACAGGTTTACGTCTCCCAGGCCATCAAGGAATACACCGTCTCAGTAGGCCGCGCAACGCGCGAAAGCCCCCTGCTCCGGCTGGGCGCCAGCCCACGCTCCATGCTCCAGCTGCTCCGGGCCGCGAAGGCCACGGCGGCGCTGGACGGCCGTGATTTTGTGCTGCCAGACGACGTCGTCAGCGTGGCGGAATCCGTGCTGGCCCACCGGATCATCGTGGACCGGAAGGCGGCCGGCGCCGGCGAGACCCCGCACAGCGTCATCCGGGGCATCCTCTCCCGGCTCCCGGTGAACCAGGACCCGGTGAACAACCCGGCCCCGCCGGCCGGACTGCGGCGGAACCACTAGGCAGGGCCGTCATATGGCGCTGCGTGACCGACTGCCCCGGCACCTGTTCAGCCAGCGTGGCTGGGGGCTCCTGGCCGCCGGCGCCCTCTGCCTGTTGTCTGCGCAGATCATGGGGCGGCGGGACCTGCTGAGCCTGAGTGTCCTGCTCATCGTACTTCCCCTGGTTTCGCTGGCCGGGATCAGGCTCCTCAAGCCCCGGTTCCAGGTTTACCGCGAGTTCAACCCGTCCCCGGTGGAGACCTCCGCCGCCACCACAGTGCGGCTCGCCGTGGCGCGGACCGGTTACGGGGGCGGCCGGGCGATCATGGAGGAACGGCTGCCGCCACGGTTCGGCGAGTCCCCGGCCTTCCATTTCCCCGCCCGCTCGGCCAAGGGCGGGACCAGCAGGTACGAATACCACTTGCGCTCCACCAAACGCGGACAGTACCTGATCGGCCCGGTAACCGCAGAGTTCACGGATCCGTTCGGGTTGTCCCTGCACCGGCGGTCAATTGACGACGGCGACACACTCACCGTGACGCCCGCCGCCGTCGAGCTTCCCGTGACGGGCCTCGCGGGAGCCCGCGGCAACGACGGCATCACAGCAACCCGTACCCGCGCCAACCCCAGCGACGACGACGTCATGACCCGCGAATACCGCCCGGGCGATCCCATGCGCCGGGTGCACTGGGCAGCCACCGCGCACCACGGCGCCCTGATGGTGCGCCAGGAGGAGTCCGTCACGACGCCGGAGGCCACCATCATCCTTGACCAACGGTTCGCGGCATTCTCCGGCGGGCACGGCTCCGGTTTCGGGGGCAATGCGGCCGTGGACGGCCACGAGATGATCACCAGCGGCACGTTCGAGTGGGCCGTGGTGGCCGCGATCTCCATCTGCACGCACCTGTCGGAGCGGAACTACGCCCTCCGCCTCCTGGACCCCCGCGGCGAACCCGCGTTCCTCCGCTCCCCGTCCGCACCGGAACCGGAAGCGGAAGAGTTCAGCGGAGTGTCCGGGCTCCAGTCGATCGCCGAAAGCCTCGCCGCCATCCAGCTGTCCGGTCCGCACCACGCTGCCCGGGACCACGGTGGCCAGGATGCCGGACCGGCCGTTTTCGACGATCATCTGATGGACAAACTCTCCGCCCACCGGATGCGGGGGCCCCTTATTGCCGTGCTCGGCAGGATCTCTCCGAGCGAGGCCAGAGCCCTCGCTCCGGCGGCGGGTTATGGCGCGAATGCCTTCGCCATCATCGTTTCCGAGAGGCCCGCGGATTCCGAGGACTCTTTGGAGGCCCTCCGCCGGGGCGGCTGGCGGGCAGTGGCGGTGCCAACCTCGGTTCCGGTCCCGGACGCCTGGGCGCACTTCGACCAGGGTGGTGCTGCGCCGGCCACGGCAGCGGCAGACGTACGCCGCGGAGCGGGGGTGGGACGGTGACACTGGCACCGGAACGCAACGCGTCCCGCGGGCAGGCAGCCACAGGTGCCCCGGGCCAGGTTCCGGCACGGACGCGGGTCGGGGCGTACCCCTGGGCCATGGCCTGCGCCGTCGCCCTGTCCGTGGCCGGCGCCGCGATTTCCCTTAACGGTGTCCTGCGGGGCTGGGGCTGGTACTTGCCCCTCTTGACCACGGTGGTGGTGGTCTGCCTGACCATCGCCACGCTCCGCGCGCTGCGGGCCCATCCTCTCGTGGTGGCTGCCGGCGGCTTTGCCTCCCTGATCGCGATTCTCACCCTGACGTTCTTCCGGAGCACGGGCATTGCCGGTTTCATCCCGTCCGGGGCAACCCTGGCTGAAGTGGACAGGTTCGTCCGCCGGGCGAGCGAGACGGTACTTGCGGAAAGTGCCCCGGTGGCCCCGAACGCCGGAATCGTTATGGTCAGCTGCGCAGCCCTGGGCCTGACAGTCATCCTCATCGATGCGCTGGCCGTGCCGCTTGGCATGCCGGCAACAACCGGACTGGGCCTGCTGGCCATCCTGGTAGTCCCCGCCACAGTGAAGCCCCAGAGCGTGGGGGTTTGGGGCTTCACTGCCACGGCGGCCGGGTACCTCCTGATCCTCGCGTGCAGCCAGTGGTTTGCACCGGATGCCCGCACTGCGGCCGACAGCGGCCGGAATCCCGGCCAGTTCCGGCGGGCCATGCTGACCGGAACCGTGGCACTGGTGGCAACACTGGCAGTGCCGGCGGCCATCCCCGGGTTCGACCACGGCACGTTTCCGCAGGGCTCCCGGCTGAACCCGTGGGGCGCCGGGACCGGCTTGAACCCCATGATTACCTTGGGAAACAGCCTGCGAGCACCGGCCGGAAGCGGGCGGATCACCTATGCCACCAACGCGGCCGGGCCGCTGTATCTGCGGTCCGTCACTGTTGACAATTTCGACGGCGAATCCTGGGGACCTGATGACCGCGACGCAGAGCGCCGCCCCGTGGCCGGACAGTTTGAGACGGGCCACGAGATCGTCGCCGAGGAGCAGCTCCGCCAGGTGACTGCCGTGGATACGGGCACGTTCACCAGCCCGTACCTGCCGTTGCCGTACGCGCCGGAAACAATCCGCGGGCTCAATGGCGCCTGGACATGGGACCCGGCCACCTTGGCCGTCAAGGGTTCCAACACCAACACGCGGTCACAGCAATACCTTGTGGTGTCCACGGCGCCGAAGCTCACGGCCACCCTCCTTCAACAGTCGTCGCAGGCCGTGCAGGGAATCCCTGCCGACTTCACCAGGGTTCCCGGCAACGTCCCGGACATCGTCCGCAGCACGGCTGACACGGTGACAGCTTCGAGTGACACGCCCTTCGCCAAGGCCATGGCCATCCAGAAATACCTTCGCTCAGGGGAGTTCACCTACTCGCTCCAGTCACCTGTCCAGGGCGGCTACGACGGTAACGGGCTCTCGGTGCTGGCCGATTTCCTGACTCAGAAGAGCGGATACTGCATCCATTACTCGTCCGCGATGGCCGTGATGGCCCGGCTGGAAGGTATCCCCAGCCGGATCGCGGTTGGCTACGCGCCGGGCCGAAGCACTGGTTCCACGGTTTCAGTGGCCGGGCAAGGTGCGCTGCCGGAGTATGAGGTGGACGCCAGGGACGCCCACGCCTGGCCCGAGCTCTACTTTCAGGGATTGGGGTGGGTGCCTTTCGAACCCACGCCGTCGCGTGGTGTCATACCCGCGTACGCCACGGAAACCAGCACACCCGGCATCCCCGGTTCGCTGGGTAATAACGAGGACCTCCTTCCCGGCGCAACCGCCCCGACCCCCACACCAAGCGCCACGGCCGTGCCCCTCCCCGGTGCAGGTGGCGGCGCAGGGGACCTCGGGCAGCTGCTCCTGCCATGGCTGCTGGGGACGGCGGCCGCGCTGGGCCTCGTCCTCCTGGCGGCCTCGCCGCGGCTGGTGAGGATGGGGCGGCGTGCCCGGCGGCTCCGCACCGAGGGCCGGGCGCGGGAGGACGTGATTCCACTGGCGTGGGCCGAAATCCGTGATCTCGGAACCGACTACGGACTGCCAGCGGGCGCCAGCGAAACAGCCCGGACGTATTCCGCACGGCTCCGCCATTCATCGCTGCTCGGTGAACATGGAGGCATGGACGACGCCGCGCACCAAGCCATCCGCAGCCTCACCTCCGACTTTGAACGCCGGCACTACGGCCCGCCTGTCCAGGACACAGCCGGCCGCGGCAGGACAGGGGCCATCGCCCCACGCATCGCGGCGGTGCAGCATTCCCTGCGTGCCAACGCCTCGCTCCCTCGACGCCTCCGTGCCGACTGGCTCCCGCCGTCGGTTCTGGGCCGGTGGGCCTGGCTCCTGGCTGCCCCGTTCAGAGGGCTCAACAGGCTGGCGCGCCGGACGGCAAAAGCCGCCGCACGCTCCTGGTCGAGGGCGCGCGGCGGCTTGTTCCGGCCGCGTGGTAGCCAATAGCGGCTCGCCGCGGCGGCTACCTACTGGCGGTGGAGGAAGCGGCTGACCGGAGGATAATCCTGTCAGGCGAAGGACGATCCTTTCAGCCGGCGTAGGGGTCCGCGATGCCGATGTACTGGGTGTAGAGGTATTCCTCGATGCCTTCGAGGCCGCCTTCACGTCCCAGCCCGGACTGCTTGACGCCGCCGAACGGTGCGGCGGCATTGGAGATGACACCGGCGTTCAGGCCGAGCATGCCGGTCTCGAGCCGTTCGCCCATCCGGATGCCGCGGTTCAGGTCGCGCGTGAAGACGTACGCCACCAGACCGTACTCGGTGTTGTTGGCCAGGCGGACGGCTTCGTCCTCGGTGCCGAAGGTGATGATCGGGGCGACGGGGCCGAAGATTTCCTCGGACAGGATCCGGGTGCCTTCGGTGACGCCGGTGAGGATGGTGGGCGGGTAGAAGTAGCCCGGGCCCTCGGCCGGGGCGCCGCCCAGGACAGCCTTGGCGCCGGAGGCCACGGCATCGGACACCAGCTCATGAACCTTGTCCCGGCTCTTGGCATCGATCAGCGGACCCACTTTGGACTCCGGTTCGGTGCCCCGGGCGGTGGTCATCTCACCCATTTTCGCGGCGAACTTCTGGGCGAATTCGTCGGCGACGGACTCGTGGACGATGAACCGGTTCGCCGCGGTGCAGGCTTCGCCCATGTTCCGCAGCTTCGCCAGCATGGCACCGGCGACGGCGGCGTCCAGGTCCGCGTCCTCGAACACCACGAACGGGGCGTTGCCGCCGAGTTCCATGGAGGTCCGCAGGACGGTCTCGGACGCGTCGGCGAGCAGACGCCGGCCCACCTCGGTGGAGCCCGTAAACGAGAGTTTGCGCAGGCGCTGGTCCTTGATCAGCGGGCCGGTGGTGGCCCCTGCCGTGGACGTGGGGATGACGTTCAGGACTCCGGCCGGAAGGCCGGCCTCCTGCATGACTGCGGCGAACAGCTGGGAGGTCAGCGGCGTGAGGTTGGCGGACTTCAGCACCATGGTGCAGCCGGCCGCGACAGCAGGGGCGATCTTGCGCGTGGCCATGGCCAGCGGGAAGTTCCACGGCGTGATCAGCAGGCACGGGCCCACCGGCTTCTTGGTGACCAGCAGGCGGGACTTGCCATCGGGCGAGACCGAGTAGCGGCCAAACGCACGGACGGCTTCCTCGGAGAACCAGCGCAGGAACTCGGCGCCATAGGTGACCTCGCCGCGGGCCTCGGCCAGCGGCTTGCCCATTTCCATGGTCATCAGCAGCGCGAAGTCCTCGGCACGGGCCGTAACCATCTCAAAGGCACGGCGGAGGATTTCGCCACGTTCACGGGCCGGGACCTTCGCCCACGATTCCTGCGCTGCGGCGGCCGCGTCCAAAGCAGCCTTGCCGTCTTCGGCGCCGGCGTCAGCGATGCTGAGGAGCACCTTGCCCGTGGCGGGGTCCTCAACGTCGAACGTCTTGCCTGACGCCGCCGGGCGCCATTCGCCATTGATCAGCAATCCGGTGGGTACAGAGGCCAGGAGTGCGATTTCGCGCTCCGCGGTAACAGCTGGCTGTGCGGTGACAGTCACGGTGACTCCCTCGTCAGTAAGGTTTGGTTCAGCCTTGACGCAGGGCCTGGGCGGCCTGCCGTATTGGCTGATTTACTGTCACACTACTGCCGCGGCCGCCAAGGGGTCTACGCCTGGACGCACTGCTGAAGCGAGATTTCGTTGTGCAGCTGCACAGCTGGCCTTTTGTACGCTCAGCGTGCCGCGAGGACCGCCGAGTACAGCTCCCGCTTGCTGACGCGGACGTCCTCGGCTACGGCGGCCACGGCTTCCTTGAGCCGGATTCCCTGGGCCACCAGCTCGTTGACGGCCGCCACGTGGTCCTCGGGGGTGCCCGGCGCCTGCTCAGGGGCGCCGCCCAGCACCACGGCAATCTCGCCGCGGACCTCGTTGCCTTCGGCCCACAGCAACAGTTCCCCGACCGTCCCGCGGATGACTTCCTCGTAGGTCTTGGTCAGTTCCCGGCAGACGGCGATCCGCCGCTCGGCACCGAAACGCTCGCGCAGGGCCCGCAGCATCGATTCCAGCCGGTGCGGGGCCTCAAAAAACACCATGGTCCGGCGTTCGGCCGAAAGGTCCGCCAACCGCGACGCCCGTTCGCCGGCTTTCCGGGGCAGGAATCCCTCAAAACAGAAGCGGTCGGTGGGCAGACCGGACAGTGCCAGGGCGGTCAGTACCGCGGACGGGCCCGGGACGGCGGTCACGGTGAGTCCGGCTGCCACAGCGCCTTCCACCAGCCTGAACCCCGGGTCCGAGACCGAAGGCATGCCGGCGTCTGTGACCATGACCAGGGTTTTGCCGGACCGGACGTGCTCCAGCAGTTCGGCCGTCTTGGTGGCCTCGTTGTGCTCGTGGTAGCTGATGACCCGCCCGGCGACGGTGACTCCGAGGCTCTGGACAAGGCGGTGCAGGCGCCTGGTGTCTTCGGCGGCCACGATGTCCGCCGTCCCCAGGAGCTCGATCAGGCGCGCCGACGCGTCTCCCGTATTCCCGATGGGCGTTGCCGCCAGTACGATCCGGCCCGGCCCCGTGGCGACCGGTGCCGCCGCAGCCGGGTCCGCTGCCACGTGAACCTCTGTCTCTGGCTCCTCCCCGGCGGCAACGGAAGGTTCTGCGGGGCGGGAATCGGCGAAGGTGCTGGGGTTAGGGTCCACTCCCCCAGCGTACTGCTGGCCGGCGGCCCAAGCTGCAAAAGGTAGCATGGGGCTCGTGACGCAGACCTCCATGCGGCCTGCCGAGGCCGGCCAGACCATCCCGCCGGCACGAGGCCCGTGGATCGCCCGTCCGGCGGAGGCTTTCTCTGCCACAGCCCTCCGCGAGCGCCTGATCGGCAGCACCCGCAGCTGGCGGGATTACCCGCCGTCGCTGCGTCTCTGGTTCTGGCTGGTGCCCGCCCTGACCTCCGTGATCGGCGGCGTCCTCCGCTTTGTCCGGCTGGACACGCCGCACAGCCTGGTCTTCGATGAAACGTATTACGTCAAGGACGCCTACTCCTACGTGGTCAGCGGCTACGAACGGGGCTGGCCGGACAAGGCCAACGACTCCTTCAACGCAGGCAACCCGGCCATCCTCCTGGACACTCCCGAGTACGTGGTCCATCCGCCCGTGGGCAAGTGGATGATCGCCGGCGGCATGTGGCTCTTCGGGGCCGATAATCCGTTCGGCTGGCGGTTCGCGGCCGCACTGACCGGAACCCTGTCCATCCTGCTGCTCACACTGATTGCACTTAAACTGTTCCGCTCAGTGCCGCTGGCTGCCGCCGCGGGCCTGCTGCTCGCCGTCGACGGCCACCACCTGGTGATGTCGCGGACATCACTCCTGGATATCTTCCTGATGTTCTGGCTCCTGGCGGCCTTCGGAGCTTTGCTGCTGGACCGCGATGACGGACGACGGCGGCTGGCCGCACGGCTCGGACGGCTCGCGGCCGCGTCCCGGAACGCTCGGCCCGCAGCCAGCCAACTGCTGGCGGGACCGTGGCTGGGGATCCGCTGGTGGCGTCTCGCCGCGGGCGTGTGCATGGGACTCGCCATAGGCACCAAATGGTCGGGCCTGTTTTTCCTCGCCGGCTTCGGCGTGCTGACGGTCCTGTGGGACCTCAATGCACGGCGCGTCGCGGGAATCCGCGGCTGGGTCAGCGGCGGAATCATCAAGGATGGCATGCCTGCCTTTGTCAGCATGGTTCCGGTTGCGGCGGTGGTCTACACCGCCACCTGGACGGGCTGGTTCCGTTCCGGGGGCGCCTACTTCCGGCGGTGGGCCCAGAGCAACCCCTCAGCGGAGTGGGGCTGGCTGCCGGACTCCCTGCGTTCGCTGGCGCACTACCATCTGGAGGCCTACAAGTTCCATCAGGGCCTGGGCTCCGAACACCCTTATGAGGCAAGCGCCTGGAGCTGGCTGGTGATGGGCCGGCCGACGTCGTTCTTCTACCAGAAGCCGGAGCAGGGCGTCCCGGGATGCGACGTGCCCAACTGCGCCTCAGCCATTCTCTCGGTGGGGAACCCGATGATCTGGTGGGGAGCCGCCATCTCGCTGGTGGTCCTGCTGTTCTGGTGGGCCGGGCGCCGGGACTGGCGCGCAGGGGCGATCCTTGCGGGCGTGGGCGCCGGCTACCTGCCATGGTTCCTGTACCCGGAGCGGACCATGTTTTTCTTTTACGCCGTCTCCTTTGAGCCCTTCCTGGTGCTCGCGCTGGTGTATTGCCTGGGCCTCGTCCTGGGCCGGGACACCGACCCGCTCTGGCGCCGGCGGTCCGGTGTCTACCTGGTGGCGCTCTTCGTCGCCGGGGCAGTCCTGTTGTCCGCATTTTTCTACCCGGTGTGGACGGCGGAGACCATCCCCTACCAGGAATGGCGCTACCGGATGTGGATGCCGTCCTGGATCTAAGGCAGGATTGCATGAAACCCTGACCAGCCGCGAACTGCGTTGAGGCAGCGGAACGGAGACGCCCCCGTGCGAGAAGCAAGCACAAAACTCCTGGTGGAGCTGGAGCCCGGCAGCAATGTCACGGATCTCCTTCGCCAACGGGAGTCCGCCAACCCGGCCCACGCCCTCTACGCGCGCAAAGGCCCCAACGGCTGGACCGACGTCCCGGCGCAAAAATTCGTGCACGATGTCTGTGCCCTCGCCAAGGGACTGATCGCCGGCGGCCTGGAGCCCGGCGACACCGTCGCCGTCATGTCCGCCACTCGCTATGAGTGGGCCCTGGTGGACTTCGCCATCTGGTTTGCCGGCGGCGTGAGCGTCCCCATCGACGAGACCTCGACCCCCGGCCAGGTGGAGTGGATCCTGCACGACGCCGGCGCGCGACGCGTGTTCGCGCAGGACCGCGGCAAGGTGTCGCTTATTACAGGCATCCTGGAGTCTTCCACCCTGCTCAAGGACCGGCTGGTCACCGTGGTGAGGATGGATAACGACGGCGAGGCTCCGAACCTCGCCAGCCTCTCGGCTTCCGGAATGGGCGTCACGGACGCCGAGCTGGAACGCCACCGCTCCGCCGCGGGCCTGGACGACGTCGCGTCCCTTGCCTATACGTCCGGCACCACCGGACGGCCCAAAGGCTGCGTGATCACCCACGGCAACTTTGCGCTCGTGGCCGTCAACGTCGTCGCCTTTCTCCCGGAGATCCTCAAGGGGCAGAATGCGCGCACCCTGATGTTTCTGCCGCTGGCCAATGTGCTCGCCCGCGCCGCCCAGGTGGCGTGCCTCCATGCGGGCGCCACCCTGGGACACGTCAGCCGTCCTGCTGACCTGCGGGCGGATCTGGGCACGTTCAAACCCACATTCCTCCTGGCGGTGCCCCGGATCTTCGAGAAGGTCCGGGCGGACGCCGCGCATCAGGCTGCCGGGTCCGGGAAAGCGGGGATCTTCAGGGCTGCGTCAGCCGCCGCCATCCGTTTCTCCACGGCACAGGACACCGTGGCCCGCGGCGGGGGCAGCGGACCCGGGCTGGCGTTGCGGGCGCGGCACGCCGTCTTTGACCGGCTGGTGTACCCGAAGCTCCGCCAGCTCCTTGGCGGCCGGGTCCGATACGCGGTATCGGCGGCCGGCCCCCTGGCACCTGAGGACGCACACTTCTTCCGCGGCGCCGGGATCCCGGTCCTTGAGGGCTACGGGCTGAGCGAGACAACCGCCCCCTGTACGGCCAACACGCCCGCCCGGACCAGGGTGGGCAGCGTGGGCGTCCCCCTGCCGGGCACCACCATCCGCGTGGCCGAGGACGGCGAAGTGCTGGTCAAGGGGATCGGCGTGTTCAAGGGCTACCACGCCAACGAAGCGGCCACCGCCGAGGCCTTTGTGGACGGGTTCTTCCGTACCGGGGACCTCGGCGAGCTCGACCCTCAGGGCTTCCTGACCATCACCGGCCGCAAGAAGCAGCCCGCCAAAATAAACGGCTGAGCACGTGCAGTTGCTTGGGGCTACGCCTCAGCGCCTATCGGCTCATCCTTGGCCAGGCCGCGACGGCGGCGGGTGGGCCAAGTGAGGATGAGCGTCACCAGAGACGCCAGGAGGACCAGCGCGGCGATGACAATACCGGCATCGATCCAGAACTGGCCCGGGAACAGCCTGATCAGGGTGTCTTCAAGGGCAAACGTCCAGGAACCGCTGGCGAAGAAGATCCGGTGGAATTCGGTGAAGAACTGCTGCCAGCCGAGCACGGCCAATGCGCCAAGCCCCAGGATGATCGCCAGCGCAACAATGGATCCCGCGAAGAGTCCGCGGCGCACACCGCCGGTGCTGCGGCGGCGCAGGTAGGCGATGGCCACGAGGCTGAGGACGATCAGGAGTGCTCCCCCGCCAAACGCGGAAAGGATGACAACTTTCACGTCGGCCATGTGGCTGACTTCGCCGTCCTTGAAAAGGTCCCCGCCACTGCGATTGACCAGATCACCCAGGTACCGCGGGCCCGCCCAGTTGCTGAGGTAGTCAACCGCGTAGGAACCGTACGTCATCCGGTCGTCGGTGCTGAACCCGTACCCGTCGCCCGGGAACCCGGGCCTGTTGTACTCGGCCCACAGGAACAGCGGGCTGGTGACTGCGCGGACGGCCAGCACCAGCAGGATCACCGGGTAGAAAAGGGCCAGCAGGACTTGCCAGATGCGCGGGGCCACGGGCTTGGCGTTGGCTGCGCTTTCGCGCTCCGCGTTGCGGCGCTCCACTTCCTCCTGCGGCGGACGGACCTGCAGCGCTGACGTGGGCAGCGGCTCGCTGAAGTGGGCACCGTTTCGGGTGGCGCCCTGGGCGGACGGTTCTTTGCGGAGCGACTCTTCTACGGAAGGTACCGCGGCGGGAGGTTCGACGGCGGCCTCCGCGGCTTTGCGGCCGGCGCGGCTTTCGGGCTGGGTGGCACCGCCCTGCCCGGCACCGGCGCTACGTGCTGGGGACACGTCGGGAGTGCTGGAGCCGGAGTCTGTCAGCCAAGCAAAAGCAGGCTCTTCCGAGTCCGACGAAGTATCCAGGTCCGGATCCGGCTGCGGCTCCGTGCGTTTGGCAGGGGTCGGCGAATTGTCGTTCACAGCAGCGTCACTTCCGTTGGGTTCCACGCCGCCGGCTCTGATCCGGGCAGCGCCGTGTATCTGATGTCGAGCCTACCGCCCGCTCCTCCACGAGGGCGAGGAGCCACCCCGTCGCTCCCGGATTCATGCGGCGATTTCGCTGTATCCAGCGTCGCCGGCCACCAAGTCGCCGCGTTCACCGGCGTCATAGGCCCGCCGTCCCCATACCAGGACGTAGCCCCAGTAGGCAGCCAGCACCGCCAGGCCGATGCCGATCTTGGCCCATACCGGAAGCGGGCTGGGCGTGACAAAACCTTCCACTAATCCGGAAACGAACAGCACCAGCACCAACCCCAGGGCCACGGTGATCAGCGACCGGCCTTCGTCCGCCACTGCCCGTCCCCGCGTCCGTGGTCCCGGGGACACCATGGCCCAGAAGATCCTCAAGCCCGCCGCGCAGGCAATAAAAACAGCCGTCAGTTCCATCAGGCCATGCGGCAGGATGTAGCTGTAAAAGACATCCTGCCGGCCCACGGCGGCGAAAACTCCGGCGGCGATCCCGACGCCCTGGGCGTTCGTGAACAGGATCATGGGTACCCAGAAGCCGGTGATGCCCAGGGCCACCGCCTGCGCGCAGATCCAGGCATTGTTGGTCCAGACGGCCCCCGCAAACGAGGCCGCGGGATTTTCCGAATAGTAGCCAATGAAGTCTTCCTCGACGTACTGCCGGACCGCAGCCTCGGAGGCAACGGACCGCAGGGCCTCGGGGGACGTCCCGATCCAGAGCGCGTAGGCGCCGGCAACCAGGATAAATGCGGCGCCGCAGGCCACCGTCAGCCACCGCAGGCGGTACAGAGCCGCCGGCAGGGCAGCCACGAAGAACCGGGCCAGGTCCGCCATCACGTTGGACCGGGCGCCTGTGAAACGGGTCCGGGCCTGGGCCAGGGTGGCGGACAAGGACGCCGACAGGCCGCTCTCCGGGGCAATCGACCGGATGAAGGAAAGGTGGGCCGACGTCGACTGGTAAAGGCGCAGCAGTTCATCGGCCTCTTCGCCGCTGAGGCGCCGCTTATGGGCGAGCTGGTGCAGCCTTGACCACTTGTCCCCGTTGGCGGCGGAGAAGGCATCCATATCCACGGCAACAGCCTAGCCGCCATAGACTGTGAAGGTCCGCAGGACGGCTGACCAGGGATTGGGGTATCCGCTTGAGTTCGATAATCACCGGCGAGGCCGTTGTCCTGGAACTGCGCCCCGCATCCTTCGCCGCCCGTGCCCTTGGCCTGCTGCTGGATGTCCTGTTCAACATCATCCTGCTGGTCCTGATCCTGCTGGGCGTCGCAGCCGCCGCCCAGGACCTTGACGAGGCAGCAATGCGGGCGCTGACGCTGGTGAGCGTGGTCTTCTGCTTCGTGATTGTCCCGGTAGCCGTGGAGACCCTCACCCGGGGGCTCTCGCTCGGAAAACTGGCGACCGGCCTGCGTGTGGTCAGGGACGACGGCGGCGCCATCCGGTTCCGCCACGCCGTGATCCGGGGGCTGACTGGATTCCTGGAAATCTACCTCACCTTGGGTGGCCTCGCCATCGGCGTCGCCCTCTTCAACAGCCGCTCCAAGCGGCTGGGTGACATCCTTGCCGGCACGTATGCGCTGCGCCGGCGCGTGCCGGCAGAGGTACCGGTCCGCGTCTTTGTTCCCCCACAGCTTCAGGGCTGGGCCACAGCTGCGGACATCGGCCGGATCCCAGATGCGACCGCACGGCAGGCCGCCCAATTCATCCGGCAGGCCGGACGCATGTCACCGCTGTCCGCCGCCGGAATGGCGGCGTCGATCGCCACGGAACTGGCCGGGCATGTGGCCCCTCCGCCGCCCCCGGGAACCAGCCCGGACCAGTACCTGGCGGCCGTCACCGCGGAGCGCCGTCACCGTGAACTCGCGCGGCTGCAGCAGGCCCGGCGCCGGAACTCGGCCACGGCGGAGCGGTTGGACCGCCTGCCGTTCGAGCCATAGGCCTGAACCTCGTCCTGGTCCTGGGCCTGGTCCTGGGCCAAACGGTTCCTAGTTGTTGTACTCCGCCCAGGGGATGTTCCAGTCGCCATAGCCGTCGTCGACGGCGGCGTAGTCGCCTTCGGTGTTGATGATCTGAACCACGTCGCCGGTGGTCATGTTGTCAAAAACCCAGGCGGCGCCGTCGGGAGCGAACCCGATGCAGCCGTGCGAGACGTTCGTGTTGCCGATGAAGGGGTAGGCGGACTCCAGCGCCTGGTGGATGTAGGCGCCGCTCAGGGTGAGGCGGATGGCATACTCCACGTCCACTTCGCCGTAGTAGGCCGGATCGCCGGGCTTGAGTCCGATGCTGGCCGCCCGGAAGTGGTCATAGCGGTTCTTTTCCATCAGGACCGCGTAGCCGCGCGCTGACGGGAAACGCTGATCGCCCATGCTGACCGGGAGGGTTTTCACTACCTGGTCATTAACGCTGAGCGTGAAAGTGTGTGCGGCGGCATCGGCGATAGCCACCCGCTTGTCACCGAAATTCACGGTGACCTTTTTGTTGAAGTTGGCAATCTGGCCGTTGCCGAGGTCCACGCCGAAAAGCTGCATGTCCATGGTGACTGTGGAGTTCGCCGCCCAGAAGGCTTCCGGGCGGTACCGGACCATGGTGTCGCTGAACCAGTGGAAGGCCCCGGCCTGCCCTGCGCTGGAGGTGATTTTGATGGCCCTCTCCACGGCATCCCGGTTGACCACCGGTTCGCTGAAGATGACCTGCAGCGGCTGGCCCACGCCAACCTTCATCCCATCCAGCGGGTAGATAGCAGCATCCGCCTCGTGCGTGCTCGAAACCGTACTGAATGAGTTTGTGGTGCTGGTATCCCGTCCCGCCCCGTCAGTGACCACATATGTGTAGCTGTACTCGGTGTTGAATTTCAGCGAGTCTGTCGCTGTCCAGCTGCTGCCGTCCCCGGCAAAGGTGCCGTGGACTACTTCGCCGGCGGTGCTGGTCAGCGTGACGCTCTCGATCCTGCCGTTGCCCACCTTGAGCGACACCGGCATTGCCGGGTTCACCTGCTTTGCGGCGTTGGCCGGCGTGACGTCCACCTTGACCGGGGCCACCACGGGCGATGCGATGCCCGGTGCGGACCGGACTGCCGAGCTGGCTTCGGACTCCAGGCCACCGCGCGCAAAACCCGGCGCGACGGCGGCGAAGACGCCGCCCGTTGCGGCAAGGACACACACGGCTGCCACCAAGAGAATTTTCTTGGCGGTCCCCCGCCGGCGTGGCTTAACAACAGGTTCCATAGTCCGATCTTAATGCTTGGACATAACAGCCCCGGGCGCGGTCTGCACCCGGGGCATCACACGTCAGTAACGATAGTGCTCGGGCTTGTACGGTCCGGCGATGTCCAGGTCCAGGTAGTCGGCCTGTTCCTTGGAGAGTTCCGTAAGCTCCACGTCGAGGGCGTCGAGGTGCAGGCGGGCAACCTTTTCGTCCAGGATCTTGGGCAGGACATAGACCTGGTTGCTGTATTCGCGTTCGCCTTCGGGCTGGTCCCGCTTGGTCCACAGCTCGATCTGGGCGATGGTCTGGTTGGCGAATGAGTTGCTCATCACAAAGGACGGGTGGCCGGTGGCGTTGCCCAGATTCAACAGGCGTCCCTCGGACAGGACGATGATGGAGCGCTCTTCGGGGGTCCCGGCGTCGAGCACCCACTCATGCACCTGCGGCTTGATCTCCACCTTCTTGATGCCGGGGATCCGCGCCAGACCGGCCATGTCGATCTCGTTGTCGAAGTGGCCGATGTTGCCCACGATGGCTTTGTCACGCATGCCGGCCATGTGTTCGGCCAGGATGACGTCCTTGTTCCCGGTGGTGGTGATGAAGATGTGGCCTTGGCTCAGCACCGACTCCAGCTTGGCCACCTGGTAGCCGTCCATGGCTGCCTGGAGGGCACAGATGGGGTCGATCTCTGTGACGATGACGCGGGAACCCTGGCCGCGGAAGGCCTCTGCGGCTCCCTTGCCGACGTCGCCATAACCGCAGACGACGGCCACCTTGCCGCCCATCAGGACGTCGGTGGCGCGGTTGATGCCGTCAGGCAGCGAGTGGCGGATGCCGTACTTGTTGTCGAACTTGCTCTTGGTGACCGAGTCGTTGACGTTGATGGCCGGGAACAGCAGCTTGCCCTGTTCAGCCAGCTGGTACAGGCGGTGCACGCCGGTGGTGGTTTCCTCGGTGACGCCGCGCAGGCTGGCCCCGATCCGGGTCCACCGCTGCGGGTCTTCCTGCAGCGAGGCGCGAAGCACGTCCAGGAAGATCCGGCCTTCCTCGGACTCGTCTTCGCCTGCCGCCGGTACAGCGCCGGCAGCTTCGAACTCAACGCCCTTGTGGACCAGCATGGTGGCGTCGCCGCCGTCGTCCAGGATCATGTTCGGGCCGAGCTCCGGATTGGTGTCCGCGCCGGGCCAGGCCAGGATCTGCTGTGCAGTCCACCAGTATTCCTCCAGCGTCTCGCCCTTCCAGGCGAACACCGGGACACCCTGCGGGTCCTGGACCGTTCCCGTGCCCACCACGACGGCTGCGGCGGCATCGTCCTGGGTGGAGAAGATGTTGCAGGAGGCCCAGCGGACCTCGGCACCGAGGGCAGTGAGGGTTTCGATCAGGACGGCAGTCTGGACCGTCATGTGAAGGGATCCGGCGATCCGGGCGCCCTTCAGCGGTTGGGTGGGTCCGAACTCCTTGCGGAGTGACATCAGGCCTGGCATCTCGTGCTCGGCCAGGCGGATCTGGTGGCGGCCGGCTTCGGCCAGCGAGATGTCGGCTACCTTGTAGTCAAATGTCATGGGGTTCCTTTGCTTTTGTCCGATGGCGGCGCCGGCGTTGAAGCCTCTGCGCGAAAGTCGACCGCTGGTGGTGGTGCGGGTTGTCCAGGCGTTGCCTAGGCAGTAGCTGCGGTTTTGTCCGTGGCGGGGCTTGGGTCCGTGGCCGGCCGGACGGCGGGATCGTGCTGGTCCGAACCGGCAGCCGTGGCGGCCTGGAGAAGTTCCGGCGGCAGCAGCAGCGGGATACCGTCCTCGATCGGGTAGCGCAGCTTCACGCCCGAATCTCCCGCCGCCGTCGACACAAGCTCTTCGCCTTCCTGGACCAGGGGCGATCCGGTCACGGGACAGCGGAGGACGGACAACAGTTCAGGACTGATCTTTGGCATGATTGGTGCTCCCGACAGGGGCGCGTTCGCGCCGTTGGCTGACTGATTAGCAGGTTCCAGCCTACCGCCAGATCCGCCTCAGGAAGGTTCGCGCAGGACGCGCAGATGCCCCCGGCGGACGCCTTCGGTGCCGGCCGGGGCCTCCAGCGCTGAATGCAAGCCACGCTGACCCGGCGTGGTCTGCGAATTGGGCGGCTGGGCCGCTGCTTCGCGGACCGCGTTGGCGAGGGCCAGGAGGTCGTCCGGTCCGGGCTGCTGCGGGCTTGTGGGCATCGCCAGGCGAAGCACTTCCCAGCCGCGGGGCACGGTCAGTGACCCGGCGTGCTGCTCGCACAAATCGTAACAATGCGGCTCGGCGTAGGTGGCAAGCGGACCCAGGACGGCGGTGGAGTCGGCATAGACGTACGTCAAAGTTGCCACCGCCGACTGACGGCAGGCTGACCTTGAACATTGACGGATAGCTCCCACGACATCACAGACTACTCCGTATCCCAACTTGTTCGGAGTATTTGCCGAATCGGCCGCCGCGCCCTTGCACGCAAACCGGGGTTATGTCGCGTAATTCTGCGCCCGGGTTTACAGTCAAGGTATGCAGTCATCGAACCATGATTCAGCTTTTACGGTCCGTTTGGCTGACCCGGATGACCGCGCCGCAGAAACGGGTTCGGGTTCGCCCGGCCGAAGCTTTGCGATGCGCCGCCGGAACCGCCACGGTCGCGGCCTGCGCGGGGAGCTGGTGTTGCCAACGCACCCCGGTTACAGGACACGGTCGGACCGCTTTGACGACATGGTGCTGGATTCCGCGCAGCGGCTCCACGACATCTGGGGCAAAACGCTCGACGGCGTCCGGTTTGCCGTCGACGAAATACCCCCGCTGCTGGAGCAGCTGGTGGCCGACGCCGCCCCGCCTCCCATGGGCGCCTACACCCCCGCCACGGCAGAGGAAGGCCCGGTGATCACCCTGTACCGCCGGGTGGTTGAGCAGGGTTGCGCCAGCCGGGAGGAACTCCAGGACCTGGTGCACGACGTCGTGGTGGAACACACCGCCGAAATGCTCGGCGTAGCGCCGGAAACCCTGGATCCGGTCTACCGCCGCCGGTACTGACGCCGCCGGTGCTGTCCTGTCAGTATCCCAGGGAGACCGGCACCTTTTCCTGCCCTGAAGCCGCCGGCGTGAAGGCCACCGTGGAGGTGTCGTCCCGGCCGTCCTGCTGCAGGAGCAGCGCGCCGTAGGCAGCGTCACCTGACGCGGAGACAACGTACGCCACCACTTCCGACTCGTCCACCTTCTCGGGGACCTTGATGGACGTTGTGGTGCCGCCGGCGACGTCGGCAGTTGCGGCCGCGCGGATCTTGCCGTCCGCGGTGATGGCAGCGTAGGAGACCGTGGCCCGGTTCTCGAGGACGCCGAACACGAGGGTTCGGTCACCGCCCTGGGGCACGGGCACCACATGCTGGCTTCCCAGCCGGACACCGGAGGCAGCCCAGGCGACGTCCGAGGCCTTGTCGTTCGTGACGCCCCGGGTGATGCGGGTTGCGGCCACAAATGACACGTCCGAACTGGTGGACACCGTGTAGTGGCCGGCGGGGACGCCAGCCAGGGAAATCTCGGTGACGGCCCCGGCTTTTGCCGTGACAACGCCGCCGCCCGGGAGTGCCTTCTGGCCGTCCCGGCCGAAGAGCTTGACCTCCACTACCGCATCCGACGGTCCCGGAACCGTGATGGCCAGCGCGGGGCCGGCGTCGTTGAAGCCGCTGTTTCCCGTGAAGGCGGAGATCGCGCCGGCATCTTGGATGTCCACTCCGGTCATGACCTGCCGTGCGGCAGGTGCGGCGCCCGGAGCAATGAAATCGACGCCGCCGGGCGTCAGTCCCCTCAGGACACTCTGCTGGATGGACGCGGCCACCGGACCGCCGGCGCTTCGGACATGGACCGTGAGCTGGGCTTCACCAGGGGCCAGGCCAGCCAGGACGATTGAGCGCGTACCTCCCGGCGCGACCAGCAGCCCCCTGCTGCCCGGGGCCTGGATCTGACCCTTGCTGCCGAAGAGCTCCAGGCTGACGGTGGCAGGTGTGCTTGAGGCGTTGCTGAGGACAAGGACGGAGGTGCGGCCCACGGTGGTGCTGGCACCGGACAGCCAAAGGTCGTTGGCGGGCGGCTGGCAATTGGCAGCCGCCGAGCCCTGCAGGTCACCGTCCGTGGCAGTGAATCTCATAAGCCCGGCGGCTGAGGGCTTCCGGCCTGCCTGGGCGTCGGCGCTCAGGAAGCTGGCATCATCCACGCTGTGCCCGGCGAGGACGCCGGCGGTCAGGTCCTGGGGACCTGTTCCCTGGCCGGGCTGGCTGCCGTCCTTGGCGATCTCGACGGCGGGAGTCCCGTCAAGGGCGGCGAGCCTACTGCCGGGGAGGACACCGCCGGGGGCGCTCAGGACGGCGCCCGTGACAGCGCTCTTGGCGGTCGCGGATTCGGGGCTGAACTGGGGGTCGGTGCCCGCCTCCGTTCCTTCGAGCAGGCGGGCCGGGCCAGGACATACCCCCGCGCTGGCGCCTGCGGGAACTGCAGCCAGCACGGCCGGGATGCTGCGGCTCCCTGCCGGCTGCGGAGCGACCGAGGAGGCTGCGAGTCCCGCGCCGGCTGCGGCCACAATCGCCACGGCCGAGACCAGGCCTGCCAGCATCTGCTTGCGAGGGGTCCTGCGGGCTGCGTCCTTATGCATTCTGGTGTTCCTTACGCAAAGATCCCTCGTCCCTCGAGAGCCCTGTGTTGGGCCGGCGCGCGGGCATGGGAATGGCGAGCATTACAGTGAGTCCTATCACCGTGATCTGTGCGATTCCGGACCAAAGGGCCCAAGGGGTGTCGTACCGGATGGTCAGCTGGCCGGCGGTGGCAGGCAAGGTAAAGGCCTGGGCCGAGCCGGACGTTGTGGCAGTGAGCTTTCGCCCGTCGAACCAGGCGCTCCATCCCGGGTCCGCCCGTTCGGCGAGCACCACCAGCCGCCCTTCCGGCCCCTCGGCCACAGGGGTGTCGACGTCGTCGTACTTGGAGGGCACCAGCGCCACGGTGGCGCCGGTGCCGTCCACGATCCTGACGCGATGGGCGACGTCGGCGGGCTGCAGTACCGGCTGGTTCAGCGGCGTTATCCGCCAGAGCCAGCCGACATCCGTCTGGCCGACGGCAACGAGCCCCGGAACTGCGTCCATCCTGCTGGCCGTGAGCTGGGCGGCGGTGTCTGCCGAGCGCAGCACGACGAATCCAGCACCAAGGCGCTCGAGCTCGGGACGGGGGTCCACGCCTTGGCCGGCCACCAGCGTGGCCACCACGCTGCGGATGGACGCCGTGACGTCGTCGTCCTCCCTGACTGTCTCCTGGCCGGGCGCGCCCAGGATGTTCCGGGCGGCGGCAATCGTTGACAAGCTGTCCAGGGTGGTCCCGGCACCGCGCATCAGGGCCGCGTCAAAGGCGCCGTTCTCCTGGGTGCTGATCAGCAGCGTGCGTGTCTGCTCCGGCCCGGTGCCACGGTCTATGGCGGTGGCGGGAAGCGTCCGGGCGCTGCCTGGCTGCACCAGCCGTGGCGTTCCCAGCGCGGGCTCTGCCGGCACGTCGGCCGGGAGGGCAACGGCTGAGGAACGTAGCAGGTTCTGCGCCGACCAAACCGCCATGCCGGCCAGCGGACCGGCCAGCAGCACCACCATGGCAAATGCCGTCGCGGAGCGAAGGGCCACGTTGCGCCGAATACTCGGCGAGGCTGCCCGGTCCGCGGCATCAAGCAAGCGCTCGGCACCGATCAGGGCGGCTCCGAGCAGGGCGAACCCTGCGGCGGAGACGGCTGGACCGGTGAACGGTGTCACGAGGGTGTCGGCAGTTGCGCCCGTGGCAACGTGCCCTGCGAGCCAGCCACCCGCGAAGATCACCAGAGCCGCCACCCAGAGAACACGTGCTGTCCTGCTGCGCTTACCCGGGAGGAACAGGGCGGCAACGGCAAGCAGCAGGACGGGAACGGCCAGCAGCAGTGCCAGCACGAGTGCCCATGGGATCGCCTGGCCGCTGAAGAACGGAAGGCCGGACAGGCCACCTTCGGCGGAGAACAGCAGCGGCTGGCCCAGGAACTGCTGCCACAGCGGGGCTGCCTCGAATCCCAGCGGAACACCCGGGTCTGCCAGCAATGCCCGCGGCCGGTCGATAACGGACAGCCCGAAGGGAAGAAAGAGCGCGGCGCTGGGCAAAAGAGCCCACCACACGGTGCGGCCACGACGGCCAAGCATCAGCCCGCAGAGCACAATAACCACAACGGCCGGGACTAGCAGTGAAGGCGCCGACGCGGTCACAACACCCAGCGTCAATCCTGCGGCGGCGGCGGCAGTCCAGGACGGCATGCCGTTGATCCCAGGCCGTGCGGGTGGTTTTTCGGTGAAACGCCGGTCACCCGGGGACGGGACAATGAACCGTCCGTGGCCCACAGCGGACCCGGTGGCGCGCAGGAGTGCCAGGACGAGCAGCGGGATCATGATGTGGGCCACCAAGGCACCGGCCCGGCCCTGGTTCAGTGCTATCTGCAAGGCAGGAGCGGCCGCCCAGAAGAGTGCGGCAACGAGGCGGAATCGGCGCCGGATGGTCAGGCCCCCGGCCGCAAACCACGCGGTCAGGCCGGAAAGCGGGGCGGCGAGCAGCAGGAGCCAGGCCATGGCCGCGTTGGCGTCTCCCCCGCCGAGCAGGCCAAGGATCCACAGCACATAGCCGAAGGGGTCGCCCTTGCCCGGAAGCCCTGCCCCCAGGCTGATCCACCAGCTGGAGGCGTGGTGCCAGATTTCGCCAAGGGTGGAGGACACCGGAATGAGGCCTCCACCGGAAACAGCGTCGGCCCGGAACAGCCCGGTGAGCGCCGTGAGGGAAGCCGCGGACGCAATGATGATGGCGGCGATGGCGCCGACCCCCACCCAACCCCGTTCGGTGGTGGTCAGGGCAGCGAAATCATCTGATGAGTCCCCCGTCGGCTGGTCCGCCAGGGGGTCATGGACCAGGCCATCGGCCGTGGAGTTGTCGGCGCCCAGGGCTTCCATCAGGGAGCGGCGGTGGTTCCAGACTTCACGCCGGGGCGTCTGCAGCTTCTTGATGACGGACCGCCGGATCCGCCGGCTGTTTGCCGCGGTCCGGCGGGCCTTTGCCACGGCACCGGGCCGGGCCAGGGCAGCGAATGTGGCCACAAGCTGCGAGAAACCGTGCCCGGGATCCTTGACCGCAATGCTGAGCACGAGTTTGAAAATGCTGCCAAGCAGCGCACCGACCGCATGGACAGGCACCTTCCACAGCGGGGCGTGCTTGAGACGCAGATGGACCTGGGCCTTTCGCGCCGCGGAAGCGTTTCCCTGGGCATGCGGCCGGTGGGCTACGTGGAACATCCGTGCAGTGGGAACTACCACCACACGGTGCCCGGCGAGGCGGTTGCGCCAGCAGAAGTCGACGTCGTCGCCGGTGCCCGGCAGTGCGGGGTCGAAGCCGTTCAGGAGTTCCCAGATATCACGGCGGACCAGCATGCCGGCCGAGTTCACCGCAAACGCGTCAGTGCGGCCGTTGTACTGGCCCTGGTCCAGTTCGTCGGCATCGATCAGGGTAAGCCGCTCGGCCCAGCGGCTGGTGGAGAGTCCGACGTCGATCAGCCGGCGTTCCGAGTGCCAGTCCAGTTGCTTGCAGCCGGCCACGGTCACGGATGGTGCGCGCTCCACGGCACTGAGGAGTTCGGCCAGCGCCTCCGGGGCCGGGGCCGCATCGTCGTGCAACAGCCAGACCCACTCTGTGGCGGCGCGCTGGGACTGGCCTTCCCAGGGCGCGTGCTTGTTGAGCCCGGCGCGCACGGCGCCGCCCATGCCGCTCTTGCCGGGCGGAAAAGTGCTCACATTGGTTGCGCCGAAGGCCCGTTCCAGGAGGAGGGCGGAGTCGTCGCGGGATCCGGTGTCCACTCCGATGAGGGAGTCCGCGGGCCGGGTCTGGTCCGCGAGGGCAGCCAGGGTTCTGGGGAGATAGGCACTGCCGTTGTGGGACACCACAACGGCAGTGACATGTACTTCCTGAAGAATTAGATTGCTCGCTTCCTTAGCCGCCGGCGCTCACGCTCGGAAAGGCCACCCCAAATGCCAAACCGTTCGTCGTTTGCCAGCGCGTATTCCAGGCACTGCGACCGCACATTGCATGCACCGCAGACCTTCTTGGCGTCGCGCGTGGATCCGCCCTTCTCCGGGAAGAAGGCTTCCGGATCCGTTTGCGCGCACAATGCATCAGTCTGCCAGCCGAGTTCACCTTCGTCGTCGAAGTCCTGCCCGAACGGCAGTCCGATCCACACCGGCTGAGAACTTGTTCCCTGTGCCGGGGTGCGCAGTTCCATGGGCGGATCCAGGTCGTCATCGTCCTGGTCGTGTCCGCCGTCGAGGAGTGCTTCGTGCGCCGCCAGGAAGGCTGTGGCCTGGTCCTGGAGGGGGTCTTTGGTATTGCGGTTGTAGCGGTCCGCGGCGTCGGGATCCGCGGGATCGACGTACCAGTCGCTCGGCACCCCCCGTGCGCGGTATTTTGCCGTTGCCAGTCCGGCGACGACGGCATCTTCATGGATACGCTCTGCTTGCCCCACGGCGACCCTCCCCAAAATGTTGCAGCCCTTGCCTGAATACTTGGACACTCGGTTGCGTGCCCGTATTTATGCAGTGACTTTCGATATCTAATTACACGCGTGTAACTACTGGGGAGTCAAGCCGTGGACGGGATAATAATCAACTTTCCGGGACAATCCCGGTCACGCCACGCCCGGGAGTTTTCCGAAGGTCCGGCGCGCCGGAGGCCTGGCGGTCCGCATCGGCGGCCAAAAGGTCCCGTTTCCGCTGAATAGCTGCCGAAAATACAGGCGCAGCCCGAATTAGACAAATAAGATGACAAACTCCTGTGAGTAAAATCACAGCCCGGCCGGACCCGACTGGGACCCTTAGGGACTCGGTGCGCTGCATCCCAGCCAAGGACGCCCCACTGTGTCCGTGGCAAGATAAAGCCATGAGCATCCCGGCGATAGATCTGATGACTGCCCTGCGTTCCGGCCACGCCACGTCACCCCGCCTGACCTGGTACGGCCCGGACTCCGAGCGCGTGGAACTCTCCGGTCGTGTGCTGGACAACTGGGTGGCAAAAACCAGCAATCTGCTGCAGGACGAACTCGACGCCGAGCCCGGCATGCGGCTGACTCTTGACCTGCCAGCCCACTGGAAGTCAATGATCTGGGCACTGGCCGCCTGGCAGCTGGGCATGGAAACAGTCCTGGACGGCGGGGAGGCGGAGCTCCTGGTCACCGACAGGCCCGGAACCGTTGAGGGGAAGCACGACGCCGTTATCGCCGTCGCCCTTCCGGCCCTGGCGATGCGGTGGCCGGGTGACCTGCCTGCCGGAGTCATCGACTACGCCGCCGAGGTCCGCTCCCATGGCGACGTCTTTATGGCGCACACGGACCCTTCGGCGGCCGGCTGTGCCATTCGGGCTGGCGGAGGGCAGCGTCACATCCACGAAAGCCTGATCACTGGTTTTGCGGCGCCGCATGAGGAAGGCGTCAGGCTTCTGGTCCCGGCCTCTGAAGGGCTGGAGCCGGCGCTGGCGAACTCACTCGGCGCGTGGCACAACGGTGGTTCAGTGGTGCTGGCTCACGCCGATGTGCAGCTGACGGACAAGCTGCTGGCCGCGGAACGCATCCACGGCAAGTAGCTTTCCCGGCACGGCCGGGTTACGGCTGCTGCCGGCGGCTTTCCGGTGAGTCTGCCTCCGGCTGCTCCCCGTGCTGGGCGACGGCAGCAGCGGCAGCTGCCTTCTCACGATGGTGCCGTTCGATGAGCTCGTGGTCGTGGGAGAACTCCGGCTCCTGATCCAGTTCTTCGTTGAAGACCCAGAACCGGTACGCGAAGAAGCGGAAGATGGTGCCCAGGACCAGGCCCACGACGCTGCCGGCAATAAAGAGCGAGGGCTTGTCGTTCAGGTCCAGGATGTACTTCGCGAACCAGACGCAGCCTGAGGCGATCAGCAGTCCCACCAGGTTCATGACGGCGAACAGCGCGGCCTCACGGGCCACGTTGGCCTGCTTGCGGTGTCTGAACGTCCAGTAACGGTTGGCAACCCACGAGAAGATGCTTGCCACGATGGTTGCCACCGCTTTGGCCCAGACCTCGCTGCCGTGCATCGGTCCGGTGAACAGCCAGATGAAGATGGCCGAGTCAATGACGAAGGCCACACCGCCCACGGCTCCGAACTTGGCCACTTCACGCCAAAATAGCGAGGCGAGCCCCCGGATACGATCTGCAAGTGCGCTAAACATGACCCTCCATGGCCGTCCGTTCATTGGGCCACACGGCCAGAGGTCTATTTTAGACCCGAAATCGGTGAACCCGCCCCACGCGGAGTGAAGGGTGATCGCGAAAATACCCGAAAAGCGGGCCCTTCGACGTCCCAAAGCCCGGATCCGGTGAGCTTTTCTGTAGGCTGGCATATGTGACTTTTCCAGTAATCGGCGTAGTTGGCGGCGGCCAACTCGCGCGCATGATGGCCCCGGCCGCTACCGCCCTTGGCTTTGAACTCCGTGTCCTGGCTGAGGCTGAGGACGTTTCAGCCGTGTCTGCTGTGTCCACTTCACCGGTGGGTGACTACAAGGACCTCCAGACTCTCCTCGACTTCGCGGACGGTCTGGATGTTATGACGTTCGACCACGAACACGTCCCCACGGACCACCTCCGCGCGCTTTTGGCCGCTGGCGTGAATGTCCAGCCCGGTCCGGACGCCCTGCTTAATGCCCAGGACAAACTGGTGATGAGGGCTGCCATCGACAGCCTTGGTCTCCCAAACCCCATCTGGGCTGCTGTCGCTGACGTCGCCGCGCTCGTGGACTTCGGCGAAGAAACGGGTTGGCCGGTTGTCCTCAAGATGCCCCGCGGCGGCTACGACGGAAAGGGCGTGCGGATCATCGACTCCGCCGAGGCCGCCGAAGAGGCTGCTCCGTGGTTCGAGGCCATGAGCCCGCTCCTCGCCGAAGCCAAAGTTGAGTTCAGCCGCGAACTGTCCGCGCTGGTGGCGCGGACCCCGGGCGGCGAAGCGAGAGCCTGGCCGGTGGTGCACACTATCCAGGTCGACGGCGTCTGCGACGAAGTCATCGCCCCTGCCCTTGACATCCCCCTCGAGGTTGCCGCGGCCGCGGAAGACGCGGCACTGCGCGTCGCCACGGAACTTGGCGTCACCGGAGTCATGGCGGCGGAACTCTTTGAAACACCGGGCTCTGGCGTCGGCTTCCTGATCAACGAACTCGCGATGCGCCCCCACAACACCGGCCACTGGACCCAGGACGGTTCGGTTACCAGCCAGTTTGAGCAGCACCTGCGGGCGGTCCTGGACCTGCCGCTGGGTGCCACCGACATCCTGGGCCCGGTAGTGGTCATGAAAAACTTCCTGGGCGGCGACAACCAGGATCTGTTTTCCGCTTACCCGGCCGCCCTCGCCAGCGAGCCGGCCGCCAAGGTCCACTGCTACGGAAAATCAGTGCGTCCGGGACGCAAGATTGGCCATGTCAACCTCGTAGGGACCTCCACGGATGATGTGGACTCGGTCCGGCAACGCGCAACCCGGGTGGCGGCCATCATCCGCGACGGCCGGGTTCCCACCGAAGAATCAGCACGGATTTCCGAGGAGAACGCATGACCACCGAAACCACCACCGGCACCGTCCCCCGTCCCATCGTTGGGCTGGTCATGGGCTCAGACTCGGATTGGCCGGTCATGGAGGCCGCCGCGGATGCATTGGCTGAGTTCGGCATCCCCTTTGAAGCCGATGTGGTCTCCGCACACCGGATGCCCACCGAAATGATCCGGTACGGCCAGACCGCCCACGAACGCGGGCTGCGGGTCATCATCGCGGGCGCCGGCGGAGCTGCCCACCTTCCCGGCATGCTGGCAAGCGTGACTCCCTTGCCCGTTATTGGCGTCCCGGTCCCGCTGAAGACCCTGGACGGCATGGATTCCCTCCTCTCCATCGTGCAAATGCCGGCCGGCGTTCCCGTAGCCACAGTGTCCATTGCCGGTGCCCGGAACGCAGGCCTGCTAGCAGTCCGGATCCTCGCGTCGGGCACGGACGAACTGGCAGCCACGCTCCGCGCCGACCTCCTGGACTTCGCCCAGGAACTCAACGACGTCGCCACCCGCAAGGGAGCCAACCTCAGGCAGAAAGTCAGCGAAGTCTTCGCCGACGGCAATGGTGTTCTCCGGGGCAGCCGTTAAGGAACCGGACATGTCCAGAAGCGAACCGCAGCAGCCAGCAACCGGCACGGTCATGACTGATCCCGTCCGGTATCCGTCCAGCGCCTCCGAACCCGTCCGGACCAAACGGGGCTTTGCCCTGGTCCTGATGACCCTCCTGGTGCCCGGCAGCGCCCAAATTGTAGCCGGCGACCGCAGGCTCGGCCGTATTGCCCTTCGCGTCACCCTGAGCGCCTGGGCTTTGCTGGCGGTCACGCTGCTGCTTCTGGCCGTGAACCGGTCGCTCCTGATCAACATCCTCACCAATCAGTTTGCCTCGCTGGTGATCATCCTCGTCCTGGTGGCGCTGGCGCTTGGATGGGCGTTCCTGTTCATCAACACACTCCGGCTGATCCGCCCGGTCCTGCTGGCACCGGCGGCGCGGCCCGCCGTCGGCATCGCCCTGGTGCTTGCCCTGGTCCTGAGCAGCGGCACCCTTGGGTATGCCGCGTATCTGCTGAACGTGGGCCGCAACGCCATTGGCAGCATCTTCGCGGGGGGACCAACGATCGATCCCGTGGACGGCCGCTACAACTTCCTGATGATGGGAGGTGACGCCGGCGACGACCGCACAGGCAGGCGCCCGGACAGCCTGTCCGTCCTCAGCGTGGACGCCAAGACCGGCCAGACCGCCATCATCTCCGTGCCGCGCAACCTGCAGAACGCCCAGTTCAGCGAAGGTTCGCCCATGCGCGAAATCTACCCGGACGGCTACGACTGCGGCGACGCGTGCCTCATCAACGCCATCAATACCCAAGTGACCAACGAGCACGCGGACCTGTACCCGGGTGTCGCCGACCCCGGCGCGCAGGCGACTCTCGAAGCAGTCTCAGGAACGCTGGGTATTACGGTCCAGGCCTACGTCCTGGTGGATATGGCGGGCTTCGCCAGACTCATTGACGCGATGGGCGGCATCAAAATCAAGGCCGGCGGCTGGGTTCCGATGAGCGGTTACTTCGACGAGGTTACCCGCACCCATGGCATGCCATTGGGCTGGATTCCTGCCGGCGAACAAACACTCGATGGCGAGCACGCCCTTTGGTACGGCCGGTCCCGCGAATACGTCGACGACTATTCCCGGATCCAGCGTCAGCAGTGCGTCCAGCAGGCCATGCTGAAGCAGCTGGACCCTGCCACGCTGCTGTCCAAATTCGAGGACATCGCCAGCGCAGGCACCAAGGTTGTGGAGTCCAACATTTCCTCGTCCCAGCTCGGCAGCTTTGTGGACCTCGCCACGAAGGCCAAGGGGCAGGAGGTCAAGCGGCTCACCATCGGCCCGCCCGACTTCGACGCGTCCTTCTCCACGGTGCCTGACTTTGACGTCATCCACGCCAAGGTGGACCAGCTGCTGGCATCAGCTTCGGGCCCACAGGCTGCCGCACCCGTTGACAGCCTCGTTGAGCCCGCCACGGCCGGCGGACGCCTGCAGGCGTCCGCCCAGGTGCCCATGGCTGCGTTCCTGGCAGCCGGTGGAACCTCCGCGCAGACTGCCCCGCCGTCGTCCGACTTCACCCCCGTGACTACAACGCCCGACGGCGAACCGATCACCGCGGAGCTGCTGAACCAGCTCAAGCGCGAGGGTAACGAGGAAGCTATCCGCCAACTGGTGGCCACCAACGGCCAATGCGCGCCGCTCTAGGCCCGCTGCGCCGTCGCGCGGAAAACCCGGCCGCGGCACCTGACTGCAAGGCTTTACGTAGACCTGAAGACCAAGAATGGATACCGGCTGTGTACGAAATTGAAAACGTCCTCCGCGACTACGCCTGGGGATCCACCACCGCCATCGCAGGGCTGCTGGGACGCCCCGAGTCCGGCCGGCCGGAAGCCGAACTCTGGATCGGCGCCCACCCCGGCGCCCCCTCGATGGCCCGCCGGGTGGACGGCTCCGTGGCACCGCTGGATGCCTTGATTGCCGAAGATCCGGAACATTTCCTGGGCAGCGAATCTGTGGCCGAGTTTGGCCCGCGGCTCCCGTTCCTGACCAAGATCCTTGCTGCCGCGCTGCCGTTGTCCCTCCAGGTCCATCCCAGCATCGAACAGGCCAAAGCGGGATTCGCCCGGGAGAATGCTGACGGCATTGCGCCCGATGCCGCGCACCGCAACTACCGCGATGACAACCACAAGCCCGAAATGATCTTCGCGCTGACGCCGTTCGAAGCGTTGTGCGGGTTCCGGGCGCCGGCATCAACCCGGAAGATTCTGCTCCACCTTGCCGCCTGCTTCGACCTGGTGGAAACCGGTGTCCCGCCCCTGCTCGTGGAGCTGCTTGAGGTCCTGGAGAACCCGGACGAGGGTGCCGGCCTCAGGAGCGCCTTCGAGCGCCTGATCACGGGCGGCGATGACGTCTCCCACACCACAGCCATGGTGGCCGCGGCTCTGATCTCCGGCGCTCCGCTGGCACCGTACAGGGCGGAACTGTCCACGGTCATCAGCCTCAACGAGAAGTACCCGGGTGATCCCGGCGTGCTGATTTCGCTGCTGCTGAACAGGATTTCGCTGGCCCCCGGCGAGGCCGTCTACCTCCCCGCGGGCAACGTGCACGCGTACCTGCACGGCTTGGGTGTTGAAGTCATGGCGTCCTCGGACAACGTGCTCCGCGGCGGGCTGACGCCGAAATACATCGATGTGCCGGAGCTGTTGCGGACCATCGAATTCCAGCCGGTGGCGGTGCCGATGCTCACGCCGGAAGTCTCCGGGCTTGGCCAGGAGCTGTACCAGCCGCCCTTCCGGGAGTTCCAGCTTCAGCGGATCGAACTGGCACCCGGCGCGGAGCCGGTGCCGCTGGCCCAGGCGGGCGCCGTCGTCGTTATTGTTGTTGCCGGATCGGTGTATCTCGATTCGCCCAAGGGCGACCTGCAGCTGGCCCGCGGGGGCAGCGCTTTCCTTCCCGCCGCGGAAGCACCGGTCAATATCCACCCGGTGGCCGGTGCCGAGTCCCCTGCCGTTGCCTTCGCCGTGACCACATCCCTGAAGGCCTGAGCCGTGGAATTCTTCCTGCAGACGCCTGCCTGGGCGGATGTCCAGTCGTCGCTGGGCCGCACAGTCCATCAGCAGTCCGGCCCGGGCTGGAGCTTCCTGGCCGTCGAGGAGAAAAACCCGGCCGGAAAGGTCCTCTACGCCCCCTATGGGCCGGTGGCATCCTCCGCGGAGGCGTTCGACGCCGCCCTGGCCGCCCTGGTGGCAACGGCCAGATCGTGCGGCGCTGTGTTTGTCCGGATTGAGCCGGTGTCCGCCGGGCTTGAGATGCCGGCCGCCACGGAGCTCAGCCGGCGCGGTCTGCAGCCGGCACCCGTGAACCAGCAGCCAGAACTCAGCTGGATCGTGGACCTCGAAGGTGACTTCAAGGATGTCCTCGCCGCGATGAAGCCCGTGAACCGGAACCTCTACCGGAACATCCACAAGAAGGGCGTCACGTTCCGGGCGTCGCAGGACGCGGACGACATCAGTATCCTGCTGTACTTCCTGCACATGACGGCCCGGCGGAACGGCTTCAAGCCGCAGAGTGACGAGTACCTGACCCAGGTGGCAGCCTCCCTGATGCCCGCGGGCGCAGCCACCATGTTCATCGCCGAACTGAACGGCGAGCCGATCGCCGCGGCCTTGGCCTACGATTCCGCGGACACGCGGACCTACGCCCACGCAGCCTTGGATGACACTCACCGCAAGCTCAGCGCGGGCATCCCGCTCCTGGTGACCCTGATGGCAGACGCCAAGGAACGCGGCCTGAAACACGTGGACCTGTGGGGTGTCGCGCCCGCGGACCAGCCCAGCCACAAATGGGCAGGATTCACCGCGTTCAAGAAGTCCTTCGGCGGCCGCGAGGTGGAGTACCCCGGCACCTGGGACCTCCCCGTTCAAAAGCTCCGGTACAACGCGTACCAGCTGGCCCGCAAGCTGCGCGACAGGCTTCGAGCCCTCCGCTCCCCCTCCGCGCGAACTGGCAGATAATACCCTCAAATTTGCTGTTTGGGGTCATCAACTGCCAGTTCGTTCCCACCCGGAGCGGGCCGACGAACCGCTCAGGACCGCCCGCACTTTTTCGACGACGAAGGGCCGATCCCCTTCCAGGTCACTCTTCTGGACACGGATTTCTCGCCAGCCCAGACCTTCAGTCAGGCCCTGCCGCTTGATATCGCGGCGGTACTGGTCAGGATCACTGTGGTGGGCGCCATCATATTGCAGTGCGATCCGATACTCCGGGTAGGCAGCATCCGGCCAGACCACAGGGTGACCCAGCCCGTTGCGGAGCACAACATTCAACGTCGGTTCGGGAATTCCTGCCTGTACCAGTGCAAGCCGCATCAGGCTTTCGGGTGCCGAGTCTGCCCCCACCCTGATCAGATCCAAGGCTAGCCGCGCCGTTTTCACCCCGCGCATTCCCGAATGCTGACCCACCATGTGCCTCAGGTCCGCAACAGTTGCCAGCGGCTTCCGCGGCATCGGGAAGTCATCTCCATGGCTGACGACGATGGAGTCACCGGCCGCGACAAGGTCGTTGAGGCTCAACATTGTGGCCAGGTCGAGCCAGGTACGGGCAGCTGAGGTGAGCCGAACGCCGTCGAACGATATGACCTCGCCGGACTTGAACGACAACTGGTGACCCACAACGTTCCTGCGGCGCGGCTTGCAGCCGTCGGCAGGACGGGCGATGTGGATCCTCCAGTCCTGCTCCAGCCAAGCCGGCAGGCATATTCCGCAAATTCTCGCGCTGGTGGAGTGCGTCAGGACGCAGTTGGGGTCAAGGCGGCTGTAGGCACGGATGTTTTCGGCGACACTACCGGTGCTGCCCAGCGGCAGTCTGATGCCGCGCGAGGGCGTGAATATGCCCTCCCTGCTCAGCTGTCTCCGAGTGAGGCCCAGGGCCTCTGCATCGGCAACAAGAAATGATCCGTGCGGGAGCTGAGGAGGCATGGGCGTCCGGGACATGCTCCATTGTGGTCCGATTCCGGCCTGAGGTTTGCGTTATCCACAGGCTGGGTTACCTGCTGAAACACGAACTGGCAGCTGATGACGCCAAATCAGGAATTTGGGGTCATTAGCTGCCAGTTCGCGCAGGAGTACGCGGGGTGAAGACCTGCTAGTTCTTGCGGGCGTAGCCTTCCCACTTGCTGGCCTGGTGCTCGCCGTCAACAAATCGGATGGTGCCGGACTTGGAGCGCATGACGATGGACTGGGTCAGGACCTTGTCCTTGGAGTAGCGGACGCCCCGGAGGAGGTCGCCGTCGGTGATGCCGGTGGCCGCGAAGTAGCAGTTGTCGCTGGACACGAGGTCATTGGTGGACAGCACGCGGTCCAGGTCGTGGCCGGCATCGATCGCCTTCTGCTTCTCGTCGTCGCTGGTGGGCCACAGCCGGCCCTGGATGACGCCGCCGAGGGACTTGATGGCGCAGGCAGCAACGATGCCTTCCGGCGTGCCGCCGATACCCATCAGGGCGTCAACGCCGGTGCCGGAGCGGGCTGCTGCAATCGCACCGGCAACGTCGCCGTCCATGATGAACTTGGTGCGCGCACCGGCTTCGCGGATCTCTTCGACCAGAGGGCGGTGGCGGTCGCGGTCAAGGATCATGACGTTGAGCTGGTTGACCTTCACGCCCTTCGCCTTGGCAATCAGGTGCAGGTTCTGCTTGACCGGCAGGCGGAGGTCCACCATGTCGGCGGCTTCCGGGCCCGTGACGAGCTTCTCCATGTAGAACACGGCCGACGGATCGAACATGGAGCCGCGCTCAGCCACGGCGAGGACTGCCAAAGCGTTGTTGATGCCGAGGGCGGCCAGGCGGGTGCCGTCGATCGGGTCCACGGCAACGTCGCACTCAGGACCGGTACCGTCGCCAACATGTTCGCCGTTGAACAGCATGGGGGCTTCGTCTTTTTCGCCTTCGCCGATGACCACAACGCCGTTGAAGTGGACCGTGTGAAGGAAGGAGCGCATGGCGTCAACGGCCGCGCCGTCGGCTTTGTTCTTGTCGCCGAAGCCAACCCAGTGGCCGCCGGCGATGGCCGCGGCTTCGGTGACGCGGACAAGTTCAAGGGCGAGGTTGCGGTCTGGCTCGTCGATGCCCACGGCCAGGGAGGGGGAAATCGTGGAGTACTGCTGGGTCATAGGCGCTGGTGACACGTGAACCTCTTCTTCGAGTGGCGATCATTGGACCCGCTCGGCCGGATTCAGCCGGTGCGGTGATTCCTCTGGTACTGATCATAGTCGTGGCGGAGCCTTCGGGGCGCGGCATGACGTCCCCCTGCAACATGGACCTTGAGCCTCCCCCACTCCCCCGACTGTGAGTTGCGCGTAAACATGGGCGACTATAGAGGGGTGAGTGAAATGCAGGAAAAAATCAGCCCCGGGCCCGACCCCTCCGACTCCGGAGCTAAAGGCGGCAGCGCCGGCACGGCCGACGCAGCCCCTGTCCGCCCAGTAATCCCGGCCGCCGCGGCGAAGCGTGCCAATGCCTCCGTGATCGGCATGATCGTTGCCCTGGTGGTCAGCATCGCCGCCTTCCTGCCCATCATCCTGATGAACCCCCTCCCCAAGAGCGACGGATTCCGCCCGAACATCGACGTCGGCGCAGTGGCCCGGAACGCCACGGATGTGGCGGGATTCACACCCGTAACACCGGACACCGGCAAGTCGTTCACGTCCAACTACGCCCGATGGGAGTCGGGCACCGGCAGCGGCGTTCCCACGTGGGAAGTTGGCTACCTGACACCGAACGAGTCCTTCATCGGCCTGGTCCAGACCCGCCAGTCCAACCCCACCTGGCTCGTCCAGCAGACCAAGAGCGCTCCCGTGACGGGAACGCGTGCGGCGGGCGGACAGGACTGGGAGCTGCGTGACACCGGCAAAGGCGAGAAGAGCATGGTGCTGAAGTACCGCGGAACCACCGTTGTCCTGACGGGAAGCGCTCAGCTGGACGAATTCGCCGAACTCGCCACCGCCGTCGTGCAGTCCATGGACGCCAACCCGGCCGTCACAGTTTCACCGTCAGCCAGCACGGCCCCGTAAAGTAAGCCCGTGGCTACCTACCTGACCCCCGCCCTTGCCTGGCGCCGCATGCGCGAAGGCAACGAACGCTTTGTTGCCGGCGAATCGTCGCACCCGAACCAGGACGCGTCCCGCCGGTCGTCGCTGGTGGAAAACCAGCACCCGTTTGCCGTGATCTTCGGCTGCTCGGACTCCCGGCTCGCCGCGGAGATTATCTTCGACCTCGGCCTGGGGGACGCCTTCGTGGTGCGCACCGCCGGCCAGGTGATTGACGACGCCGTCCTGGGCTCCCTGGAGTACAGCATCAGCGTGCTGGGGGTGCCGCTGATCGTGGTGCTGGGGCATGACAGCTGCGGCGCCGTCAGTGCCACCAAGTCCGCAGTGGACACCGGCAACATGCCGGTGGGCTTTATGCGGGACCTGGTGGAGCGCATCACGCCTTCTGTCTTGACGTCCATGCGGAACGGCGAGCACGAGATCAACGACATGGTGGTGGAGCACGTCAAGCAGACGTCCAAGCGCCTGGTGGACAGCTCCCGTGTGATTTCGGCCGCAATCGAGGACGGCCGCGCCGCGGTGATCGGCCTCTCCTACAGCCTCGCCGAGGGCCGCGCCAACGTGGTTTCCGGGATCGGCGAGGTCTAGGCCCAGCCCGGATCAGTGCCCGTAGCATGCGGTTCACGGTTTTAGTCCGGGCCCCCGATCGCCCTAAGCTAGCCCCATGACTTCCACTGAAGAATTCCGCATTGAACACGACACGATGGGCGAAGTCCGCGTCCCCGTGAACGCCCTGTACCGTGCACAGACGCAGCGTGCAGTTGAAAACTTCCCCATCTCCGGCAAGACCCTGGAACGCGCGCACATCGAGGCGCTGGCCCGGGTCAAGAAGGCTGCCGCGCAGGCCAACGCAGAACTTGGGGTGCTCGACGGCGAGCTGGCCAAGGCGATCGCTGCGGCTGCCGATGAGGTAGCTGCCGGCAGGTACGACGGCGACTTCCCCATCGACGTCTTCCAGACCGGTTCCGGCACGTCCTCGAACATGAACATGAACGAGGTCATCGCCGAGCTGGCCACGCGTGCCCTCAAAGCCGCCGGGAGTGACAAAGTTGTCCACCCGAACGACCACGTCAACGCCTCGCAGTCCTCCAACGACGTCTTCCCCACCTCGGTCCACGTTGCCGCCACCTCGGCCCTGATCAACGACCTCATCCCGGCGCTTGGCTACCTGGCCGAGTCGCTGGAGCGCAAGGCCGTGGAGTTCAAGGACGTCGTCAAGTCCGGCCGCACCCACCTCATGGACGCCACCCCGGTGACGCTCGGCCAGGAGTTCGGCGGCTACGCAGCCCAGGTCCGCTACGGCATCGAGCGCATCAATGCCGCACTCCCCCGTGTTGCCGAAGTTCCGCTCGGCGGCACCGCGGTGGGCACCGGTATCAACACCCCGGCCGGCTTCCCGGAACGTGTCATCGAACTGCTCGCCACGGACACCGGCCTGCCGCTGACCGAGGCCCGCGACCACTTCGAGGCCCAGGCCAACCGCGACGGCCTCATCGAAGGCTCAAGCCAGCTGCGCAACATCGCGATCTCCTTCATGAAGATCAACAATGACCTCCGCTGGATGGGCTCCGGCCCCAACACCGGCCTCGGCGAAATCGCCATCCCGGACCTGCAGCCGGGCTCCTCGATCATGCCGGGCAAGGTCAACCCGGTCATCTGCGAGGCGTCCATCATGGTCTGCGCCCAGGTCATCGGCAACGACACCGCCATCGCCTGGTCTGGCACCAACGGCGCCTTCGAGCTCAATGTCGGCATCCCCGTCATGGCCGCCAACCTGCTCGAGTCCATCCGCCTGCTGGCCAACACCAGCCGGGTCATGGCGGACAAGATGATCGACGGCATCACCGCCAACGTGGAGCGCGCCCGCTTCCTGGCCGAGGCCTCCCCCTCGATCGTGACTCCGCTGAACAAGTACATCGGCTACGAGAACGCGGCCAAAATCGCCAAGAAGGCAGTGGCCGAGGGCCTCACCATCCGTGAGACCGTCGTCGCCATGGGCTTCCTGGAGCGCGGCGAGGTCACCGAAGAGCAGCTGGATACCGCGCTGGACGTTATGTCCATGACGCGCCCGCCGCACAAGGCATAGCCCCGAGCCCCGCGGCACCCAGCACGAACGTTCGACGGCGGCCGGCACCTTCCCCACGGAAGGCGCCGGCCGCCGTCGTTCGTGGCGCCTGCATTTTTTTGCACTCTGGATGACTTAGTGCAAAACTTTACTTTATGGAGAATAGTGCAAACATCGACGGCGGCCTCCGGGAACGCAAGCGACAGCAGACGCGCCAGGCTGTCACCGCCGCCGCGCGCTCGTTGACCGCTGCCAAAGGGCTCAACGGCTTCACGGTCGAGGAGGTGTGCGAAGAGGTGGGCATTTCCCGCCGGACGTTCTTCAATTACTTCCCCACCAAGGAAGACGCCATCCTCGGCCATCACGACGACGAGCACCCCGGCGAACTCATGGCCGGCTTCCTGGCCGGCGGCGGCGAACCGGGGACCATCTCCGAATCCCTGCTGGCCGACCTCATCCAGCTCACCCTGGACATCTGGGCGTCGAAAGTGGATTCCGAGTCCGCCACCGATGTCCGCCAGCTCATCGCCGCGATCAAGAAGGAACCCCAACTTGTCGCAAAGATCGTCGGCATCAGCGCCGAACGCGAGGCCGCATCCCGCCAGCTCATCGCCCAACGTGAAGGCGTCCCCGCCGATCACCCGGTAGTGGTCATGGCCGTCACCGCGATCACCGCCGTAGCCCACCACGCGCACGGAACCTACTTCTCGGCGTCGAACACCCGTAGTTTCCCGGAACTGCTCCTCGAAGACGCCCGGGCCCTCAAGACCCTGTTCGCGCAGAACCTCCCCACCACCTCCAAAGGATCATCATGACCACTACCGTCGGTCCCAAAGCGGCAACCGGCCCGCTGCTGCTGACCCAGAAACGCATCTGGATCATCTTCTCGGCGCTCATTGCGGGCATGCTGCTCTCCAGCCTCGACCAGACCATCGTTTCCACCGCCATGCCCACCATCGTGGGCAAACTCGGCGGCGTAGAGCACCAGGCCTGGATTACCACCGCCTACCTGCTTGCCACCACCATCGTGATGCCCATCTACGGCAAGTTCGGTGACGTCCTGGGCCGCCGGAACCTGTTCCTTGTAGCCATCGCACTGTTTACCCTCGCCTCAGTGGGCTGCGCCCTGGCCACCGATTTCTGGGGCTTTGTCATCTTCCGCGCCATCCAGGGCCTGGGCGGCGGCGGACTGATGATCCTCTCGCAGGCAATCATCGCGGACATCGTCCCGGCGAAGGACCGCGGCAAGTACATGGGTCCCCTGGGCGCCATCTTCGGCCTTTCCGCCGTCGCCGGCCCACTGCTGGGCGGATTCTTCGTGGACCACATGACGTGGGAATGGGCTTTCTACATCAACATCCCCATCGGCATCGCCGCCTTCGTCACCGCCTGGTTCACGTTGACGCTGCCTAACAAGAAGGCCGAAAAGCGCATCGATATCCTCGGCGTGATCCTGCTGTCCGCAGCCACCACCTGCCTGATCTTCTTCACCGACTTCGGCGGCAAGAAGGACGAAGGCTGGGATTCACCGCTGACATGGGCGTTCGGCGCCGGAATGCTCATCTCCGCCGCGGCCTTCGTTATGGTGGAGCGCCGCGCGGAGGATCCCATCATCCCGCTCAGCCTGTTCAAAAACCGGATCTTCGTCAACGCCACGGCCATCGGTTTTACCCTGGGCCTGGGCATGTTCGCCGCCATCGCCTTTGTTCCCACGTTCCTGCAGATGTCTTCGGGGACCTCTGCGGCTGAATCCGGGCTTCTGATGCTGCCCATGATGTTGGGCCTGATGGGCATGGCCATCTATTCGGGGATCCGGATCTCCAAGACCGGCAAGTACAAGATGTTCCCCATCCTCGGTGCCTCCCTGACGATCGCGGCGATGCTGTGGCTCACCACCCTGACCGCCGAGACGCCCATCTGGATCATCTGCGTCCAGCTGTTCGTGTTCGGCGCAGGGCTGGGATCGATCATGCAGGTCATCGTCCTGGTGGTGCAGAATTCCGTTCCCGCCGATCAGATCGGCACGGCAACCAGCACCAACAACTACTTCCGCGAAGTCGGCGCGTCCCTGGGCGTGGCAGTGTTCGGCGCGATTTTCACCAACCGGCTCTCCGAATCGCTGACCAGCGCGTTCACCGGCGCCGGAGCGTCCGCGGAACAGGCCTCGCAGTCCACCAGCACCCTGGACCCGCAGGCCCTGAGCCAACTGCCGGACCAGCTGCGCGATGCAATCGTGAACGCCTACGCGGACTCCCTTGCTCCGGTCTTCTGGTACCTGGTGCCGTTCATCGCCCTCGCGCTGATCCTGGCCATCACCCTGAAGCAGATCCCGCTCTCGGACACCGCCGGCATGGTGGCCCGGGGCGAGGCTGTGGGCGGCGAGGAAGCAGAACGCCTGGAAGCAGAACACCTGGCCCTGCTGAACGGCGGAACGGAGAGGGAGACTGCCGTCCCTGACCCCGCGGACAGCCTGAAGGACGACGACGGCGAGCTGGTCTCCCAGCGCCGCTGACCGCCGTCGTAAGGCTATAAGCCATAGCGGCTGTTAGCCATAGCGGCGGAAGCCGCAGAAACAAAGCCTGCAGGGGCGCCGCGATCTTGGGGGTTGCGGCGCCCCTGTTGTTTTCGTGGCGCCTGCGGTCCGGGGCCGCAAGTGTCTCTCTGGCGCTAAGCGGGCAGCAGCATGGCGGCAGTGGCGCCGGCGAGCATAAACGGGCCGAACGGGATGGAAGACTTCAACGTGCCGCGGCGGGCCGCCAGCAGGGCCATGGACCAGAGGCCTCCCAGCAGGAAAGCTGCGAATGTCCCGGCAAAAACGTGCCCCCAGCCGAGATAGCCAAGGTACATCCCTAGGACACCGGCCAGCTTCACGTCGCCAAAGCCCATGCCGGGCGGGTAAACCATCCGCAGGACAAAATAGAAAGCCCACAGGACCGCTCCCCCCGCCAGGATGCGCAGCGCCGGGATCCCCAGGAGCTCGGCGGCACCGTCGGGTGACCCCACGAGCGCGGCAGGACCGGCGATCACGTGCACCAAGGCCGCCGCGAGCAACAGGACCCCAGCCACACCGTAGGACGGGAAAACAATCCGGTTGGGCAGCAGATGGTGGCGAACGTCAATCACCGTCAGCCGAGCCGCCATAACCAAAAAGTAGGCACATGCGGCCAGCACCAGCCAGAACGCCAGCGGGGTGGCGTCCCACAGTCCATCGAGTCGTCGGATCACCCCTCGGATGCTACTGGATTCGCGCGCCGCACCGCAGAGCCCACGCGTAAACTGTGGATATGTCGACATGGGACACCAGGCGCCGGCCGGATCCGGAGGGCAGCGCCGCCGCTGCAGACCTGAGCACCATGTTCCGGAACCTTTGCCGGTCTTCCCCCTGGAAATGGCAGTCACTGCGCTTTGAATACTGGGATGAACCGTTTTCCGACGTCCCCGACCCGGGCGCTCCCCTGGTCCGCGCCTGGCTGCGCCGGCCCGGGGCGCTGCGCCTGGAAACCGCCGACCGGCTTGTCCTCCACAGCACCACCGGCATCAACGATTCCAAGGACGGGTTGTACGTCAGCGCCACTCGGAAGTCCTGGCTGCTGCCGCCCCACCTCGTAGCGCCCGTTTACGACGACGGCGGCCTGGTCAGGCGCCGGCCGGAGGCAGCATACGGCGAACCAGGGTTCGGGAACGGGCGTTTCTCGGCTGCCCTCGATCCGGTGGAACTCGCCGGGAACGCGCCGGTCCCCATTGAGTTCCCGGGCACTAACGCCGTGGACGTCGACGCCGTTCGCCGCGTCGAACACGATGGCCGGCCGGCACTGGAGGCAACCGTGACGCCTACCGCGTCCTACCATCCAACGGATACTGCCGCTCCGCTCTGCCTGCCCGGCAGCAACCGGGTGCGGATCGACCTGGAAACCGGCGTCTGCGTGGCCAGCCAGTCACTCGAAGCGGCAACCCCGGAATACGGGCATTGGATCCGGATCCTCGCGGTGGACGAATACATGCTGGACGACCTGTTCGTGGCGGAGTCCATGAACCTTACGGACGTCCGCCGCCACATCACGTGGGATATCCGCGCCTGAGCGCGGGTCCTGCTCCGGCCATCACCGGCGTTTGACAGACTCCCGCGGCCTGCCCTGGGCTAGGCTTCCCTGATGACCGCGCTGACTTCCATCTGGCCCCTCTTCGGCCTCGAGCTGACCACACCCCGCCTAGTGCTGCGTCCCATCGCCGACGACGACATTCCCGCCGCAGTTGCAGCGGCCGCCAGCGGAGTCCACGAACCCGGACGGAGCCCCTTCAGCACTCCATGGACGGAACTGCCGGCGGAGTCCTTAGGGCACAACATGGCGCAGTGGTACTGGCGCTGCCGCGGCCAGGCCACGCCCGAGGACTGGACCCTGCTCCTGGGCATCTGGTATCAGGATGAATTCATCGGCTGCCAGGACATCGGTGCCAAGGACTTTGCCACCCTCAAGACCGTCAGCACCGGCTCGTGGCTCAAGCAGTCCCTCCACGGCCAAGGGCTGGGCACGGAGATGCGGGCCGCCGTCGCGCTTTACGCGTTCGACTGGCTCGGCGCCGAAGTGGCCGAATCCGAAGCCGCCGCCTGGAACGCCGCCTCCCTGGGTGTCTCCCGCTCCCTCGGCTACGAACTCAACGGCACCAACAGGCAATCCTGGGGCGGCAAGGCCGTCGACGTCCAAAAAGTGCGCCTCACCCCCGCAACCTTCAAACGCCCCGACTGGACCCTCGAAGTAGAAGGCCACGAAGCAGCAGCTAAGCACCTCGGCGTCGGCTAGTGCGCCGTGTAGTGGCTCGGTTCGTCCGCCCCGAGCACTTCGCCGTCGCTTAGACACCTCCCGCCGCGCGGCTACGGTCGCTGGGCGACCTTCGCCACCCTCTGGTCGGCGATGCGCTCCTACGCGAAGCACTAGGGACGGACGTGTGTGCGTAGGCGCGGTTCTCTTGACGAACGGCGCGCTCTAGTCGGGTTACGGACCTTCTCGTAGGAGCGCATCGCGACGCATCGGCCGCCGGAGGTCGCCCAGCGACCGAGGCGGCCCTATGCGTTGTGTCTAAGCGACGGAGAAGGGCCGTGGCCCGACGAACGGAACCACGGCCCCTCGCGAACCGGAAAGGGCTAAATCTCAGCCCCTTCTAGCAGTTCCGTGACCAGGGCTGCTATGGGTGAGCGCTCTGAGCGGGTGAGGGTGATGTGGCCGAAGAGGGGGTGTCCTTTCAGGGTTTCGACGACGGCGGCGATACCGTCGTGCCGGCCGACGCGCAGGTTGTCACGCTGGGCGACGTCGTGGGTGAGGACGATCTTGGAGTTCTGGCCGATGCGGCTCATCACGGTGAGGAGGACGTTCTTCTCGAGTGACTGGGCCTCGTCGACGATCACGAAGGCGTCGTGCAGGGAACGGCCGCGGATGTGGGTCAGCGGCATGACCTCGAGCATGCCGCGGTCCATAACTTCTTCCACGACTTCCTGGCTGACCAGGGCACCGAGCGTATCAAAGACCGCCTGGGCCCAGGGGTTCATCTTTTCCGACTCGGAGCCGGGCAGGTAGCCAAGTTCCTGGCCACCCACGGCGTAGAGCGGGCGGAAGACGATCACCTTGCGGTGCTCGCGGCGTTCCAGCACGGCTTCCAGGCCGGCACACAGGGCCAGCGCGGATTTGCCGGTGCCGGCCCGTCCGCCAACCGAAACGATTCCGACGGCGGGGTCCATCAGCATGTCGATGGCGAGCCGCTGTTCCGCCGATCGTCCGTGGAGCCCGAATACGTCCCGGTCCCCCTTGACCAGCCGCACCTGCTTGTCAGCGCCCACCCGGCCCAGGGCTGAGCCCCGGTTGGAGAGGATCACCAGCCCGGTGTTGACCGGCATTTCCGCGGCTGCGGGAATGAAGACGGGCTCGTGGCCGTACAGGGTGGAAATTTCGTCCTCACTGGCCTCGACCTCCGCGACGCCGGTCCAGCCCGAATCCTTGACCAGTTCGTTGCGGTATTCGTCGGCAGTGAGTCCCATGGCGGAGGCCTTGACCCGCATCGGGAGATCCTTCGAAACCACGGTGACGTTCCGGCCTTCATTGGCCAGGTTCTTGGCCACAGCCAGGATGCGGCTGTCGTTGTCGCCACTGCGGAAACCCAAGGGGAGCACCTCGGCGGAAATGTGGTTCAGCTCCACCAGAAGGGTGCCGCCCTCGTTTCCGATGGGGATGGGTTTGCTCAAGCCACCGTGTTTCACCCGGAGATCATCGAGCAGCCGGAGCGCCTTGCGGGCAAAGTAGCCCAGTTCGGGGTCGTGCCGTTTCCCCTCAAGTTCCGTGATGACAACGATCGGAACAATGACTTCGTGCTCGGCGAAGCGCAGCAGCGCCCGTGGATCCGAGAGCAGGACGGAGGTGTCAATGACGAACGTGCTAATGGTGGCGTCCCTTCCGGAGACAGCAAAACCGGCCGCAGATGTTTCGTCTGCTGCACCGGTTTGTGAGGTGGCTCGCGTGGCGCGAGAGGTAGCTTTCTGTCCCTGGTCAAAAACGGCTTCGGGCAGTTGTTCAGAATTAGCCACATCGACTCCAGCCCCGGGCACGCCCGGAATTGTTATTGGTGAGGCGGCTCGGCCTGGAGGCCGGGTCCGGCCTCCCATACAACCGGTGCGAAATTCGCTCCATGTACTGGCCTCCCCGATCAGCCGGCGTTTTTGCCTGCTGATGGATATAACGTAAATCCTTGCCCAGTAATTTCCGGTGCCATCCGTCGGCGATTCCTGTTGCCGGCTTGTGAATTCCGGATGAACGGACCGGCCGGATCAGGTCCCGAAGCGCCGCTGCCTGCCGGCGTAGTCCCGAAGGGCGCGGAGGAAGTCCACTTTTCGGAAGGCGGGCCACAAAGCCTCGCAGAAGTAGAACTCGCTGTACGCGCTCTGCCACATCAGGAACCCGGACAGCCGCTGCTCCCCGGAGGTTCTGATCACGAGGTCAGGATCCGGCTGGCCGCGCGTGTAGAGGAAACGGGAAATATCGTCCACGGACAGGGTGTCAGCGAGCGCCGTAATGTCAGAGCCCTGGGCGACGGCGTCGTGAAGCAGCTCCCGCACGGCGTCAACGATTTCGCGGCGTCCGCCGTAGCCCACCGCAACGTTGACATGGATCTTTTCGCGTACCGGAGTGCGGGCAGTGAGCTTGTTGAGCCGTTCCGCCAGGTAGTCGGGCAAGAGCTCGGGGGCGCCCATGGCGTTGACCGAGATGTTGGCGTCATCGTCCAGGCGGTCCAGGGTGTTGGCAATGATCCCCATCAGAAGGTCCAGCTCCTCGCTGGACCGGCTCATGTTGTCCGTGGACAGCATGTAGAGCGTGACCACCTTTACCCCAAGCTCCTGGCACCATCCGAGGAATTCATGGATCTTGTCCGCGCCGGCCTGGTGGCCCTGGCTGGTGGGTGCGTTGAACTGTTTGGCCCAGCGGCGGTTGCCATCCACCATCACGCCGATGTGATTGGGAATGCGGCCGCCGGCCAACTCGCTGAGCAGCCGCCTCTCGTAGAAGCCATAAAGGAACCCGCGCAATTCCACGAGGAGACTCACCTGACTTCCGTTGCTGTTCGACGGCATTGCACATCCTAGGCTACCGCCCGGGACCGGGACCGGCGTGACGGGACGTTCCCGGATGACCTGCCATGATTGTTACCCATGAGTAACTTATCCATAGAGAGGATATTCTGAAGCCATGAACAGCCAGACTCCTGACGGCCCGCGCGCGCCCTCGGCGGACCACGGCCACAGCCCCTTGAACGACGCCGCCGTCCGGCTGGCCGAGCTCCTGATGATCAAGCCCAAGTGGCGCGGCTGGATCCACACCGTCACGGCTCCGTTGGCCCTGGCAGCGGGCCTCGTCCTCGTGGTCCTCGCCCCCACTACGGACCGCAAGATCACCTCGGCCATCTACGCTGCCACCGGCGTCCTGCTTTTTGGCATCAGTGCCATCTACCACCGCGGCAACTGGTCGCCGGGCGTGAAGATTGTCCTCAAACGCCTGGACCACACCAACATCATGCTGGTCATCGCCGGCAGCTATACTCCCCTGGCCTGGTCGCTGCTGGAACAGCCCAAGGCGGTCCTGCTGCTTTGGGTCATCTGGTCCGGGGCCATTCTCGGCGTCCTGTTCCGGCTGCTGTGGACGGACGCGCCGCGCTGGCTATACGTGCCCATCTACATCGCACTGGGCTGCGGGTCGCTGTTCTACCTGCCTGAGTTCTTCGCGGCCAGCGTCCCCGCCGCCGTCCTCATCTGTGTGGGCGGCGTACTATACATCACCGGCGCCGTGTTCTACGCGCTTAAGAAACCCAACTTCAGCTACGAACACTTTGGCTTCCACGAACTCTTCCATGCCCTGACGGTCCTGGCCTTCGCAGCACATTTCACGGCGATCGCCATCGCAGTCCTCAGCTGAACTGTTGAGGCCGGTAGGAACGCGGGGGTCCGGCCCGCTTCAGTCGCGGGGCTGGGGCCGGTCGGCGGCCTGGCCGTGACCGTTGTCTTCGAGGCCTGCCTTGTCGCCGGACGCATCCGTGTCGCCGGCAACACCGAGGCCGTCGTGGCCGTCCGCAGCTTCAATGTCCGCGGCCTCGGCCGCTGCCTGGCGTTCCTCTTCCACCTGCGCCCGGTAGCGGACGCGGCGGATGCGGCGGACCATGTCCACAATCAGCAGAGTGGTGGCCAGCACAAAGAAAGCCGTCATGATGAAGCCCCACAGGCCCGGGGTGATCTGGTCCTCGGAGATGCCCTCACGCAGGCCAGGCGTCGGCAGCGGTGAGGGGGTGATTGTCAGGGCGAGGAGCAAGTGGTGCACGGTTCAAACCTTCTGTGGAAACTGATGGGCAGCCAGCCGGGGATTCCGGACGCGGGTCCGCGGGACCCGGACCAGCCCACAGCTTTTCTACACGGCATAGAATATGCTGCCGCTCTATCTTAGCCCGGCGAAAAGGTCCTTTTCGGGCAATTCCGCGGGGACCCTGGACTCGATCAGCGAGTAGTCTTCCCACGGCCACACGCGGCGCTGCATCTCGGCCGACACGGCAAAGAAGAACCCCAACGGATCAACCTGCGTCCGGTGCGCGCGGAGTGCGTCGTCGCGGGCCTCAAAAAAGTCCCCGCAGTCGATCTGCGTGGTGGTGGCATGGGCACCCTGCGGCGGGGTGTGGCCTTCCGCATCCGTTTCCAGCCACGCGGCCAGGCGCTGGGCGTACGGGGACTGTAGGCCTGCTTCTTCCAGGGCAAAATGCAGTGCGCGGAACCGGTCCGGGCTGAAGGCCCTGTCGTAATAGAGCTTGCTGGGTTCCCAGGCCGCTCCGGCATCGGGATACCTGCTGGGGTCACCCGCAGCCGCAAATGCCTCCACTGCCACGCGGTGCGCCATGATGTGGTCCGGGTGCGGGTATCCGCCGTTTTCGTCATAGCTGACGATCACCTGCGGCTTGAAGTCCCGGACCAGCCGCACCAGCGGCGCCGCGGCGCGCTCCAGCGGCTGGACGGCGAAGGATCCGGCCGGCAGCGGCGGCAGCGGATCGCCCTCGGGCAGCCCGGAGTCCGTGAATCCCAACCAGCGCTGCTTGATGCCCAGTACCTTGGCGGCCTGGTCCATTTCCAGCCGGCGCGCGCCGGCCATGTCCCGCTTGGGATGCGGCTCGCCTTCCACGGCAGGGTTCTGGATGTCTCCGCGGGATCCGTCGGTGCAGGTGGCCACCATAACTTCCACTCCGGCGGCGGCGTACATGGCCATAGTCGCGGCGCCCTTACTGGACTCGTCGTCCGGGTGCGCGTGCACGGCTAGCAGCCTCAGCGTTGCCGGGGTATTGGTGGACGCTGTCATCGAGGACGGCTCCTTATTCTTCTGCGGCTGCTGTGACGGCCACTGGACTGAGGACTGCATGACTGGACGGACGGGACAGCTGTGCCGGGAAGGGGGCTGATCCGGCCCGGACGGCCACAGCCTGGAACCGAACTAAACTGGACTGGTGACTACCCAGGATCAGCCCGCCGTGTCCCCGCCTGCAGACACTAGCCTAGCCAATCGTTATGGCAGTAAAAAGCAGCCCCTCCCGCGTGCGGTCAAACGTGGCATTGCCGTAGCAGCGCTGGCGGCCGGAGTGGGGTTTATGGCCTGGGTCTCCACGTCCTCAGCCGGCTCTGACGTAACGTTCAAGGACATCGGTTTCAGCACCATCGATGCCACGGCGGCCGAGGTTGATTTCCAGGTCACTAGGGAACCGGGGACGGCCGTCAAGTGCGCCGTCAAGGCCCTCGACTCCAAGTTCGCCGTGGTGGGCTGGAAAGTAGTGGACATCCCGCCCGGGGAAGCTGACGGAACGGCCGACGGCGGCAGGACAGTTTCGCAGCGCGTGACACTCCGGACGGAGTCCCTGTCCGTTTCCGGTGTGGTGGACGACTGCTGGATTCCGGGTGCCGGTACGTAGCGCCGTGTGATCTATGCCCCATCCCGGGTTGGGTATGTCCAGAGTTTTGACTACAATGGGTCAATACCTTTACCCCGCTGAGCTGGTTGCTGAGTTCCATAAGTGGCCACCGTTGCGGGGTCTTTTGCATGTACGACCATTAGGAGAAGTCCGTGTCTACCACCAACAGCGCGCCTGCAGCCTGGCTCACCCAGGAAGCTTTTGACCGCCTGAAGGCAGAGCTGGACCACCTTTCCGGCCCTGGCCGTGCGGAGATTGTCCAGAAGATTGAAGCTGCCCGGCAGGAGGGCGACCTGAAGGAAAATGGCGGCTACCATGCGGCCAAAGAAGAGCAGGGCAAGATCGAAGCCCGGATCCGCCAGCTGACGGCCCTTCTGCGCGATGCCCACGTGGGCGAGTCCCCCGCTGACGACGGCATTGTGGAGCCCGGCATGCTCGTTGTTGCCCGGATCGCAGGCGACGAAGAGACATTCCTGCTGGGGTCCCGCGAAATCGCCGGCGATTCAGACCTGGACGTGTTCAGTGAGAAGTCACCCCTCGGCGCCGCAATCGTCGGCCACAAAGAGGGCGCGAAGCTCAGCTACACGGCTCCGAACGGCAAGGACATCACGGTGGAAATCCTCTCCGCCAAGCCTTATGCAGGCTGACGCTTCACACTGATCGTTCAGGCCAACCAAGCCTGGCCAACGCCGGTCCCCGTCAGGGGGCCGGCGTTCTTGCGTGCTTGGGGCGCAGCAACAGGGCAGCGACAACTCCGCCTGCCGCTCCGCCGAGGTGCGCCTGCCAGGAGATGTAGCTGCCCATGATGGGCAGCACCCCCAGCAGGATGCCGCCATAGACCATAAACAGCACCACGGCGAGCAGAATCTGGCGCCAGCTGTGGTTGAAGAAACCCCGCACCAGGAGGAAGGCGAACAATCCGAAAACCAGGCCGGAGGCGCCAATGGTGATGCCGCCGTCGCCAATCAGCCACACTGTCAGTCCGGAGCCCAGCCAGCTGAACCCGAGGGCCGTCAGGAACACCCTCACGCCGGAGAGGAACACCAGGAAGCCGAAGACGATCAGGGGCAGGGCATTGGACAGCAGGTGGTTCAGATTGGCGTGCAGCAGCGGGAACGTCAGGATGTCCAGAAGCCCGTCCGCGGACCGGGGCCGGAGCCCGAAAGTCCGATTCAGGGCATGCAGGGTCAGCATGTTGATCAGTTCGATCACAAAGAGCACGGCCACAAAGCCGCCGGCCACCAACAGTCCGCCTTTCGCCCGCGCGGCTGTAGTTTCCCGGTTCCGCGGCTTTCCGTCCCCCGTCGCGTCAAGCATGGCTGCTCCTAATGCACCACAATGGGCTGGAAACCCTCGGCACGAAGGGCGCCGAGGACCTGCTCGCAATGTTCGTGGCCCTTGGTTTCGAGGTTCACGGTGATGGAAACGTCGCCCATGCTGATGGAGCCGCCAACACGGGTGTGGTCCAGGCCCGTGACGTTCGCATCGTTTTCGGCGATGATGCGGGCGATGGTGGCCAGCGAACCGGGCCGGTCATCCAGCATCATCCGGACGGTCATGTAGCGCCCGGCGGCGGACAGGCCCCGCTGGATGACTTTGAGCATCAACATCGGATCGATGTTGCCGCCGGACAGGATCACGGCCGTAGTGCCGGGGTTTTCGATCTTGCCGTCCATCAGGGCGGCAACCCCCACCGCTCCGGCGGGTTCCACCACCATCTTGGCCCGTTCCAGCAGGAAGATCAGGGCCCGCGCCAGGGAATCCTCGCTGACGGTGACAACATCGTCCACGAGCTCACGGATGATGCTGAAGGGCAGCTGTCCGGGCCGGCCCACGGCGATGCCGTCAGCCATCGTGGACACTTTCTTCAGCGGAACCAGGGCGTCGGCGGCGAGGGACGGCGGATAGGCCGCGGCGTTTTCGGCCTGGACACCGATGATGCGGATTTCCCGCCCAAGTTCCCTGGCCCGGGCCTTGATGGCTACAGCGACGCCGGCCAGCAGCCCGCCGCCACCCACACCCATCAGGACGGTGTCCACATTGGGGATCTGCTCGAGAATTTCCAGGCCAACGGTTCCCTGGCCGGACACCACATCAACATTGTCGAAAGGGTGCACAAAGACCATGCCGGACTCATCGGCGTAGCGCTGCGCCTCGGCGAGGGCCTCATCCACGTTGTGGCCGTGGAGGATCACCTCCGCACCGTGGCTGCGGGTGGCCGCCAGTTTCGGGAGGGCTACGCCCAGCGGCATGTAGATGCGGGCTTTGATGCCCAGGCTTTTGGCGGCTACGGCCACGCCCTGTGCGTGGTTTCCGGCTGACGCGGCCACAACACCGCGTTTTTTCTCCTCAGCCGAGAGCTTGGCCATGCGGACATAGGCACCGCGGACCTTGAACGATCCGGCCCGCTGCAGGTTTTCGCACTTGAAGAAGACGTCGCCGCCAACCATCCCGCCCAGGGCCCGTGACGATTCCACCGGGGTCCGCATAATAATCCCCTCGAGCAGCTTCTGCGCCTCCAGGACATCGCCCAGCGTGACGGGAAGGGTTTCAAGGGTGTTCACGGACTTATTCTCCTTGGGTGGATACGGCTCCGGCGCCTTGGCTCATGTTTCAGGCCTGGGCGTTCGGATTGGCTGCTTCTGTGCTGGCTGCGGCGTCCTTGCCGCGCTTGGGCTTGAAGCCCGGCAACCGGACGTCCCTGATGGAGTCATCATGGTCCGGGCCTGGCGTCACCGGCCCTCCGGGGGTTGCCAGCACCTGTTCATGTTCCCACGTTCTGGCCGCGATGTAGCGAATTGCGGAGTTTGCTACGGCGAGGATGGGGACTGAGAACAGCGCGCCGGGGATGCCCGCAAGGTACGAACCCGCCGCCACAGAGAGGATGACCGCCACCGGGTGCAGGGCCACGGCCTTGCCCATCACGAGGGGTTGCAGGATGTGGCTCTCCAGCTGCTGGACCAGCAGGACGATAGCCAGCATGATCAGGGCGTTGACCGGCCCGTTGGCCACCAGGGCCAGGAGTACGGCGATGGCCCCGGTCACCAGGGCACCGACTACCGGGATAAAGGAACCGATGAACACAAGCACGCTCAGGGGCAGGGCCAGCGGCACCCCGATGATGGCCGCGCCGGCGCCGATGCCTACCGCGTCAACAAACGCAACAAACATCTGGATCCGTGCGTAGCTGACCATGGAAGCCCAGCCCTTGCGTCCGGCACCGAACGTTGCCGCACGCGCTTTCTTCGGGAGGAGGCGGACCAGGAAGGCCCAGATCCTGTCGCCTTCGAGCAGGAAGAAGATCAGGATGAAGAGGGCCAGCACCATTCCCGCGGCGAAGTGGCCCGCGGTGCTGCCGAAGGACAACGCACCGCTGAGGATGCTGCTGCTGTTGTTCTGGAGTGCGGCGGATGCTTCCTTGAGGTACTGGTCGATCTGGTCGGCAGTGAGGTGCAGGGGTCCTTCGGCCAGCCAGTCCTGAATCTGCTTCACGCCCGTCAGCGCCTGGGACCACAATTCGCCGAAACCTGAAGCCAGCTGGCGTCCCACCAGGGCAAGGGCGCCAGCAATCACACCGATGAACCCCAGCACCGTGATGGCCACCGCGGCGCCGTTTGGCAGGCGCCTGCTCCGCAGCCAGCGCACTACCGGGCTCAGCAGCCCGGCCAGCAGTGCGGCCACCATAACGGGGATAATCAGGAAGCTGATCCGGCTGAGCAGCCAAATCAGGGCGCTGGCCACAAGAAGGATGAGACCGAGCCGCCAGGCCCACGACGCAGCGATCCGGATACCGTAGGGAATGTCCTGCTCAAGCTCCCGGTCCGCGCGCACCCGGGCCGGGCGGACAGTTTCCACCGGCCGGACCGTATCCGGCGCCGTGCCTGTGGGCTTTGAATCGGATGGGGTGGCGTCCTCGGCTGGCGTCATAGCCTAATACTTCCTCAGCACCGCCCCTTATGCGAAACGGCTACCCGGCCCCGCCCAGGACAGCATCGATCCCCCAGGCCATCGTGAACGTTTCCCCGGCCGAAAGCCACCGCAGCCCGTCACCCGAGTTGAAGGCGTTGGCCGGACCGGTCATGGGTTCGATGGCCACCACCCTGGGCCTGCCGGGCAGCTCAGTTGTCACAAAGATGTGGACGTAGCCGCAGGATTCGTCCTGCCACAACGTGACACTGCGGCCGTCAGGTGCGCTGAGCACATGGCGGGCCGCACCGCCGTCGAACGTCAGGTCAGTGAGGGCTACATCGATCTCAAGGTCCCCCACTCTTTGGCCGCTGCGGAAGTCACTGTCCCCGCTGACGGGCTCCGAGCTCCGCGGGATCAGGCGCTGGTCCGCCACCAGGCGGCTGCCGGCGGCGACGGTCAGGGTGAGCTGGTCCACGTCCGCGTCGCCCAGCCGCAGGTATGGGTGGGCGCCCAGGACGAACGGCGCTGACGCGTTGGAATCGTTGATCAGCGTCTGGCGGACTTCCAGGCCAAGGTCCTCAGCGAGAAGGTACTGGACCCGGTGGCGCACGAGGAAGGGGTAGCCATGCTGCGGGAAGACCGTCGCCTCGAGGGTCACGGAATATTGCGATTCATCAACCAGGCTGTAGGCGGAGTTGCGGAGCAGTCCATGACTGGCGTTGTTCCGGGAAACCTCCGTGATGTCCAGTTGCTGCTTCTTACCGTCCAGGTACCAGACCCCGTCCTCCACCCTGTTTGCCCAGGGGGCGAGGGTGATCCCGGCGGCGCCGGGGGAAATCTCGGCGTCCCCATAGGTCTCCGTGAGCTGGACACCGGCGCGGCTGTAAAGCCGCAGGCCGGCCGCCAACTCAGTCACAACTGCGAACGCGTCACCCCTGCGGAGTTCGTACTGCCGGCCGGTGGCGTAGGTCTGGAATCCGGCGGAAATGCTCGCGTCCGGGGTTGCGCTCGAAGTCATGAGCACCACCGTAACAGGGGGCAAGGACTGCCTGCCATCACCGGGAAATGTTCTCTTTTGTGTGAAACTATTCTTTTTTGAGCGAAATATGGGATGATCGAGGCAACGGACGCCCGACACCTCCGGCACCAGCACGCAAAGGACCCCCGCCATGACAGGTATCACCACCACCACGCTCGCCGATGGCCGGGAGCTGATTTATTTCGACGACGGCGCTGCTGCCAAGCCCCGCACGGGGGCCACCACCACCGATCACCGGCCCTTGCCCGAGCGCGGCGAGCCTGGCGAAGTACGCTTCGATGCCCTCACCGACGAGTGGGTGGCCGTCGCGGCGCACCGGCAGTCCCGCACCCACCTCCCGCCTGCGGACCAGTGCCCCATCTGCCCCACCACACCGAACAACCCCTCCGAGATCCCCGCACCCGACTACGACGTTGTGGTGTTTGAAAACCGCTTCCCGTCGCTAGGCCCAGCAGTGGGCCCAGTGCCGTCCACTCCGGCCTGGGGCACCACCGGACCCGCGTACGGACGCTGCGAAGTAGTGGCGTTCACTCCCGAGCACACGGGATCGTTCAGTGGCCTGGGTGAGGCCCGCGCCCGGACTGTGGTTGAGGCGTGGGCGCACCGCACCGAAGTCCTCAGCAAACTGCCGGGGATCAAGCAGGTGTTCCCGTTCGAAAACCGCGGGGCCGACATCGGCGTCACCCTCCACCACCCGCACGGCCAGATCTATGCATACCCTTACGTCACTCCCCGGGCAGGGGTCATCGGAGCGGCCGCACGCAAGTTCTATGATGGGTCCGACGGGCGGCAGACGCTCACGGGCTCGCTGCTGCGGGCGGAACGCGAGGACGGGAGCCGAATGGTGATGGAGGGCGAGAATTTCAGCGCCTACGTGCCGTTCGCTGCCCGCTGGCCGCTGGAAATCCATCTGGTGCCGCACCGGCAGGTACCCGACCTGGCCGCCTTGAGCGGTGAGGAAAAGGATGAACTGGCCCATGTCTACCTTGACCTGCTCAAACGGCTCGATGCCCTGTATCCGACGCCGACGCCCTACATTTCCGCCTGGCACCAGGCCCCTCTTGACGACCTCCTGCGCCCCGCCAGCTACCTGCACCTCCAGCTGACGTCGCCCCGCCGGGCAGCCGACAAGCTCAAATTCCTGGCCGGCTCCGAAGCCGCCATGGGCGCCTTTATCAATGACACCACCCCGGAAAGCGTGGCGGAGCGGCTCCGTGCCGTGGTGGTTCCGGAGTCCAGCCCCGCCCCTGCTGCTCTGGGGGCCCGGCCTGAAGGAGTACACGCGTGAGCTCCTCCCCTGACCCGTTGACTGCCCGGACCCCTCTGACCAACCCGGCGGAACCGCGCACTGAGGACCTGGACACAGCGCAACCCGGCACGGCGGACCTGGCCGCCCGCTTTGGGCAGGAATTCGGCAGGCTGCCCGACGGCGTCTGGCAGGCACCGGGACGCGTAAACCTCATCGGCGAGCACACCGACTACAACGAGGGTTTTGTGCTCCCGTTCGCGATCGACAAGACCGCCCGGGTGGCTGTCGGAGTCCGTCCGGACTCCACGGTCAGGCTCCTGTCCACTTACGGCGACCACGGCATGGTCACCGCCGACCTCGGCTCTTTGGACGCGGCTTCCGCCAAGGGCTGGACGAAGTATCCGCTCGGCGTGATGTGGGCGTTGCAGCAGCAGGGCATCGCCGTTCCGGGGGTGGATCTGCTGCTCGATTCCAACGTCCCCCTGGGCGCCGGCCTGTCCTCATCGCACGCCATCGAATGCGCGGTCATCTCAGCCCTGAATGACCTGACGGGAGCGGGGCTTGAACCCGAGGAGATGGTCCTCGCCACCCAGCGCGCCGAGAACGACTTTGTCGGCGCGCCGACGGGCATCATGGACCAGTCAGCGTCGCTGCGCGGATCCAAGGGGCACGCAGTCTTCCTGGACTGCCGCGATCAGAGCGTTCAGCTGGTTCCCTTCGAAACAGAACCTGCAGGGCTAGTGATGCTGGTGATCGATACCAACGTCTCCCACTCCCATGCCGACGGCGGGTATGCCTCCCGTCGCGCGTCCTGCGAACTGGGCGCCGAGGTCCTGGGCGTCAAGGCACTGCGTGACGTCCGGATGGAGGACCTGGAAGAAGCCGCCGGCCTCCTGGACGAGGTCACCTACCGGCGCGTGCGCCATATCGTGACCGAAAACGACCGCGTGCTGCAGACCGTGGAGCTGCTGGCCAGTGCGGGCCCCGGTTCCATCGGCGCGCTGCTGGACGCCAGCCACGTTTCCATGCGGGACGATTTCGAGATCTCCTGCCCGGAGCTGGATCTGGCGGTGGCCACCTCCCGCGCCAACGGCGCAATCGGCGCCCGGATGACCGGCGGTGGCTTCGGCGGGGCCGCCATCGCGCTCACCCCGGTGACGTCGGAGCAGCAGGTGCGCGCCGCCGTCGTGCGTGCCTTCGAAGAAGCCGGCTACACGGCCCCTGACATCTTCACGGTGACCCCGGCAGCGGGAGCCATGCGCATTTCGTAGCGCGGATACCGGAAAAGAGGGCCCCGCCTGATGCGAAATGCATCGGTGGGGCCCTCTTCTTGTGAGTGAGATTACGACGGCGGATGCCGGGTTTTGTTGTCAGTCCTCGCCGCGGAGGATGGCCAGGACGCGGATGATCTCCACGTAGAGCCAGACCAGGGTGACCGTCAGGCCGAAGGCCGCGGTCCAGGAGAAGCGCTGCGGTGCGCCGCTCTGCACGCCGGCCTCGATGCTGGTGAAGTCCATGACCAGGGAGAACGCGGCCAGGCCAATGGCCAGGATGCCGATGACAACACCAATGATGCCGCTGCGCAGGCCGAAGGGTTCCGTCGTCATACCCGTCATCATCATGACCAGGTTGACCACGGAGAACAGGCCGTAACCCACCAGGGCGATCATAAAGAACTTCATGGCCTTGGGAGAGGCGCGCACCTTGCCGCTCTTGAACAGGAGCAGCGTCACGGTGAACACGGACAGCGTGCCGATGACGGCCTGCAGGCCGACTCCCGGGTACATCAGATCGAGCACGCGGGTGAGGCCGCCGAGGAACAGGCCTTCGAGCCCGGCATAGGCCAGGATCAGGGCCGGTGAAGGCTGCTTCTTGAACGTGTTGACCAGTGCCAGGACGAAGCCGCCCAGCGCACCGACGATCATCAGGATGCTGGCCAGCCCCATGCTGACGAACAGGGTCACCGCGGCACCGGCCAGCAGGACTCCGAGGCACGCCGCTGTCTTGACGATGACGTCGTCGTAGGTCATCCGGCCGGTGTCCGCGGGACCTGCGGCCGGCTGGTTGTACATCTGGCGCAGCTGCTCATCGGTCATGTTCTGCTGCTGGCCCCAACCATTCTGGGGATCCATGACCTGGCCGGGAGCCCGCTGGCCATACTGTGCCTGTCCGTAGGGTGCCTGCGGGACACGCGGTGCCTGCGTTGCTCCACGGAAATTCTTTCCGTTGAAGATCGGGTTTCCGCCAAGTGCCATTGCTGGTGTCCTCCAAGTAAAGGGTTGAGTCGTGACTTACGAACCACGCTACCAATATCTACGCGCTCACGCCCCAATAAGTTCCCGGTCCATGGCGCCGAAACGCAACCGTGATGGACGGTCGCACGCGCCGCCGGGCCGCGCGTAGGCCAGGCCGCCCCCGGAGGAATACTGCTGATCAACAGAAGTTTCTTTGCGAACACTTTGCCATTGCGCCATGGCTGTAACGCAGTTGTTATGCGATCGCTACCCGACGGCCTCCCCCCAGCCTAAAATTTGCCTCTGACGAGCTGTAACATAAACCACACACGGTGACGGATATCACAATCAGGACCCCAACCTGCAGAAAGCACCACCATCCGTCCCGTGACGTTTGCAGTGGTTGCAATGGCGCATCCCTGGCCACCCCACCCAAGTGGAGGATTTTCATTTTGAGAAGTACACCCAAAGGCTCGCCGCACAGACGGCCGGGCGGATTGCTGAAAGTGATAGGGGCCGTCTTTGCCTCTGTCGTGGCGATACTGCTCGTCGTCGCCCCGGCATCACAAGCCACTTCGCCGTCTCCGACACCATCCCCGTCGATTACGACCTTCCAGAACAACATCAGCGGCTTCCTTCGGGATGACGCGCGCGCCCCCATCGCCGATGTGACCATAACCGCCAGGAGCGGGGACTTCGAAGGGACCGCCACATCCGCGGCCAACGGGTCCTGGAGCATTGGCGTCCCGGTCCAGGGCACTTATGAGATCGAGCTGGACGAATCGACCCTGCCAGAGGGCATCAAGCTCGCGGAAGGCCAGGAAAACCCCCGCAGTGTAACGTTCAGCCAGACCTCCAACCTCTCCGTGATTTTCGCCTTCGGCGAAGGGATCGTTGTCCAGCAACAGGACTTCGGCCAGAACCTCGTCAACCGGCTCATGGCGGGGCTGAGCTTTGGCCTCCTGCTGGCGCTGGCTTCCGTGGGACTTTCCCTGATCTTCGGAACCACAGGCCTGACGAACTTCGCCCATGGGGAAATGGTCACCCTGGGCGCCGTGCTGGTCTTCGCCTTTAACGCTATAGGACTCCCTTTCTGGCTGGCCTTGATCCTTTCGCTCCTCGGCGGCGGCCTCTTCGGCTATATCCAGGACGCCGGGCTCTGGAAGCCGCTTCGCCGCCGCGGAACGGGCCTCGTGCCCATGATGATCGTCAGCATCGGCCTCGCCCTTGCCGTCCGCTATGTCATCCAGTTCTACTTTGGCGGCGCCACGCAGCAACTGCCCTTTGCGCAGAGCGCGGAAATCCAGCTCGGCCCTATATCCATCTCGCCCAACAACCTCTGGTCCCTGATTGTCAGCGCAGTGGTCATTGCCCTGCTGGGGATCGTCCTGCTGAAGACCCGGCTGGGCAAGGCAACCCGGGCGGTGGCCGACAATCCTGCACTGGCCGCCGCTTCCGGCATCGACGTCGACTCGGTCATCCGGATCGTCTGGGTTACCGGCGGCATGCTCGCCTCCCTCGGCGGAATCCTATGGGCCTATTACCGGCCGGGCGTGACCTTCGACATGGGTTCGCAGATCCTGCTGCTCATCTTCGCCGGCGTGACTCTGGGCGGCCTCGGCACCGTCTTCGGCGCCCTCATCGGGTCCATCATCGTCGGCATCTTCGTAGAGCTGACCACCGTTTTCGGCCTCGCTGCCGACCTCAAGTATGTGGGAGCACTGTTCATCATGATTGTTGTCCTCTTGTTCCGGCCCCAGGGCATCCTGGGCCGTCGCGAGCGCGTGGGTTAGGAGACAGCCATGGATTTCGGATTCATTTTCTCCAGCGCTGCCAGCGAACTCTTCAGCCCGACCACCGCGGCCTATGCCCTTGCGGCTCTCGGACTGGCAGTCCACTTCGGCTACTCCGGCCTGCTGAACTTTGGCCAGGCCGGCTTTATGGCGGTGGGCGCCTACGGCTTCGCCATCTCGACGCTCACCTTTGGCGTGCCCTTCTTTGTGGGACTGGTCATCGCCATGATCTGCTCGGCCATCTTCGCGATGCTCCTGGGCATACCGACCCTGCGGCTACGCGCGGACTACCTGGCTATCGTCACGATCGCAGCCGCGGAAATCGTCCGCTATATTGTCACGACCAACCAGCTGACCGCCGTGACCGGTTCGGCCAACGGCCTGGCCGCCTTCGAAGGCGGGTTCTACGCAATGAACCCGTTTCCGGCGGGTTCGTACATGGGCATGAATAACCGGGACTTCTTCATCCGGATCGTCGGCTGGGGCCTCGTCATCATCTGCTGCACCCTGGTGTGGCTGCTGATGAGGAGCCCGTGGGGCCGCGTACTCAAGGGCATCCGCGAGGACGAAAACGCGGTCCGGTCCCTCGGCAAGAACGTGTACGCCTACAAGATGCAGGCCCTCATCATCGGTGGCGTGCTCGGCGCCCTGGCGGGCATGATCTTTACGCTCCCCCGCGGCGCGGTCCAGCCGGCCAACTACGGCACCGAACTGACGTTCTTCCTTTACACCTGCCTGCTGCTCGGCGGACTCGGCACGGTGCTGGGACCCGTCATCGGCGCAATGATCTTCTGGGTAGTGCTGTCCCTCACACAGGGCATCCTGTACGGCCTGATCGAATCCGGCGCCGTCACCTGGCTGAACACTGTCCAGGCCGGCCAGCTGCGTTACATCCTTGTGGGTGTCGCACTGATGCTGCTGATGATCTTCAGGCCCCAGGGCGTCTTCGGTAACAAGAAGGAGCTGGCGTTCGCATGAGCACGCATAGCGAAGAACCCCGTCCGTCGGAGAAAATTGACTACATGACGGACACGCGTCCGATTGCCGCCGGGGACACTGCTCCCGGCTGCAAGAAGCGCGATCCGATCGTGGTGGCGGCAAACGTCACCCGCAGCTTCGGCGGCATCAACGCCGTCGACGTCGAATACCTGGAGATCCCGCGGCACAAGATCACAGCGCTGATCGGCCCGAACGGTGCAGGTAAGACCACCCTCTTCAATCTGCTGACCGGATTCGATATGCCGAACTCCGGCAAATGGGAGTTCGAAGGCAATAGCCTTGCCGGGGTTTCACCCTACAAAGTGGCACGAATGGGGATGGTGAGGACCTTCCAGCTGACCAAGGTCATGGGCAAGCTCACCGTCATGGAGAACATGCGGCTCGGTGGCTCGGAACAGCCCGGTGAGCGCCTCTCCAAGGCCCTGTTCAAGGGCCTCTGGGGCGGTCGGGAAAAGGAGATCACTGCCCAGGCGAACGTCCTGCTTGAGAAGTTCAAGCTGGACGCCAAGAAGGACGACTACGCTGCCTCGCTTTCCGGAGGCCAGCGGAAACTCCTGGAAATGGCACGTTCGCTGATGGTCAGGCCCAAGCTGGTCATGCTGGACGAGCCCATGGCAGGCGTCAACCCGGCGCTGACCCAGTCCCTCCTGGACCACATCAAGAACCTCAAGGCTGAAGGCATGACCGTGCTTTTCGTGGAGCACGACATGAACATGGTGCGCCATATTGCCGACTGGGTGGTGGTGATGGCGGAAGGAAAGATCGTCGCCGAGGGCCCTCCTGGCGAAGTCATGAAGAATCCCGCCGTCATCGACGCTTACCTGGGAGCCCATCACGACGTGGACCTTGGCGACACCGAGGGCATCAAGGAACTTGCAGCCGAGCTGGAAGCCGATGAGGAGTCAATTGTCGGTACTGAGAACGCGGGCATCATCGCCATCGATGTGCTCGAGCAGGAGCTCGAGGAGAATCGTGCGGAAGAACAACGTCGCAGAGAAAAGGACACAGAATGAGCGCCACGAGTGCGGCTCCCGCTGCCGGTAGCGCGGCAACCGACGATTCGGTCGTCAAGGTAACAAACCTCGTTGCCGGCTACCTTCCCGGTGTGAATATCCTCAACGGTTGCAATATCGAGGCTCGCAAGGGCGAACTGATCGGCATCATCGGTCCCAACGGCGCTGGTAAATCGACTCTGCTCAAGGCGATGTTCGGTCTGGTGAAAGTCCATTCGGGCACCGTTGTGGTGCGTGGCCAGGACATCACCGGTTTGAAAGCCAACAAGTTGGTCACCATGGGCGTGGGATTCGTCCCGCAGAACAACAACGTGTTCGCCACGCTGACGATCGAGGAGAACATGCAGATGGGCATGTTCCAGCGGCCCAAAGACTTCGCCGAGCGGTTTGATTTTGTGACCAGCCTGTTTCCTGAGCTCGGCAAGCGCCGGGCCCAGCGGGCTGGGTCGCTCTCCGGCGGCGAACGTCAGATGGTGGCCATGGGACGCGCGCTGATGATGGAGCCCGCCGTCCTGCTCCTTGATGAGCCCTCCGCAGGCCTCTCCCCTGTCAAGCAGGACGAAACCTTCCTGCGGGTGCACGAGATCAACCGGGCAGGCGTCTCGGTGATCATGGTGGAACAGAATGCCCGCCGTTGCCTCCAGATCTGCGACCGCGCCTATGTGCTTGACCAAGGAAGGGACGCTTACACCGGAACCGGGCGGGAACTGATGAAGGACCCCAAGGTGATCCAGCTCTATCTGGGTACGCTGGCTGACACCGTCGACTAGCGGTTCAGGCAGTAGCTCCCAGAAGGGCCGTCACCAGCCGGTGGCGGCCCTTCTGCGTGCCTGGCGTAGTTCCCCGGCGCGTTGGTACCGTCCGAGCGCCTCCGCAACCACTTGCTCGGGCGCCTGCGCTCGTCCCTCCACGCAAAAGACCCCCGTCCGGTGTGGACGGGGGTCTTTATGCAGGAAGCGGCTTTACAGCTTGCCGAATTCTTCCTTGGACGGCGCGTACTTGTTGTCGTCCTGGTACTCGTAGATGCCAATGTAGGCTTCCGTCGGGTCGCCGGCGTCGGAGAACGTCACCGGACCTGACTGGCCGTCGTAGTCGATGTCCTTGCCGTTGCGGAGCAGCGTGACGCAGGAGGCGAAGTCGCTGCACTTCTCACCCGACTCCGAGACTGCCTTGAGCTGCTTGGCAATCTCAACGCCGCTGGTGCTCTTGGCGGCCTCAGTGGCAAGGGCGATCAGGTTCACAGCATCGTAGGATTCACCTGCGTAGCTGTAGTCCTTCAGGGCCGGATCAATCGCAAGCAGTTTCTGCTTGAACGCTTCCTTGGCGAACGTGCCAGGGATGGTTCCCTGGGCGCCCTTCAGGGTCCCGGCCTGGAAGTCCTTGCTGTAGTCGGAAGTGTTGCCGTCCACAAGGAACATCTGGGTGGGCTTGACACCCTTGCCCGTCATCAGCGGCACGATGCTCTTGGCCTGGTCAAAGGTGATCAGGGCAATCGCGTCGGGCTTGGCCGCAATGACCTTGTCCACCTGGCTGCTGAACTGGGAGTCGCCCTCGTTGAAGAGCTCCTCCGCAACCACCTTGCCGCCGGCCGCTTCGAAGGCGGACTTGACGTTGCCGGCAAGGCCGGTTCCGTAGGCGTCGTTGAGCACGATCATGCCCACAGTCTGTGCACCACAGGTGGCCATGTAGTTGCCCAGGACCTTACCCTGCAGCACATCTGAAGGCGCAGTACGCCAGTAGAGGCCCTTGTCATCCCAGGTAGTGAAATCCGGGGAGGTGTTGGCGGGCGAGAACTGGATGACACCGGCACCGGTGATCTGGTTGATGACCGTCTTGGAGACACCCGAAGACGCGGCACCGATGATGGCGCTGACGCCCTGGCCGAGGAGCGCGCTGGTGGACTGCGTGGCGATATCTGTCTTGGTGTCGCCGGAGTCACGGTGGATCACTTCCACAGGCTTGCCCAGGACACCCCCGGCATCATTAACTTCCTTGATGCCAAGATTCACACCCGCGATTTCGGGCGGCCCGAGGAAGGCCAGGGAGCCGGTGGTGGGGAGCAGGGAACCCAGCTTGAGCGGCGTTTCCGTGACGGTGGTTGCAGGCGGAACTGCGCCTCCAGCGCCTGCCTTTGCTGTGCTTCCGGGAGCCGCGCCGGGAGCGGGGCAGGAGATCCCAGATGCTGACGTGGTGGTTTCTGTCGAGCTCGGGGTGGAGGTACCACCACAGGCTGTAACCAGAAAGGCGACGCCGACGCTAAGCGCTGTGAGCTTAGCAAGACGGGGTGCCGCCGGGGAAAGTGAAATCATTGACAATCTCCTGGATCGAAAGGTGCGAACGGCCTTTGACGCGGATGATCAGGTGTTCCTGATTTAACTTCAAGCTAATGCATATCTTCGGCGGATATAAGTGACTGAGGTCACATCCTTATAACAGTCGTTGCATATGCGAAATCAATGAACGGGAAAGGTCTGTTGAGGTCACGCGGGAGGCGCGGAAGGGCGCGTCAGGAGGAACTCCCTAGGGAGAATTTGTACCCCAGGTGGGACTCGAACCCACAACACGCGGATTTTAAGTCCGCTGCCTCTGCCAATTGGGCTACTGGGGCGCCCGGTCAATGGTATCCCGTCATTCGCCCGCAAGCGGTCCGGCGTACCGGAACGTTCCGTGGACCCCGCCGGGCCAGACCGCCAGCGGGAGCAGCTGGAAGTGGTCCCCCCAGGCTGCGTCGGGAGGGAGGACGCCGAAGGACGCAGCCGGGACAAAGCCGAAGCGCGGGTAGTAATCGGTGCTGCCCAGCAACGCAATCCCGCCCTCCCCCGCCGCGTTGGCCCGGGCAATGGTGTCGTTCATGAGGGCAGTGCCGATCCCATGGCGCTGCAGCCTTGGTGTCACACCGATGGGCCCGAGCCCCAGCAACCCGTAGTCGCCCACCCAGCCCCGTGTGCTGATCACATGGCCGACTATCTCGTCGTCGAGCACCGCCACCACGCTGAACTCGGGCAGGTAGTCCTCGCACTCGAAGAGCCGGCGGAGCACGTCCACCTCGTCGGGCTCCCCGTCCACCGGCAGGCCCGTGACCGGGGAGACCGCGAACGCCTCGCCCGTCAACGCGAGGATCTTGTCCCTGTCCGCAGCCGTCTCGTTCCTGAGCAGCAGCTCGGGCCGCGGCACGTGCCGGCTGGCCGCTGACAGCTCAGCTAGGGCTTCGACGGCGCGTGGTGTGTCCGCCACCGGCACCAGCAGGTGGTCGTGGTGGAAGCCGGCCAGCACGTTGCAGCTGATCCTGGCGTCGGTCAGGGCCTTCCCGACGGCGGCGGTCAGGCCAACAGCCTCCAGCGCAGAGTGCACTTCCAGGGTGATCCAGGCCGCCACAAAGTCGTAGTGCAGCCCCAGGCTGTCTGCCCTTTCCCGCGGCAGGACGACCGTCAGGCCCTCGGCCTCACGGACGGCAGCTTCGATGCCGGGCTCGAGCGGCCTGCCATGCGGCCACAGGACGTAGACGTACTCCCCCTCCCGCAGTACCGGTTTCAGTGTTGCCAGCAGGGTCTGGAGGTTCTTTTCGCCAGTCATGCTGCCAGTCTAGGAGGGACACCAGGCGGGAAGCGCCAAAACGGCGGCTATCCCGCAAGGGGACAGCCGCCGTCGGGCGTTACAAATGCTGCGTCAGGATGCCAGCGTTACTTGGCGTCCGCGGTGACCGACTGCTTGGCGTCCAAGCTGGTGGCCTCGGCGGAGCCGGGCTTTGCTGCTCCGGCGGATGCCTCCGGCGCGCTGGCCGCCGGGGCAGGAGCAGCCGCAGCTGGCTTGGGAGCCGGTGTGGCAGCGGCCACGAAGGCACCGCGAGGGTTATCGAGGTCGATCAGCTGGGTGGTGTCGCGGCCCATAAAGAACGCGAGGATCCAACCCATGATGACGCGGACCTTGCGCTCCATGGTGGGCATGGCCATACCGTGGTAGCCGCGGTGTGCCAGCCAGGCGAGCGGGCCCTTGAGGCCGATGCGGCCCAGGATGTTGATGTTGGCAACACCCTTCCACTCGCCGAAGCCAGCCACAGCACCCAGGTTCTTGTGCTTGTAGTCCTTCAGCGGCTTGTCCCAGCGCGAAGCCCACAGGTTCTTGGCGAGGCGCTTGGCCTGGCGAAGTGCGTGCTGGGCGTTCGGGACGCAGGTGCCGTCCGGCAGGCCGCTGCCCGTGAGGTCCGGCACGGCGGCGATGTCGCCGGCGGCCCAGGCGTTGTCAATGATGCCTTCATCACCGGCGATGCGGAGGTCCGGCAGAACGCGGACGCGGCCGCGGGGTTCCAGCGGGAAGTCGGAGGAGCGGATCATCGGGTTGGCCTGCACGCCGGCAGTCCAGACGAGCGTGTCGGCTTCGAATTCCTGGGCGAGGGACTTGTCCGGGAGGTTGATGAGCTTCAGGGAGCCCTCAGCGCTGTCCAGGGAGGTGTTCAGCAGGACCTCGATGCCGCGGCTGCGGAGGTGCTCCACAACCCATTCGGCCTGCGGTGCCGTGACCTCGGGCATGATGCGGCCCATGGCTTCAACCAGGACGAAGCGTACTTCTTCCTGGCGGATGCGGGGGTTGTTCTTGACCGCGGCGCGGGCCAGGTCTTCCATTTCGGTGATGCACTCGATGCCGGCGAAGCCGCCACCGACAACCACGAATGTCAGTGCCTTGGCACGGGCAGCGGGGTCCGCGATGGTGGACGCGGCCTCGAGGCGCTCCAGCACCTTGTTGCGAAGGGCCACAGCCTCTTCGATGGTCTTCAGGCCGATGCCCTTGTCCGCCAGGCCCTTGATGGGGAACGTGCGGGTGATGGCGCCTGCGGCCACCACAATGTCGAAGTAGGGGATCTCGATGTGCTCTCCGCCGTCCGCGGGCGCCACGACGGCGGTGCGGTTGGCGTGGTCGATCGAGGTGACGCTGCCCTGGATGAGTTCAGTCTGCTTCAGGTGCTGGCGGTGCGAGACCACTGCGTGGCGGGCCTCGATGTTGCCGCCGGCCACTTCGGGCAGGAAGGGCTGGTAAGTCATGTAGGGCAGTGGATCCACGAGGGTGACGATGCCACCGGCATTCGCGATCTTCTTCTGCAGTTTGAGTGCTACGTACAGGCCGACGTACCCGCCGCCGACGACGAGTACCCTGGGACGGTCCTGGAGCTCTGGGGTGGTTGCCATGATTTAAGGATACAACAGTTTGTGAAAATCTTCACTAACTACGTTTTGCCGCCTGAATCAACGGTTTGGAACGCGCCGGTATCGGGTTCCTCGCGCGCCGCTCCGGGGTTTCGGGCAGCCCTCCGCAGCTGGAAGGCGGCTGCCCCGATGATCACCACAAAGAGGATCACCGAACCGATCACGACGGCGGCGCCAACGGCACTGTCACGCTGTGAGGGCGCCTCGGCCGCGGGCACAGCGGGCTCGGGCAGCGTGGGAACGGCACTGGCCACTTCGTCGGTGGGCACCGGTGCCGGCGCACCAAGGTTGCCGCGGCGGTGCACGCGGATCCAGTCCGAGATGGAGCCGAGCGGGTTGGCGGCGGCTTCCGGGACGGAGTCCTTCAGGGCGGCCTCGGCGTTCAGCACGCCAAAGCCGTACAGCGGGTCTTTTCCGGCAGGACCGGCATCCTTGGCCGTGCTGACGATCCGGTTGATGACCTGCTTGGCGCTCATCTCCGGCCACTTGGAACGGATGAGTGCGGCCACACCGGCAACGATCGGGGCAGCTCCGGACGTTCCCGCCCATTCTGCGTAGCCGCCGCCGGGCAGCCCGCCCAGCAGGTTTTCAGCCGGGGCCGCCACACCGATGCTGATCCCCTGGGAGGACGAGTCGACGCTCGCTGTGCCCTTGCGGTCCAGGCCGGCGACCGTGAGGACGCCGGGAATGGTGGCGGGAGCCCCGACCTGGAGGTTGCCGCCTATCCGGTTTCCGGCGGCGGCCACGATCACCACATCCTTCTGTTCGGCATAGAGGAAGGCAGCGTCCCAGCTCTGGGGCCACTGCGGCGTGGCGCTGCCCAGCGAAATGTTAATGACTTTGGCCCCGTTGTCCACGGCCCAACGGACCGCTTCGGGGATCTGGTCCTGATCGCTCTTGCCCGCGGGGTTGGCCGATCCCAGCCACGTTGACACGGACAGGATCTCAGCTTCGGGAGCCACGCCAATCATGCCGTCCGGTCCGGCGGCAGCCGGGCCGGGACCGGGCGAAGCGGAGGCGCCGGCGGGCTGGTGTCCGCGGCCGGCCAGGATGGTGGCTACCAGGGTCCCGTGTTCCGGCTTGACGCCCAGGCTTTTCTGCCCGTTGGGGCTGCCGGCCCCGGACGCGTCGAAGCCTCCGGTGACGGCGCCCTTCAGGTCAGGGTGCTGGGCATCCACGCCGCTGTCGATCACCGCGATCTTGACTCCGGCGCCCTTGGAAACTTCCCAGGCCTTCGTAATTCCGGCTTCGCCAAGCCAGTACTGCTTGTCCCGTTCAGCGTCGGCCATGGCCGCGGGCGCCAGGGTCAGTCCTGCGGCCAGACTGACGCCTGCAAGGGTCATCGCCAGGAGAGCTGACGCGGCCCGGCGGAACCGTGCTGTTGCTCTGGTCATGTGGGTTCCCATGCTTGGTTTGGCTGAAGGCCTGGTTAGTGGATGCTCAGGGCAATTCCGTCAAGAATATCGTGTTCACTGGCCGTGGCCGTGACGATCCGGCCCGCGGTGAGTTCATTCAGCCGCTCCAGGATGCGCCGCCACACCAGCCCGCCGGCACCCATTACGTCGACGCGGCCGGGGTGCATGTACGCCAGTTCCGCACGTTCTCGCCTGGTCATGTGGAGGAGGTCTGTGGCGGCTTCGGTGATGGTGCCGATGGACAATTCCGTCCCGTGGATCGCCGCCGGCGAATACTCCGGAAGCCGCAGGGCATGGGCGGTGATGGTGGTGATCGAGCCGGCCACCCCGACGACGGCTGTGGCGCGTTCCAGCGGAACGTCCAGCCCCGCCCGGGCGATGGCGGCGTCGATGTCGGCTTCCGCGGCGGCGATCTGCTCCGCCGTGGGCGGATCGTCCTGCAGGTGCCGTTCGGTCAGGCGGACGCAGCCGACATCCACGGACTTGGCGGCGGTGACACCGCCGGCGGTACCGAGGACGAACTCCGTGCTGCCGCCGCCGAGGTCCACCACCAGCACCTGCTCGCCGTCAAGGATGGGCAGCACGCTGCTGGCCCCGGCGAAGGACAGGGCAGCTTCTTCATCGCCCGAGATAACCTCAGGCTCAACGCCCAGCAGTTCCTGGATCCCGTCCACAAAGACCTGGCGGTTGCGCGCGTCCCGGCTGGCCGAGGTTGCCACAAAACGGATGGACTCGGCGCCGTGCTCGCGGATCATGGCTGCGTAATCCTTTGTGGCCGCGAAGGTGCGCTCCAGTGCCTCAGGGGCGAGTTCACCGGTGGCGTCCACGCCCTGGCCCAGCCGGACAACCCGCATTTCGCGGACAACGTCGGTGAGCTTCGCTGTCCCGTTGCTGCGGTCGATGTCAGCGATGAGCAGGCGGAGCGAGTTCGTACCGCAGTCGATGGCGGCGACGCGGGTCATGCCCCTGCCCCGTCAGCGCTTGCTGTCTTGCGGACCGGAGCGGGCCGGCCCACGATCTCCGGCAGGCCCTGGGGTCCGTGGCGGCTGAGATCCTTTGACGGGGCCTCCCCTGCGGTGTCCCAGGCGCCGTCGCAGTAGCAGCGGTCCGTTGTCCACCATTCACTGATGCCGGCAATGGCCTCATCCCCCAGCGGGTTCACGCCGGGACCTGCCGCGAGGGAATGGCCCACCAGGACGTGGAGGCATTTGACCCGGGTGGGCATGCCACCGGCGGAGATGCCGTCAATCTCCGGGACGGCGCCGATGCCGGAACGCTGGCCGATCGCCGCGCGGGCTGCGAGATAGTCCTCGTGCGCTGCACGGTAGGCGGCCGCGAGGGGCTCATCGGCGCTCAGGCGTTCATTCATGTCGTTCATCAGCCCGGCAGCTTCCAGCCGGGAAACCGCCGAAGTGATGACGGGGTGCGTCAGATAGAACGTGGTGGGAAACGGCGTCCCGTTGCTCAGCCGCGGCGCGGTGGCGGCGACGAGCGGGTTGCCACAGACGCAGCGCGCCGGGATTTCCACCACATCGCGCACCGGCCGTCCCAACTGCCTGCTGAGTACTTCAAGATCGTGTGCTGATGGCTGGCGGGACTTCTCCGGCGCAGTCGCCGTGTTTTCTTCCACTGGCGCGGGCCATCCTTCCTCTAGCTGTTCAGTCTGTGGCCGCACGCCTGATGGACTCCCACAGGGAATCCACCCACGGCAGATCGGCGGGGTCTTGTGCTGCTGTGGCGGTCAGGCTACTGCTTGTTCCGGCCGGCAGATCGCCACCGAAGACCCAGTAGCCGGATTCACCCGGCATAACCATGTTAATGCGGTCGCGGGCCTGCTGTTTCACGTAGTTCGGATCCTGCCACCGTGATATCTGCTGCCGCAGGCCGTCCTGCTCGGCCTGGCGGGCGGCAATATCGGCGCTGAGGGCGGCGAGCTCGGCCCGTTTGTCGAAGAAGATCTTCACGGTGGGTGCCAGCATGATGGTGATGGCAATCATGACCACCGCCAGTGCCAGCATGCGGCCGGAGAACGCCTTGGCGGGCACCGGCTGGCTGTCATCCTGCGTGGTGTCAGCCTTCCGTGTCTTGCCCGCGGTGTTTCCGCTGTGGCCGCTCCCCTGCCCTTTGCTTGCCGGGAGCCTGGTGTCCGATGCGGATGTTCCGGCGCTGAACGCCGGGCCGGTTTTGCCCTTGCTCCCGCCCTTTGCGCTGCTGGCTGTACCGCCAAAATCGGCGCGGATGACGCCGGCGTCTTCAGTGGCTGGGTCCGTGGTGGCCTGATGCCTAGAAGCGGCTTTGGGAACTTTGGGACGGCGGGTGGCCATGACACTCCTGAAACGTGCGGCCTGCCTCTGGCCGCAACTCTGCGCTTGATGCCGGCTCAATCAATGCCGGCTAAACAAAAACCGGTGGCTATGGTCTTTCAACCATAGCCACCGGTCAGAGGTTTACGCGGCTACTAGCCCTTGAAACGCGGGAAAGCGCTGCGGCCGGCGTAGCGTGCGGCGTCGTCGAGTTCTTCTTCGATGCGCAGGAGCTGGTTGTACTTGGCAACGCGCTCCGAGCGTGCCGGGGCACCCGTCTTGATCTGGCCGGCGTTGGTGGCCACCGAGATGTCGGCGATGGTGGTGTCCTCGGTCTCGCCGGAGCGGTGCGAGGTGATGGTGGTGTAACCGGCGCGCTGGGCCAGGCTGACGGCGTCCAGCGTTTCGGTCAGTGAACCGATCTGGTTGACCTTGACCAGCAGCGAGTTGGCGGTCTTGGTGTCGATGCCGCGCTGCAGGATGGCCGGGTTGGTGACGAAGAGGTCATCGCCGACGAGCTGGACCTTGTCACCGATGCTGTCGGTGAGGGTCTTCCAGCCGTCCCAGTCGTTCTCATCCAGGGGATCCTCGATGGAAACCAGCGGGTAGTCGGCCACGAGCTCGGCGTAGTAGGCGCTCATCTCGGTGGCGGACAGTGCCTTGCCCTCGAACTGGTAGGCGCCGTCCTTGAAGAACTCGGAGGAGGCGACGTCCAGTGCCAGGGCGATGTCCTTGCCCGGGGTGTAGCCGGCGTTCGTGATGGCTTCCTGGATCAGGTCCAGCGCAGCACGGTTGGACGGCAGGTTAGGCGCGAAGCCACCTTCGTCACCCAGGCCGGTGGACAGGCCCTTGGCCTGCAGTACGGACTTGAGGTTGTGGTAGACCTCGACGCCCCAGCGGAGGCCCTCGGAGAAGGTCTCGGCGCCGATCGGGACGATCATGAATTCCTGGATGTCCACGTCGGAGTCGGCGTGCGAGCCACCGTTGAGGATGTTCATCAGCGGAACCGGCAGGACGTGCGCGTTGGGGCCGCCCAGGTACTTGTACAGCGGCAGGTCTGCGGAGGCGGCAGCGGCGTTGGCAACGGCCAGCGAAACGCCCAGGATGGCGTTGGCGCCGAGCTTGGCCTTGTTGGGGGTGCCGTCCAGGTCGATCATGGCCTGGTCGATGCTGCGCTGGTCGGTGGCGTCGAAGCCGGTCAGTGCCGGAGCGATCTGGTCGATGACAGCGTCAACGGCCTTCTGGACACCCTTGCCGAGGTAACGTCCCTTGTCTCCGTCACGGAGCTCAACAGCCTCGTGCTCTCCGGTGGAGGCTCCGGAGGGTACTGCCGCGCGGCCGATCTGGCCATCGGAGAGCAGTACTTCAACTTCTACGGTCGGGTTTCCGCGGGAATCGAGGATTTCGCGGGCGTGGATGGCATCGATAAGCGCCATGGATGTGCTCCTTATGGGCGATTTTGGGGGAACGAACAGCTGGAAAAAGCGTTAAATCTGGGACGTCCTCGTCAGGACCAAGCCTAGTCGAGAGTGGTGCAGGTTACGGAACCCTATCCATCACCCGGACGTCATGATGGCGACGCGAACTGCCGCCGGATGGCGCCCCGAAGGGCACGTTCGGCGTCGAATCCCCTGGCACGTGCGGAGCCGACGACGGCGAGCAGCAGGTCGCCGAGCTCCTCCTCAGACGTTGCGGTTTCGACTTCCGGGGTTTCGGCAAGCTCAACCACCGCTCCGGCGCGTACGGCCCGGTCAAGGAACTTCTGCGCCTTCGCCAGTGCCGGCAGTGCGTCCGGGATGCCTTCAAAAGGCCCCGTTCGCTCCGGACGTTCCGCAGTCTTCACGGCGTCCCACTTCCGGACAATCTCCGCCACCGAGGCAGGGAACGCGTCCTGCAGCGTGCCGTCGGGCCGGAAGACATGGGGATTGCGGCGGACCATTTTGGCACTCAGCCCGCGAGCGACGTCGTCGAACGTGAACGTGCCGCGCTCCTCGGCGAGCCGGGCGTGCAGCACCACTTGAAGCAGCACATCGCCCAGTTCGCCGCGAAGCTCCACGTCATCCGCGCCGGTCTCGATGGTCTCGGCAACCTCGAAGGCCTCCTCCAGGAGGTATTCCACCAGCGAGGCATGGGTGAGGGCGCCCATCCACGGGCAGTGCTCCCGCAGCTGGGCCACGACAACGACCAGCCGATCGATGGGAGCGTGCTCAGCCAAGGTTGTCGTAGGCATCGTTGATGTACTCCACCAACGCTTCCTTCTCTTCAAGCGGCAGGAAGGAGGCCTCGGCAGCGTTCAGCGTGAGCTCCAGCAGATCGTCGAGGTCGTAGTCGAAGGTTTCCACGAGGAGCTCGAACTCGTCCGTCAGGGTGACGCCGCTCATCAGCCTGTTGTCGGTGTTGATGGTGACGTTGAAGCCCAGCTGGTACAGCATGTCCAGCGGGTGGCTCTCGATGCCCTCGCCGAATCCGGCGATCGCTCCGGTCTGGAGGTTCGATGACGGGCAGATCTCCAGGGCGATGCCCCGGTCGCGGACCCAGCTGGACAGATCGCCCAGCGTGACCAGGCCGATGCTGTCCTCGTCGCTCACGGTGCTGTCTTCGTCTTCGTCGTCGAACTCCACCATGATGTCCTCGGCGATCCGGACGCCGTGGCCCAGGCGCAGTGCCCGGCCGTCAACGAGGGCGGACTGGATGCTTTCGAGTCCGGCGGCCTCGCCGGCGTGCACCGTCGCGGGGAAGTTGTTCTCGGCGAGGTAGGTGAAGGCATCCTTGAACCGGGACGGGAGGAAGCCGTCTTCAGCTCCGGCGATGTCAAAGCCCACAGCGCCCTTGTTGCGGTGGCGGACAGCGAGTTCGGCGATTTCCTGGCCACGGTCTGCGTGGCGCATGGCGGTGATCAGCTGACCCACCTGGATTTCGCGGCCGCTTTCAGTCACGGCGTCCACGCCGGCTTCGAGACCTTCCTGGACGGCTTCAACAACTTCGTCCAGGGACAGGCCCTTCTGGAGGTGCTGCTCCGGTGCCCAGCGCACTTCGCCGTACACCACGCCGTCGTCCGCGAGGTCTTCCACGAATTCCTTGGCGACGCGGATGAGGCCTACCTTGGTCTGCATCACGGCGACCGTGTGGTCGAACGTCTCCAGGTAGCGGACCAGCGAGCCCGAGTCCGCGGACTCGCGGAACCACTCGCCCAGGGCCACCGGGTCGGTGGAGGGTAGCGTGTGGCCAACGGCCTCGGCCAGTTCGATGATGGTGGCTGGACGGAGACCACCGTCCAGGTGGTCGTGGAGCGAAACCTTAGGCAGGCTCTTCAGGTCGAAATCGATGGCAGGGGCAGCGTCAACAATAGGCTCAGTCACCATCCAACCTTAGGGTCGGCAGGCGGCTTATGCCAGCCGCTACTGTCCGCGCTGCTCCGCCTCGGCCGGGGAGGGCGCCAGCAGCGACGAAGCCGCGGTATGCGCGGGCAGGGAACCTTCCGGGCCGCCGTCGAGCCATTCATCCACAGTTTCGGCGTCATTGCGGGCCAGGTGCTTGTGCCACCAGCGCAGGAGGTGGTCGATCAGGATGCCCAGCACGATCGCGAACACCACGGCAATGCCTGCGCTGAGCAGCGGGTTGTGGTGGAGCCAGGGGAACGAACTGGCCAGGATCCCGATGCCGACGGAGTACCCCACCCACGTGATGCAGGCGAAGGCATCCAGCAGGAAGAACCGGCGGTGCGCGAAGCCGGTACTGCCGGCCACATAGTTGACCGCCACCCGGCCCCAGGGAATATAGCGCGCCGTGAAGATCAGGACGGCGCCGCGTTTTTCGAGTTCATACCGTGCCCAGCCGAAGGCCTTCTGCACTTTGGGACGCCGCATCCACTTCCAGCGGTTGAGGCCGATCCTGCGGCCGAGCATAAAGGCCATGTTGTCACCGGCGATGGCACCGACCAGAGCAGTCGCGCCCAGGATCCAGAGATTCGGTTCACCGCTGTGCCGGGAAAACGCGGCCAACGCCACAATCAGCGTCTCGCTGGGGACCACCATGGCAAAGCCGTCGATGAAGAAGAACACAAGAAGGACCGGGTAGATCCACCATTGGCCCGCTGCATGGAGCACGGCCTCATTAATAAACTCCACGCGGGTCTTGCTCCTAGACGAAATGATGCAGCCGGAAGTGACGTAAGTCGCTCTTCAGTGTCCCATGCCCGGGACCCTGCCCGCTACGCACGGACGCCGCAAACCCTAGGCCTCCGGATCCTTCAGCCGCTCCACCACAGGAACCTTTCCCCGGATGCGGTTAATGATCAGATCCACCACGATTCCAAGGCCCACGGCGCAGACGATTGCGATGGCCGCGCCGAGCAGATGGTTGTTTTCGAACCACTGGCCGAAGAACAGCCCGATACCCACCGAGTAGGAGGCCCAGAGCGTGGCGGAAAGGACCGTCAGGCCCACGAAACGCAAGTGCGGATAGTGGGTCACGCCCGCGGTGAGGTTGACGGCGACCCTTCCGATAGGAATGAACCGCGCCACCAGGATGAGCGACGCCGGCCGCTTCCTCAGCTCGTCTCCTGCCCAGCGGAAGGCACTTTGCATCCGCGGTCCGCGCATCCAGTGCCAGCGCCGGGTACCCACCCGGCGTCCAATGAGGTACGCGATGTTGTCGCCTGAGAAAGCGCCCAGGCCCGCGACGGCCATCAGCAGCCAGGGATTGGGGACGTCCGCGGTGGCGGCAACGGCGGCCAGGCCCACCACCACGGATTCGCTGGGGATAGGCGGGAAAAACCCGTCGATCAGGCAGCAGGCCAGCACAAGGAGGAGCACCCACGGCTGCCCGGCGGCGGCGAGGATGAATTCATTGATGGCCTGCATTGTCCCTATGCTATTCGGTCGATGATGAGCTGCTGGGCCGGGCGCGACCCTTCCGGGGCAACCGTGACGGCGTGTTCAAGGGATTCCTTGGCGCGTGCGAACTTTTCCGGCGTGTCCGTGAGCAGCGTCATCAGCGGCTCGCCGGCACGGACCGTGGCACCAGGCTTTGCATGCATGCGGATCCCTGCACCGGCCTGGACGGCGTCTTCCTTGCGGGCACGTCCCGCGCCGAGGCGCCACGCCGCAACGCCCACTGCCAAGGCATCGAGCCCCACCAGGACACCGTCGGCCGGGGCGTAGATGACCTCGGATTCCTTGGCGACCGGCAGCTTGGCGCGCGGATCTCCGCCCTGCGCTTCGATCATCCGGTTCCAGACGTCCATGGCCCGGCCGTCCTTCAACGCGGCGCGCGGATCGGCGTCGTGGACGCCCGCGCAGGCCAGCATCTCTTCGGCCAGCCGGACGGTGAGTTCGACGACGTCTTCCGGGCCGCCGCCGGCCAGGACCTCCACGGATTCCTCCACTTCGATCGCGTTGCCTGCGGTGAGGCCGAGCGGGGTGTTCATGTTGGTGAGCAGCGCCACGGTGTTCACTCCCGCGTCCTTGCCGAGGGCCACCATGGTTTCGGCCAGTTCGCGTGCCCGGGCCTCGTCCTTCATAAAGGCACCGCTGCCCACCTTGACGTCCAGGACCAGGGAACCTGTGCCTTCGGCGATCTTCTTACTCATGATCGAGGAGGCGATGAGCGGGATCGCCTCGACCGTGCCAGTGACGTCCCGCAGTGCGTAGAGCTTCTTGTCCGCCGGCGCCAGCCCCGCCCCGGCAGCGCAGATCACGGCGCCCACGTCCTGAAGCTGCGCCATCATTTCGTCGTTGCTCAGGGCCGCCCGCCAGCCGGGGATCGATTCCAGCTTGTCCAGGGTGCCGCCGGTGTGGCCCAGCCCGCGGCCCGACAGCTGCGGCACGGCCACGCCGAACACTGCCACCAGCGGTGCCAGCGGCAGCGTGATCTTGTCCCCCACTCCCCCGGTGGAATGCTTGTCGCTGGTAGCCTTCACACCGCCGTCGGGCCGCCGGAGGCCGCCGAAGTCCATCCGTTCGCCCGAGGCGATCATCGCCGCCGTCCAGCGCGAAATTTCGGCGCGGTCCATGCCGTTGAGCAGAATGGCCATGTTCAGCGCGGCCATCTGTTCGTCGGCGATGACCCCTCGGGTGTAGGCGTCAATGGTCCAGTCGATCTGTTCCGGACTCAGGGTGCCCCGGTCCCGCTTGGTGCGGATGATGTCGACGGCGTCGAATGCCTCAGTTGCCTGTGTCACCTTGGATCCTCCAGGTTTTGGGGACCAAATGCGTCGGGCAGCACCTGGTCCATGGTTTTGATGCCTTGGGTTGTCATAAGCTCCATGTCAGGCGCGCGGAATTCATAGAGAAGCTGCCGGCAGCGGCCGCACGGCATGAGCACGTTGCCCGCGGCGTCTACGCAGTAGAAGGCGCGCAACAACCCGCCGCCGGTCATGTGCAGGTTTCCCACCAGGGCACATTCAGCACACAGGGAGAGCCCGTAACTGGCGTTCTCCACGTTGCAGCCGCTGACAAGCCGCCCGTCCTCGGTGAAGGCCGCGGCCCCCACCGGGAACTTCGAATACGGGGCGTAGGCGTTTTTCATGGCGTCGACTGCCGCGGCCTCCAGGGCCTGCCAGTCGACCGGGCTCGAAACCCTTTCCATGGCCGTCATCCCTTGACGTACGGGATGCCGCTGGCTGCCGGTGGCCTGGACCGGCCCACCAGCCCGGCCACGGCCAGCACGGTCACCAGGTAGGGCAGCATGGCCATGAACTGGCTCGGCACCGGGGTTCCGATGATGGTCACGATGCTCTGCAGGTTGTCCGCAAAGCCGAACAGCAGGGCAGCGAAGAACGCTCCGATCGGGTTCCAGCGTCCGAAGATCAGCGCGGCGAGTGCGATGAAGCCTCGTCCACCGGAGATTTCCTTCGTGAAGCTGTCGATCGCCACGAGCGTGAAGAACGAGCCACCGATACCTGCGATGGCACCGCCCAGGGTCACGTTCCAGAAGCGAGTGGCATTGACATTGATGCCCATGGTGTCGGCGGCCTGCGGGTGTTCGCCCACAGCACGGACCCGCAGGCCCCACTTGGTTTTGAACAGTCCAACCCAGACAACGATGACGGCGACGTACATCAGGTAGCCCACCAGCGACTGCTTGAACAGGATGGGGCCGAGGATCGGGATTCCGGAGAGGATGGGAATCTCGACGATGTCCAGGCCGGGCGGTGAGTTGAACTTGGCTTTGTCCGCCTGCATAACAGTGCTGAACAGGAAGCCGGTGACACCGGAAATCAGGACGTTGAGCACCACGCCGACGATGATTTGGTTGACCAGGTACTTGATGCTGAACACCGCAAGCACCATGGACACCGCCGCGCCGGCCACAGCGGCCGCAAGCAGGCCCACGAAGGGGTTCTGCGTAATGCTGGCCACGATTGCCGCGGTGAAGGCGCCGCCAAGGAGTTGGCCTTCGATGGCGATGTTGACTACCCCGACCCGCTCGCACAGCACGCCGGACAAAGAGCCGAACACCAGCGGGACGGCCAGGGTGACCGAACCGGCGATGAGTCCGGCCAGCGAAATGCTGGGCGTCCGGGCACCGCCCACCACCCAGATGAGGAAGGCTGCCACAAACAGCACCGTAAAAGTGACGGTCAGCCAGGCCGGCGTGGGCCGGGCCTTGGTCTTCAGATAGACGGCATAGGCCGCGAGCCCAAGCATCATGACCGAGAGGACGATGCCGCCCGGCATTGCAGGGATTTCCAGCGTGGGCAGCTGGAAGAAATCCTCGCCGGTGGAAATTCCGAACCTTGCGGTCTGCGCTGATCCCATCAGGCCGAAGAAAACAAAAGCGACGAGTCCCAGCGCCGAGAGCAGGACGGGGGTTTTCCAGAGCACCGGTTTGCCGGATGTTGGCTGGGCCTCGTCGGCCAGGGGCGATGTTCCGGGTGTTCCGCGTCCCGGCAGGGGCGATGTTGCTGTTGCGCTCATGCTGCGCCTCCGGTGGTTGCTGCCTGCTGGGATTTGCCGCCCTTGGCTGGCTTCTTGCGGCGGGGGTTCAGCCCGAAGACTGCCCGCACCAGCGGCGGGGCCGCGATAAAGAGGACAATCAGCGACTGGACCACCAGGACGATGTCGATGGGTGTTCCGGTCTGGATCTGCATCTGCGCGGCACCGGCGCGGAAGGCGCCGAACAGCAGTCCGGCAGCGAAGGTGCCCCACGGCGTCGAACGTCCCAGCAGCGCCACCGTGATGGCGTCAAACCCGTACGTTGCAGCGACGCCGTCTGTCAGGACCTTTTCCGTGCCGGCCACCTGGGCCACTCCGGACATTCCGGCGAGTGCGCCGGCTATTGCCATGACCAGGATGGTGGATCGCGAGACGTTGATGCCGGCGGTCAGCGAGGCCTTGGGGTTGGCCCCGACGGCCCGGAATTCAAAGCCGACCGTGGACCGGTTCAGCAGCCACCACACCAGGACAGTGGCCGCGATGGCCAGGACGAAGCCCAGGTGCAGCCGGTACTGTGAGCCGAAAATCTGCGGGTAGATTGCGGTGGGATCCAGGATGGGCGAAATCGGGTTGGACTCCCCCGGCCGCTGGAACGCCGGCGTGTTCAGCAGGTACCGCAGGAAGTAGAGCGCGATGTAGTTGAACATGATGGTCAGGATGACTTCGTGGGCGCCCGTCCGGGCCTTGAGGAGGCCAACCAGGCCACCCCAGAGGGCTCCGCCCACAAGGCCCGCAACCAGCACCAGCAACAGGTGCAGGCCGAGGGGAAGGTGCAGGGCAAAACCAACCCAGGCCGCGAGTATACCGGCCATGATGATCTGTCCCTGGGCACCAATGTTGAACAGGCCCGCGCGGAACGCGAGGGCAACGCCCAGTCCCGCCGTGATAAGCGGTGTCGCGATGGTAAGGGTCTCCATCAGGGGCGCGAACTGGACGGCCAGGCTGGAACCTCTGGGGTTGAAGACGGACCCCTGGAACAGTGCCACGTAGGACCGGGTGGCGGAGTTCCACACTGCCGAGAAGAAATCTGTGGGCCGTGCAAAAAGGTACCCCGACGCCGTACTGACGCGCTCGTCCGTGGCGGCAATCAGCAGCCCGCCGATCACCAGCGCCAGCAGGACGGCCAGAACCGAGACCATCCCGTTGCCGGTGAAGATTTTCCGCATGAGGGTGTCCGGGCCGCCGGGAAGTTTCCCGCTTTGGGCGGTGGCGGGCACTGCCGACGGGCTGATGGCGCCGCCGGCCGTGTCGACGGCCACCACAGCGGCGGTTTCTTCCGCCGCTACGCTCTGTTCGTGCGGTTTCGCGGGCTGGTCGGCATGTTTAGGGTGATGCTCTTCAGGCATGGTCGCCTCCTTCGGGGCTGGAGGCTGCACGGCGTTCTGCGGCAGCGGCATCCTTCGTATCGGCCGGGGGCGTTTCAGTGGCCTGCGTGTCAGCTTTCACCGGGGCGGCGTGGTCAGCGCCGGCAGCGTCTTCCGCGGAGATCCCTGCCATCATCAGGCCCAGGACATCGCGACCGGTGCCGGCGGGGACGATTCCCACCAGCTTGCCCTTGTACAGCACGGCAATCCGGTCGGCGAGTTCCATGACCTCATCCAGCTCGGTGGAGATGATCATGACCGGTGTGCCCTGATCCCGTTCAGCCACGATCCGCTTGTGCAGGAACTCGATGGACCCGACGTCCACACCGCGGGTGGGCTGCGAGGCGATAAAGAGGCGCAGCGGCCGGGACAGTTCCCGCGCCATGACCATCTTTTGCTGGTTGCCGCCCGAGAGGGTGCCTGCGGCCAGGAGGCCCGAGGGCGTCCGGACATCGAACTCGTCGATCCGCGATTTCGCGTTCTCCAGGACCTTCGCCGGGCTCATGCTGATGCCCTTGGCGAACGGCGGCTGGTCGTACCGGTCAAGCACAAGGTTCTCAGCGATCGAGAACGTGCCGATGAGGCCGTCAACGGACCGGTCTTCCGGGACGAAGCCGACGCCGGAGTTGAGGACGTCCTTCACGCTGCGGCCAACGAGCTCCACGTTGTCCAGGAGGATGGAGCCGTGGACGCGCTCCTGCAGACCAAGGATGGCCTCGGTGAGCTCGGTCTGGCCGTTGCCCTGGACGCCCGCGACGGCAAGGATCTCGCCACGGGCAATGTCGAAGCTGATGCTGTCAACGGTGTGCTGCCCGTTCGGAGCGATGACGGTGAGGTCCTTGACCTGGAAGGTCTTCTCTAGGGGCTTGGCGGGGGCCTTGTCCAGTGTGAGGCTGACGGCGCGGCCCACCATCATGGAGGCCAGCGCCGTGGTGGAGTCGCCTGGGTCGGCGGACCCCACTACCTTGCCGCGCCGGATCACGGTGATGGTGTCCGACACCGCCTTCACCTCGCGCAGCTTGTGCGAGATGAACACGATCGATGTGCCGCCGGACTTGAGTTGGCGCATGATGTCCAGCAGCTCGTCGGTTTCCTGCGGCGTCAGCACTGCCGTTGGTTCATCCAGGATCAGGACCCTGGCGTCACGGACCAGGGCCTTGATGATTTCCACGCGCTGCTGGACACCGACGGGCAGGTCCTCAACGAGGGCGTCCGGATCGACGTCGAACCCATAGCGGTCCGAGATTTCCTTGATCTTGCGGCGCGTGTCTTCCAGGTTGAGGAAGCCACCGGCCTTGGTGGTCTCGGCTCCAAGGGCCACGTTCTCGGCAACTGTGAAGACCGGCACCAGCATAAAGTGCTGGTGCACCATGCCGATGCCAGCGGCCATGGCGTCGCCGGGACCGCGGAAGGAAACAGGTTTGTCGTCAACGAGGATTTCGCCCTCGGTGGGCTCGTAAAGCCCGTACAGCACATTCATCAGGGTGGATTTGCCGGCCCCGTTCTCGCCCAGCAGACAGTGGATCTGTCCAGGTTCAACCACCACGTCTATGTGATCGTTGGCGAGCAGGGAGCCGAAGCGTTTGGTGATCCCTCTGAGTTCAAGTTTCAAAACTCTGACCAATCTCGAAGCGTCCGCAATCGAACCGGACGGGATATACGGCTGCAGCACCAGCCTAGTGCCTGCAGTTCCGGGTGGGCGGTCTTGCCGTGGAGTGAACTCCAACGAAAAGCGCCACCACCCGGCCAGTCAGTGACCATCCGGGGGTGGCGCTTTAGCGAGGGAGACTAAGCCTTGGGGCTTGCCGCGGACTCGACCTTAACCTTGCCGTCCACGATGTCCTTCTTGAGCTGGTCCAGTTCGGACTTCAGATCGGCTGGGACCTGGGAGTCGAAGCTGTGGAACGGGGCCAACTGGACGCCGTCGTTCGCCAGCGTGCCGACGTACGGGGTGTTGGTGAACTTGCCGTCCTTGTCCTCCTTCACCACGGTCTCTACAGCTTCGCCCATCAGCTTCATGACTGACGAAAGCATGATGTCCTTGTACTCGGGAGCCGTGAGGAAGCCATCGGAGTCAACCCAGATGAGCTTGACGTCCTTGCCGGCCGCTTTCGCCTCGTTCAGCGCTGCACCGGCACCCTTGCCCACGGGACCGGCAACGGGCATCACGATGTCCGCGCCCTGGTCCAGGAAGTTCTGGGTGAGCTGCTTGCCCACGTCCTGTTTGGTGAAGTCGCCAGTGAAGCTTCCGTCCTGTGCAGCCTTGTCCCAGCCGAGGACCTTGACACTGGTGCCCTTTTTCTCGTTGTAGTACTTCACGCCGTCAGCGTAGCCATCCATGAAGATGGTGACGGTGGGGATCTTGATGCCGCCGAAGGTGGCCACGGTTCCGGTCTTGGTAGTGCCTGCAGCGAGGTATCCGGCCAGGAAGGCAGCCTGGGCGGTGTCGTAGATGATCGGCTTGACGTTGCTGATGGGCGGGTCGTAGCCGAAGTCGATGATGGCGAAGTGGCTGTCCGGGTTTGCCGCGGCCTGGGTCTTGGTGGCGTCACCAAGCAGGAAGCCGACGGTGAGGGTGAGGTCGCAGCCGGCGGTGACCATGGCACGGAGGTTCGGCTCGAAATCGTTGTTGCTCTGGGATTCAACCTGGTTGACTTTGATGCCCAGGTCCTTCTCAGCCTTCTTCAGTCCATCGTAGGAGGACTGGTTGAACGACTGGTCATCGAATCCGCCGGAGTCCGAGACAATGCAGCCGGTGTAGTCCGTGGCCGTTGCTGTGGGACTGCCGGCTTCGGGAGGCGCACCGCAGCTGGTCAGCAGGAGTGCGGTAGCACCCATGGTGGCCACGCTAGCAACTGAACCGCGCTTAAGGTATGCACGCAGTGATGTCTTCAAGATTCCTCCAGGATGAAGAGAGATGCGCTACGACGTGAATTCAATGAGTGTCTGTTTCAACCCTGAAATTCTGTTTTCACTGACGGTCCGCAGCACTGCGCCGAAGCGCTCTGATAGAACCAACATTAGTGGCCTGCAGCACATCTGCTATCACATTGGAGCCGGATCCTGAAGATTGTTGAGAATTTGTTACCAACCAGTAGAAGACGGCGGTTCCGTCCTTTCCCATTAAGCGCGAACGGACACTTGGGGCCCGCCCGGCAGGGCCTCAAGTGTCCGTTCGCGCTGGTGGGGAGCTTAGAGGCGCACCAGCATTTTGCCCGTGTTCGCGCCGTCGAGCAGATCCATGAAGGCCTGGGGCGCATTCTCCAGACCATCCACCACGGTCTCGTCATACCGGACTGAACCTTCCGCCAGCCAGGCTGACATCTTGCCGAAGAATTCAGCGCTGTGCTGGCGCTGTCCGCTGACGAGGAACCCCCGCAGGGTGAGCTGCTTGCCGATGGCAAGGGCGAGGTTCCGCGGCGCCGGCGTGGGTTCGGTGGAGTTGTACTGGGCTATCGCTCCGCACATGGCCACACGGCCGCCCACATTCAGGACCGCCAGGGCAGCCTCCAGCTGATCGCCACCCACGTTGTCGAAATACACGTCAATACCTGCGGGTCCTGCGGCCTGGACAAGCTGTTCCCGCACAGGCCCGTCGTTGTAGTTGAACGCGGCGTCGAAGCCCAGTTCCAGGAGCCGGGCCACTTTCTCCGCGGTTCCCGCGCTGCCGATGACCCTGGAAGCGCCCATCGCCTTGGCGATCTGGCCCACAAGAGAGCCCACGGCACCCGCCGCACCTGACACGAACACGGCATCGCCGGGTTTGAACTCCGCCACTTTGAGCAGGCCGGCGTACGCCGTCAGGCCGGTCATGCCCAGCGCTCCAAGGAACGCCGACGCCGGCGCAAGGTCTGTGCGGGCAACCGAGGTTGCGTCTGCCTCCAGGACCGCGAATTCCCGCCAGCCCAGTTGATGGACGACGGCGTCCCCCACCTTCCGCCCCTCGGCCCTGGACGCGATGACCTCACCGATGGCGCCGCCGTCGAGCGCTGCATCCAGAGCGAACGGGGCCGAGTACGACTTGACGTCGTTCATACGGCCGCGCATGTAGGGGTCCACGGAGATGTAGAGGTTGCGGACCAGGATCTGGCCGTCCTGAAGCTCCGGCAGCGGTGCCTCTGCCAGCCGGAAGTTCTCGGGACCGGGACGCCCTACCGGACGCGAGGCCAGGCGGATTTCGCGGCTGGATGATGGCAGTGCCGTTGTCACGCTCATGCTGCGAACTCCAGGATCTTGATGTCCACGGTCATGTTTCCGCGGGTGGCGTTGGAATAGGGGCAGATCTGATGCGCTTTGGCCACCAGGGACTCGGCCGTGGCGAGATCCAGGGCCGGAACCGCGATCTCCAGTTCAGCAGCGAGGCCGTAGCCCACGCCGTCGTTCAGGGCGCCAAAGTGGATCTTGGCCGCCACGGCTGAATCGGTCAGGTCTGCGCGCTCCTTGCGCCCCACGAGGCGGAGCGCCGAGTGGAAGCAGGCCGCGTAACCGGCGGCAAAAAGCTGCTCCGGGTTGGTGCCCTGGCCGTCACCGCCCAGCTCTATGGGACTGGCAAGACTGACATCCAGCTTGCCGTCGTTGGTACGTGCGTTGCCGTCGCGGCCTTCGCCGGAAGCCAGGGCCTCGGCAGTGTAGAGAGTCTTCATAGGTGGTCCGTCCTGTTGGATGTGGATAACGGAAATCTTGGGCGCTCAGTGCGCGCGGTGAAGGGCTTCTGTGAGCCTTTCAAGAGTGGTGCGAAGCTGTTCCAGCTCATCGGCTGACAACCCGGCGGCGTCCGCAAGGTGCCGTGGAATCCCGCTGGCCTTGCTGCTGAGCGAGCGTCCGGCCGGCGTCAGGTGGACTGCAACACGGCGCTCATCTTCCCCGGACCGGCGGCGCTCCACGAGCCCCATGGCCTCAAGCCGCTTGAGCAGCGGCGACAGCGTGCCGGAGTCAAGGCCCAGTTCCTCGCCGAGCTCCTTGACGCCCTTCGGCTCCGATTCCCAGAGGACCAGCATCACCAGATACTGCGGGTACGTCAGGCCGAGGTCTTCCAAGACGGGGCGGTAGACCGCTGTTGCCGCGCGGGACGCGGAGTACAGCGCAAAACACACCTGGCGGTCGAGGCGGGGGGCTTCAGTCATACCTAAGACGGTAGTCCACAATTCAATTGTGCACAACTTACCGTGCCAATGAGACGCGCGAACGAGCACATAACACCCTCAAAACCGGGATTTGAGGGTGTTATCTGCCAGTCCGCGCGGGAGGTGGTGCTTAAGTGTCCGTTCGCGCCAGGGGGTTAGGTAGCTCGGGGCGCGGGGGCTAGAGGTCGCGGATGGTCCGGAGGGCAGCTGCCGTCAGGACCTGGATGCCCAGGCCCAGGGCGCGTTCGTCCAGAATGTAGTCGCCGCGGTGCAGGTCATACTCTTCGCCGCCGGGGGTCTTCGTGCCCAGGCGCATCATCGCGCCGGGACGCTCAGCCAGGAACCAGGCGAAGTCCTCGCCGCCCATGGACTGCGGCGTCAGCACTACGGCGCCTTCACCGATTTCGGCGCGGGCTGCGGCCTCAATAAGTGCGGTCTCGTGCTCCGAGTTGACCACCGGCGGCACTCCCCTGGTGTGCTCCAGGCGTACTTCCACACCGTAGGGCGCGGCCACCTGATGTACTACTTCGTCCAGGAGCTCGCCGGCGTCTTTCCAGGCATCGCGGTCCAGGCAGCGCATGGTCCCGGCCATGAAGCCGGTGCCGGGAATCGCGTTTGGCGCGGATCCGGCGGAGATATGGCCCCACACCACAGAGACACCGCTGCGCACGTCAACGCGGCGGGACAGCACAGCCGGAACATTCACGGCGATCTGTGCCAGGGCGAACACGAGGTCCTCCGTCAGGTGCGGACGGGAGGTATGGCCGCCGCGGCCGCTCAGCTCGATCCTGATGGTGTCCGACGCGGACGTGATGGCGCCGATGCGCGTACCGATGCGTCCGACGTCGATCCTCGGGTCACAATGCAGCGCAAGGATGCGCGGCACACCGTCCAGGACGCCCTGCTCAATGCAGGACAGTGCGCCGCCGGGCATGGTCTCCTCGGCAGGCTGGAAAATGATCCGGACCGAACCGCCCAGCGGGGACTCCTCGTGCATGCGCTGCAGGACCAGCGCGACGCCGAGCATGGCGGCGGTGTGGACGTCGTGGCCACAGGCATGCGTGACGCCATGGTTCTTTGAGGCAAACGGCAGCCCCGTTTCCTCGATGATGGGCAGGGCGTCAATGTCGCCCCGGAGCGCTGTGGCGATGGGACCCTCGCCGATGTCGACGGTGAGGCCGGTGCCTTCAAGCCGCCGCGGAGCCAGTCCGGCGGCTTCGAGCCGCTCCACCAGCTTGTCTGTGGTGCGGAATTCCTTGAAGGAAAGCTCGGGGTGCGCGTGCAGATCCCGGCGGAAGTCGATCAGCTCCGGCAGGAGGGGTTCCAACCATGGCCGCACTAATGCGGTGGGCTCGGCTTCAGTAGTGTAATTACGCACTCATTTACTCTAGCGAGCGTCCACGGAATAGCGTCATCACGGCGGGCGCGTTACAGATTGTGCCGCGCCTGGACACTTCCGACCGGGTTACAGAACGTCGGTGTCGCCACTGGCCTTGAGCGCGTCAACGGCTCCCTTGACCCGCTGCGCGTGCTGCTTGGTGGTCACCAGGAGGGCATCGCCCGTGTCAACGATGACCACATCCTTGATGCCGATCAGGGCGATCACGCGCTTCGTGTCCGAAACCACTACACCACTGGCGTTTTCAGTGAAAACCCGGGCGCCTTCACCGATAACGGTGACGTCATCGACTTCCCGCGCACTGTTGAGCCGGCCCACCGAAGCAAAGTCCCCGACGTCGTCCCATCCGAAGGTGCCCGGCACAACGGCAACATCGCCAGCAGCGGCGGCAGGCTCGGCCACCGCATAGTCAATGGCGATCTTGGGCAACGTGGGCCAGACGCGGGCTGTGACGGCATCACGTTCGGGAGTGTCCCAGGCCTGGGCGATCTCCTGCAGGCCCTTGAACAGCTCCGGCTGGTTGGCCTCAAGGTGCCTAAGCATCAGGGCAACGGGAGCCACGAACATTCCTGCGTTCCAGACATACTCACCGCTGTCCACATACTGCTGGGCAACTTCCTCGTCCGGCTTCTCCACGAACTCCACCACGGCCTGGGCGCTGGGCGCACCTTCGATGTTGAGTCCCTCGCCGGCGCGGATGTAACCGAAGCCGGTGGACGGGTGGGTCGGCTTGATGCCGATGGTCACGATCTTGCCGGCGGCGGCCGTGTGGATGGCCTCGCGGACGGCCTGCTGGAACAGGTGGTCAGGACTGATGACCTGGTCAGCGGCGAAGGAACCCATGATGGTGTTCGGGTCACGCTGGTACAGGATGGCGGCAGCCAGGCCGATGGCGGCGCCGGAATCCTTGGGCTCGCTCTCCAGGACCAGGTCCGACTCCTGGACCTCGGGCAGCTGCCGGCAGACGGCGGCCCGGTGTGCAGTGCCGGTCACCACGAGGACGCGCCTGCCTGCCAGCGGCTCGAGGCGGTCGTAGGTGGCACGCAGCAGAGTGCTGCCGGACCCGGTGAGGTCATGGAGGAATTTGGGAGCTGCTGCCCGTGACAGGGGCCAGAGGCGGGTCCCCACTCCGCCTGCCGGAATGACCGCAATAAAGCGGCTCAGGGGTGAATCCGGGCTTGTCACTTTGTCTGTACTCATCACGGCTACTTTAGCTGACGAGCCGTGAACTGCCCTTTCAGAACCCTCCGCCAACCCCCGCGGGCGCGCCATGGTGTGGTGTTCGTCTCATCTACGGGCAAAACGCAGGCATTGCGGGGTCACCAAGGAGTTCCTAAATTGAATAAGCTGTGAGCGAAGCCTAGATTTAGGCCTGAGCTACGAGTTGCTCTCGCAGCAGGCGTTCCCCCCGCGTGGATCTCATGCCAGCGCCGCTGTGTTGCAGGGAGGTTTATCAGTGCCGACAAAACCAGCTGGCACCTTGTACCGCGGCCGTGAAGGCATGTGGTCCTGGGTAGGACACCGGATTACCGGTGTAGTGATCTTTTTCTTCTTGTTGGTCCATGTGCTGGACACCTCGTTGGTGCGTGTGTCCCCGGAGGCCTACACGGCTGTTATCGGTGCCTACAAGAACCCCCTTATGGCCCTGGGTGAAACGGGCCTGGTTGCCGCGATTGTCTTCCACGCCTTTAACGGCCTGCGGATCATCGCCGTCGACTTCTGGAAGAAGGGCGCCAAATACCAGCGCCAGATGCTGTGGACCGTCCTGGCCCTGTGGGTAGTTGTTATGGTCGGCTTCTCCATCCGCCACCTTTCCCTCGCACTCGGAGGTCACTGAGCCATGACTGCAACGATCGACAGCCCACGCAGTGGGAAAAACAGTAGCGGCAAAATCTCCCCCCAGTACCGCCGCACCGGCGCAAGCCGGGGCAACTTCGAAATGTTCGCCTGGCTGTTCATGCGCCTTTCCGGCGTAGTGCTGGTGGTGCTCATCTTCGGGCACCTCTTCGTGAACCTCCTGGTGGGCGAAGGCATCCACGCCATCGACTTCGGCTTCGTCGCCGGCAAGTGGGCTGACCCGTTCTGGCAGATCTGGGACCTCGCCATGCTGTGGCTGGCCATGCTGCACGGCACCAACGGCGTACGCACCATCATCAACGACTACGCCGAGAAGGATTCCACCCGACTCTGGCTCAAGATCGTCCTCTACGCGGCCACCACCGTGATCATCGTCCTTGGCACCCTGGTGATCTTCACCTTCAACCCGTGCCCCGTGGTTGACGGCGTTCCGCTGCCCGGCGGCTTCTGCCCCGCGTAGCCAGATCATCCGCTGCCCGCGGTGAGCCGCAGGCTGTATTTTGCGGTGCAGGCAACGCCCGCCCGTTGTTTTATAGCGAATTTTGAGAGAAAGAGCGCCCAAGTATGCAGGTCCATAAGTACGACGTCGTCATCGTCGGTGCCGGTGGCGCTGGCATGCGCGCCGCGATCGAGTCCGGTCAGCGCGCGCGAACAGCAGTACTGACCAAGCTCTACCCCACCCGCTCGCACACCGGTGCGGCGCAGGGTGGCATGTGTGCGGCCCTTGCCAATGTCGAAGAAGACAACTGGGAATGGCACACCTTTGACACCATTAAGGGCGGCGACTACCTGGTTGACCAGGACGCCGCCGAGGTCATGGCGAAGGAAGCCATCGACGCCGTGCTGGACCTGGAAAAGATGGGCCTGCCGTTCAACCGCACGCCCGAAGGCCGGATCGACCAGCGCCGCTTCGGTGGCCACACCCGCGACCACGGCAAGGCGCCCGTCCGCCGCGCCTGCTACGCAGCAGACCGCACCGGCCACATGATCCTGCAGACGCTGTACCAAAACTGCGTCAAGCACAACGTGGAGTTCTACAACGAGTACTACGTCCTTGACCTCCTGACGGTCGAGGAAGACGCTGTCCGCGAGGACGGCACGCCGTACAAGCAGAAGCGTGTTGCCGGCGTCGTGTCCTATGACCTTGCCTCCGGTGAGCTGCACGTGTTCCAGGCCAAGTCCGTGATCTTCGCCTCGGGCGGCGCCGGCAAGGTCTTCAAGACCACCTCCAACGCCCACACCCTCACCGGTGACGGCATGGGCATCGCCTTCCGCCGTGGCATCCCGCTGGAAGACATGGAGTTCTTCCAGTTCCACCCGACAGGCCTAGCCGGCCTGGGCATCCTGCTTTCCGAAGCCGCACGCGGTGAGGGCGCCATCCTGCGTAACTCCGAGGGTGAGCGCTTTATGGAGCGCTACGCCCCCACCATCAAGGACCTCGCACCGCGTGACATCGTGGCCCGCTCCATGGCCAACGAAGTCCGTGAAGGCCGTGGTTGCGGCCCGAACAAGGACTACGTCCTGCTGGACCTGACGCACCTGGAGCCAGCGCACATCGATGCCAAGCTCCCGGACATCACGGAGTTCGCCCGCACCTACCTGGGTGTGGAACCGTACACGGAGCCGGTTCCGGTGTTCCCCACGGCGCACTACGCCATGGGCGGCATCCCCACCAACATCACCACCGAGGTCCTGCAGGACAACGACACCGTCATCCCGGGCCTTTACGCCGCCGGCGAGGTTGCCTGCGTTTCGGTCCACGGCTCCAACCGCCTGGGCACCAACTCTCTGCTGGACATCAACGTGTTCGGCAAGCGCGCCGGCATCGCCGCCGCGGAGTACGCCAAGACTGCTGACTTCGTGGACCTCCCGGAGGATCCGGAGGCCTACACCATCGAGCTGCTGGACATTGCCCGCAACGGCAACGGCGATGAGAAGGTGGCGGTGATCCGCAAGGAACTCCAGGACACCATGGACGCCAACATGCAGGTGTTCCGTACAGCTGACACGCTGAACCAGGTCCTGACGGATATCGAGTCCTTCGAGGCCCGCTACAAGAAGATCAGCGTCCAGGACAAGGGCAAGCGCTTCAACCTGGACCTGCTCGAGGCCGTTGAGCTGGGCTTCCTGCTGGAACTCGCCAAGGTCATGACCGTGGCCGCCCTGCACCGTGAGGAATCGCGCGGCGGACACTTCCGCGAGGACTTCCCGGAACGCGACGACGAAAAATTCATGAAGCACTCCATGGCATACAAGGATGACCACGCCCCGGCCGACGGCTCGGCAGAGGCAATCGCCGGCATCCGTCTGGGCACCAAACCGGTTGTCTTTACCCGCTACGAGCCGATGGTGAGGAAGTACTAAGATGACCGCTGAACTTGCTGAGCCAGCCTCCAAGATCGAACTGCCCGCACACATCGGAGGCGGCGGAGAGATCCCCACGTTCGACGTCACCCTGCGTGTACGCCGTTACAACCCTGAGGTGTCCGAGGACGCCACGTGGGACGACTTCAAGGTGACCATGTACGGCACCGACCGCGTGCTGGATGCCCTGCACAAGGTCAAGTGGGAAATTGACGGCAGCGTTTCGTTCCGCCGTTCCTGCGCCCACGGTGTCTGCGGTTCCGATGCCATGCGCATCAACGGCCGCAACCGCCTTGCCTGCAAGACGCTCCTGAAGGACTTGGACACCACCAAGCCCATCACCGTTGAGCCCATCAAGGGCCTGCCGGTGGAGAAGGACCTGATCGTGGACATGGAGCCGTTCTTCCAGTCCTTCCGCGAAGTCATGCCGTTCCTGATCAACAAGGGCCACGAGCCCACCAAGGAACGCCTGCAGTCCGCCGAGGACCGTGAGCGCTTCGACGACACCACCAAGTGCATCCTCTGCGCTGCGTGCACGTCCTCCTGCCCGGTCTTCTGGACCGATGGCCAGTACTTCGGCCCGGCCGCGATCGTCAACGCCCACCGCTTCATCTTCGATTCCCGTGATGATGCCGGCGACATGCGCCTGGAAATCCTGAACGACAAGGAAGGCGTGTGGCGTTGCCGCACCACCTTCAACTGCTCCGAAGCATGCCCCCGCGGCATCCAGGTGACCCAGGCAATCGCCGAAGTCAAGCAGGCAATTCTCTCCCGTAAGATCTAATTCAGGTTCTTGCTTACGACGGCGTCACCCACCTCAGGTGGGATGGGCGCCGTCGTTGTTTAACACGTGACGGCACCAACGAAAGCAGCACGCGATGTCCCGCTCCGAAAAAGTCAGCTTCGAAGGTTCCACCGGCGAGCTCCTGTCCGGCATCATCGACGTCCCTGAGGGGCCGGTGCGGGGCTGGGGCGTCTTCTCACACGGCTTCACCCTGGGCAAGGACAGCCCGGCGGCGTCCCGGATGTGCAAGGCCCTGGCCGACACCGGCATCGGGATGCTCCGCTTCGATAATCTGGGGCTGGGCGAGTCCGCCGGCCATTGGTCGGAGGGCTCCTTCAGCCACAAGGTGGCGGACACCGTGGTGGCAGCTGAGTTCATGCGCAGCCAGGGCAAGGCCATCTCCCTGCTGGTGGGCCACTCCTTCGGCGGCGCGGCGGTGCTTTCGGCCGCCCGCCAGATCCCGGAGCTCGACGCCGTCGCAACAGTTGCGGCCCCGTTCTCACCCAAGCACGTGGCCCACGTCTTTGACGCCGCACTGGACAAGATCCTCAGCGAGGGCAGCGCGGAAGTGGACCTCGGCGGGAAACGCGTGGAGATCCGGAAGCACTTTGTGGAGGACCTGGAGAACGCGGACCTCACGGACTGCATCCGGCAGCTGCACAAACCGCTGATGGTCCTCCACTCCCCCACGGACAACACTGTGGGCATCGAGAACGCCAGCACCATCTTCCAGACGGCGCGCCATCCGCGGAACTTCGTCTCACTCGAAGGCAGCGACCACCTGCTGACCGGCAAGGGCCAGGCAGCCCGGGCCGCCAGGATTATTTCTGCCTGGGCCGACCAGTACCTCGACGCCGGGAAGTAACTGCCGCGCTGCCCTGGTGCCCGGCGCCGGGGCCCTTTCCGTCGCTGTGGCCCTCGACGGGTACTTTGCCGGGCTGGACCTGTCGGGAGCCCCGCAGGGCTTTGTCCTGGCCTGCGGGTTCGCTCCTGATGTCCTCTTCACGGATGGTGGACCAGCCGGCTGACACGAGGTAGACCTGGCTGACCAGGTTGAACCAGATCAGCAGGCCGATGATGATGGCAAACGGCGCCAGGATGGGGTTCCGTCCCGCACCGGCCAGCAGTTCAGTGCTGAAGACCTGAAGGACGGTGGTGCCCACAGCGGCAAGGATGGTCCCCTCCAGGAGTGCCCGCCGGGAGAGCTTGAGCCCACCGGCCAGCCGGAACATGATGACGGCCGTGACCCAGTTGAGCGTCAACGGCACACCGATCTTGATCACGGTGGTCAGCGGACCTGCCACCGCAGGATCCAGCTGCAGGAAGTCCGTGACCCAGCCGGCCGCCGTGCCGAACACCAAGGACGCTCCGGCGCTGATCACCAGGGCCACTCCCAGGAGCAGGAGGGTGCCGGCGTCGCGCAGTTTAAGGACAATCGGGTTGATTCTAAGAGGCGGCAACTGCACCACACCGCGCAGGCCGTCGCGGAGCCCGGCGATCCAGCCCAGGGACGTGATGACCGTGACCACGGCAGCAATCACGGCGGTCCAGCCAAGGCCGTCCGGGTTCAGGAGGTCATTCGGATCAACCAACCCTTCTCCCCCTCCCACCTTCAGCAGTCCGGGCGCACTCTGGGCGACGCTGCCGATGATGGTGTCCAGCAGGGCAGGCTGGCCCCGCAGCACCAGGCCGGCAACGGAGAAACCCGTGGCCAACAGGCCGGTGATGGAGAAGAACATGTTGAAGCCGATGCCGGCGCTCATCAACGGGCCATGCTGGAGGTTGTAGTGCTGCCACGCGCGCATCGGGCGGAAGGCATTAAGCCTGGCCAGCAGCCACTGGAGCATCGCCAGCGAGCTGGCCACTGGGCCGCCGTCGGACCTTCTGGCTTTGCCCCACTCCATCCGTTTCTGGATGACGGCGAGCTTCAGGCGGGCCTGTTCAGTAGGGAGCGGTGGCTCCGTTTGCGTCGGCGTCCGCGGCGAAGGACCCGCCGTCGTCAGTTTCGGTCCCAAAGTCCAACTCTTCCCGTAGCTGCCAAATGCCGTCGGCATCGTGCTCGTAGAGTCCCATGCTAACCACCGGGAACGTCGCCCGGTAACTTTCAAGCACCGTTTCGGCTTCGTCCAGGCTTTCGGGCGCGACATCGTGGGCGATCGTGACATGCGGATGGTACGAGAACGGCAACTCGCGTTGCAGCGGGCCGGTCTGGAGTTTTTCGTGGAGCTCCACGCAGGAGTCGAACCCGTCTTCCACGTTGATGTAAACCACCGGGGAGACCGGCCGGAACGTTCCGGTCCCGGCGATGGTGACCATAAACGGGACCTGCCGCCGCGCCACGTCGCGGACGTGCGCCTGCGTGGCTGCCCAGTCCTGGGTGGGCGTGGTGGTGACCAGCGTGATGTGCGCGGGCACCACCCCCGCCATGGGGTCCCCGAAGGAGGCGCGCCACCGTTGAAGTTCCTCGGCGATGGCAGGGGGGAAGCCCAGAATGACGCCTACGCTCATTCCTTCACTGACATTGCTGGTGGCCGACATCGAGCTAGCGGACGCCTGCGAGGCTGAGGGACGGCAGGAAGCCCATGCGCTCATAGACCTGGCCAAGGGTCACTGCGGCGATTTCCCTGGCCCGCTCGGCGCCCTGGGCCAGCAGCCGGTCCAGCTCGGCCGGGTCAGCCATCAGTTCGTTGGTGCGGTTCCGCAGCGGCGTGATGAAGTCCACCATGATCTCCGCAAGGTCCACTTTCAGGTGGCCGTACATCTTGCCCTCGTACTCCGTCTCCAGGTCAGCGACGGACTTCCCGGTAAGCGTCGAATAGATGGTGAGGAGGTTGGAAACCCCCGGCTTGGCTTCGGCGTCGAACCGGATCTCGGTTCCGGTGTCAGTGACTGCGGACTTGATGCGCTTCGCGGCGAGCTTGGGGTCTTCCAGGAGCTGGATGGAACCGTGGGGCGACCCGCCTGTCTTCGACATCTTGGCAGTCGGGCTCTGGAGGTCGTAGATCTTGGCGCTGGCCTTGAGGATGGTGGCCTCCGGCACGGTGAACGTGTGGCCGTAGCGGGTGTTGAAGCGCTGGGCCAGGTTCCGGGTGAGCTCCAGGTGCTGCCGCTGGTCCTCGCCCACCGGCACGAGGTCAGTCTGGTACAGCAGGATGTCGGCTGCCATGAGCGTGGGGTATGCAAACAGGCCAAGAGTTGCGACGTCCGCGCCCGACTTCTGGGTCTTGTCCTTGAACTGTGTCATCCGGGAGGCTTCGCCGAAGCCGGTGATGCAGTTCAGTGCCCAGGCCAGCTGGGCGTGCTCGGGGACGTGGGACTGCACAAAGAAGATGCTTTTGTCCGGGTCGATGCCGGCGGCAATGTACTGCGCGGCAACCACTCGGGTGCGCTTGGCGAGCTCGGCGGGGTCGAAGTCCACGGTGATGGCGTGAAGGTCCGGGATGAAGAAGACGGCATCATATTCGGCCTGCATGTCCACCCAGTTGCGGACAGCGCCAATGTAGTTGCCCAGGTGCAGGGAGTCCGCCGTGGGCTTGGCGCCGGAGAGGATGCGTTTCTTGGTCGCCGGGGAAGTCGGGCTAGTCATGGGAAGAAAACCTTCGGGGCTTAGAGCCGGTAGTCCACTACCAGCGGTGCATGGTCAGAGAAGCGGGTGTCCCACGAGGGCGCCCGGTCAACCACTGCCGAGAATGCGGCGGCGGCGAGGTCCGGGGTGGCCATATGGTAGTCGATGCGCCAGCCGGTGTCGTTGTCGAAGGCCTGGCCACGCTGTGACCACCAGGTGTAAGGGCCGTCAACGTCGCCCGCCAGGCCACGGTGGACATCCTTCCAGCCGATGTCCTCGCCGAAGAAGCGGTCAAAATAGGCACGTTCGTCGGGCAGGAAGCCGGCCTTCTTGACGTTGCCCTTCCAGTTCCTGATATCCCGTTCGGTGTGGCCCACGTTGAGGTCCCCCACGACAAGTCCGTGGTCGCTGTGCTTGGACAGTTCCGGCAGGCGGGTGCTCATGACGTCCAGGAAGCGGTACTTGTCCACCTGCTTCGGGGTACCCACCTCGCCGGAGTGCACGTAGGCGCTGGCAACGGTCAGCTGCGCGGGGTTCCCCTCGGCGTCGGCCACCCTGAAGTCAGCCTCAACCCAGCGTCCGGCGGTGGCGAAGTAGTCATCGCCGATGCCGTTGCGGGTTTCCAGTGGCTCTTCACGGGACGCAATGGCGACGCCGGCGCGGCCTTTGGCCTCGGCTTCAGCGTGCAGGATGTGCCAGCCATCACCAAGCAGCTGGCGCACGATCGCGTCAGGGGCCCGGACTTCCTGGAGGCAGAGAATGTCCACCTCGCGGGGCTCCAGCCATGCCGCCATACCGTTCTTGTAGGCAGCCCGGAGGCCGTTGACGTTGACTGATGCGATGCGAAGGTGGTCCTTCTTCAATGCCGAGATCACCCGCACTACTCTAGTCGATGATGGTTCCGCTGACCGGGTCGCCGGTGCCGCCGGCAGCGCGGATCATGTCGCGGGCGTTGGTGGCGGTGATCTCGATGGTCTCCAGCGCGCGGCGGATCGTATCCTGATCCGCTGCCTCACCCTTGGCGCGTTCCTTCTCCACTACTTGGATCTGGACCTGGACGATCTTGAAGGAGTGGTCCAGCTTGAGGTCGCGGACTTCGTCCGCTTCGGTCCGCTCGTACACCACCCGGGTGCCGCCGTGGTCGGCCGAGGACGACGACGGCGCGCGGCCGGCTGCGCTGTTGAAGGCGTTCTGGGCTTCCGTCAGCTTCGCGCCGGCTTTTTTGGCGGCCTTCTGGATGCTGAACACCACAAAGGCTGCGAGGGCCAGCCAGAAAGCGGCGATGATGGCGACGACCCAGCCCACGACGTCGTTCTGGTTCGCGGCAAAGATCACGGCAACGATGAACGCGATGACGAAGACCATCATTCCCGGGCCGCTGATCCGGAGCATGGAGAAGCCGCCCTTGGGCCGGCCGGACGGAGATTGAGTGTTACCCAGAGATCGCATGCGTCTATTGTCTCAAACGCAGCAGAGCCCCAGCGCACCTTCCACCCCCGGCGAACACCCGGCCAGGGACGCCATAGTGCCTGATCAGGGCGCGGCGTAGCGTGAATCGGGCTAGGGGTGGAAGTTCATTCGTCTATCTGAGGACACATCATGAAAAGTCATGCGTTCAGGACAGCCGCGGTGGCCACAGCCATCATCTCCCTGTTGGGGATCACCGCCCCTGCGGAGGCGAAACCGGGCGCCGCTCCCGCCATTCCGCTCAACACCGGCCAGGAAGCCCACCCTGTCCACACCGGGGCCGGCGGATCCTTCAGCTACACCATCGACGATGACGAGCTCTGCTACACGTTGACGGTCCGTCATCTGTCCGCTCCTGCCACGGCGGCCCACATCCACGTCGCGTCCCGCAATGTGGCCGGCGACGTGGTTATTCCGGTTGATGTGGTAAGTGGCACCGACTGGACGGTTGATGACTGCACCACGGCAAGTCCGGCCGTCCTGGCAGCCATCGAAGCCAACCCAGGCGACTACTACGTCAACGTGCATAACGCCGACTTCCCCGGCGGGGAGGTCCGCGGCCAGCTGAAGTAAGTTCTGGTTTCACGGCAAAAAGCCCGACGGCGGCCCGCACCTTTTCAGTGAAGGTGCGGGCCGCCGTCGAGCGTTGCTGTTAAGGAACGAAACTAGGCGATTCCTGCCTGGCGCTCCGCGGTCTCCACCACATTGGCGAGCAGCATGGCACGGGTCATCGGCCCCACGCCGCCCGGGTTCGGGGAGATCCACGCAGCGACACCGGCAGCAGCAGGATCCACGTCTCCGGTGACCACCGCCTTGCCGTTGCCGCCGTCCACACGGCTCACGCCGACGTCGAGCACTATTGCGCCCGGCTTGAGGTCCGCTGCCTTGATCATGTGCGGGACTCCCGCGGCGGCGATCACGACGTCGGCCTGGCGGAGTTCGGCGGCCAGGTCAACGGTGCCGGTGTGCGCCAGGATGACCGTGGCGTTGACGTCCTTGCGGGTCAGCAGCAAGCCCACGGGACGGCCGATGGTGACACCGCGGCCCACCACCAGGACGCGCTTGCCCTTGAGGTTGATGCCGTGCCGGGTGAGCAGCTCGACGCAGCCCTTGGGCGTGCACGGCAACGGGGAGGTCATGGGTCCGCTGACGTTGGCCACCAGGCGGCCCAGGTTCATCGGGTGCAGCCCGTCGGCGTCCTTCTCGGGATCCATGGCCTCCAGGATGACGTCCTGGTTGATCTGCTTGGGCAAGGGAAGCTGCACGATGTAGCCGGTGCATTCCGGGTTGTTGTTCAGCTCGCGGACCACGGCCAGGAGTTCGTCCTGCGTGGTCTCCTCCGGCAGGTCGCGGCGGATGGACGTGATGCCCACCTCCGCGCAGTCCTTATGCTTGCCGCCCACGTACCAGGTGCTCCCGGGGTCGGAGCCCACCAAAATGGTGCCCAGCCCGGGGACGACGCCCTTGGCCTTGAGTGCGGCCACGCGTACGGTCAGCTCGGCCTTGATGGCAGCGGCGGTAGCCTTGCCGTCAAGAATCTGTGCAGTTCCGGTTTCAGTGGTCATGGACTACCACTGCTCGTGCTGCGGGTACAGCGGGAAGTCGGCGGCGAGCTTGTCCACGCGGGACTGCAGGGCGTCCACGTCCGTGGCGGAGCCGGCCTTCAGGGCGGTGGCGATGATCTCGGCGACCTCGGTGAACTCCTCGGCGCCGAAGCCGCGGGTGGCCAGGGCCGGGGTGCCGATGCGCAGGCCGGAGGTGACCATCGGCGGGCGCGGGTCGAACGGAACCGCGTTGCGGTTCACGGTGATGCCCACGGAGTGCAGGAGGTCCTCGGCCTGCTGGCCGTCCAGCTGGGAGTTGCGCAGGTCCACCAGGACCAGGTGCACGTCGGTGCCGCCGGTGAGGACGGAGACGCCGGCGTCGGCGACGTCGGACTGGTTGAGGCGGTCAGCGATGATCTTGGCGCCTTCGAGGACACGCTCCTGGCGCTCCTTGAATTCCGCGGTGCCGGCGATCTTGAAGGCGACAGCCTTGGCCGCGATGACGTGCATGAGCGGGCCGCCCTGCTGGCCCGGGAAGACGTTGGAGTTGATCTTCTTGGCCCACTCCTGCTTGGCCAGGATCACACCGGAGCGCGGGCCGGCGAGGGTCTTGTGCACCGTGGAGGTGACGACGTCGGAGTACGGCACCGGGCTCGGGTGCAGGTCTGCAGCCACCAGTCCGGCGAAGTGTGCCATGTCGGTCCAAAGCAGCGCGCCCACTTCATCGGCGATGGAGCGGAAGGCCGCGAAGTCCAGGTGGCGCGGGTAGGCGGACCAGCCGGCGATGATGACCTGGGGCTTCTCTGCGATGGCCTGCTCACGCAGCTTGTCCATGTCAACGCGGAAGTTGTCCGGCTCCACCTGGTAGGCAGCCACCTTGTAGAGCTTGCCGGAGAAGTTAAGCTTCATACCGTGGGTCAGGTGGCCGCCGTGGGCCAGTGACAGGCCCAGGATTTTGTCACCTGGGGTGATCATTGCGGACAGTGCTGCGGCGTTGGCCTGGGCACCGGAGTGCGGCTGGACGTTGGCGTACTCGGCACCGAACAGTGCCTTGACGCGGTCGATGGCCAGCTGCTCGGCGATATCCACGTATTCGCAGCCACCGTAGTAGCGGCGGCCCGGGTATCCCTCGGCGTACTTGTTGGTCAGGACCGAGCCCTGGGCTTCCATCACGGCGCGCGGGGCAAAGTTTTCGGAAGCGATCATTTCCAGGGTGCCGCGCTGGCGGCCAAGTTCCTGGCTGAGGACTGCTGCGATTTCGGGGTCGAGCTCGGCCAGCGACTGGTTGCTGACGACGGCTGTTGTGGTGGCGGTAGTAGTCACGAAAAACTCCTGGCTAGGGATACGGGCACTGCTAAGGTCAGGCTACCGGCTGGCGCACATCACCGCCCCTTGATGACAGGGCGTGAAAATGAACCACATCCTCAGAGGGTGCAGCTCCGGTAAGACATGACCCTCGGCCCAGGCGTACGATCCGTGGTCTTCGTGATTGCCACTCCCTGGTGGTTAGCCACCCAACGCCAGTTGCGACCCCACCAGACTACCAAACGCGGTCGGGCCGCGCGGGTAGGCTTGTAGTCGTGACTGAAGAGCAGCTGAACCGAGCCTACGTATTGACACTGTCCTGCCCGGACCGCCCCGGAATTGTCCACGCCGTGGCCGGAGCACTGTTGGTGGCGGGCTGTAATATTTTGGACTCGCAGCAGTACGGCAGCCCCGCAACGGGCAACTTCTTTATGCGGGTGGAAGCAACGACGACGGCCTCCCGCACCGAGGTCCAGGCAGCCCTTGAGCCGGTGGTCCACTCCTTCGGCATGCAGTGGAGTCTCAACCCCGTGGGCCAGAAGGTGCGCACGCTCCTGATGGCCAGCACGTCCGCGCACTGCCTCAACGACATCCTGTTCCAGCAGCGCTCCGGCACCCTGCCCATCGAGATCCCGGCCATCGTCTCCAACCACCGTGACCTCGCCGGGCTGGCCGAGTTCTACGGCATCCCGTTCCACCACATCCCGGTCACCCCGGACACCAAGGCCCAGGCCGAGGACAAGCTGCGTGCCCTCATGGCCGAGCACGACATCGAACTGACCGTCCTGGCCCGCTACATGCAGATCATTTCGGATGACCTGTGCGCGGAGCTCACCGGCAAGGCCATCAATATCCACCACTCGTTCCTGCCGTCCTTCAAGGGCGCCAAGCCCTACCACCAGGCTCATGCCCGCGGCGTGAAGCTGATCGGCGCCACTGCCCACTACGTCACGGCTGCGCTGGACGAGGGCCCCATCATCGAGCAGGAAGTCATCCGCGTGGACCACGCCCGCACTCCGGAGCAGTTCGTGCAGATGGGCCGGGACGTGGAGGGCCGCACCCTGACGCAGGCCGTCCAATGGCATGCAGAACACCGGGTCCTCTTGGACGGCAACCGGACAGTGGTCTTTAACTAAACGGTCTATTGGTAAGGGACTTTAGCCATGGAGCCAGCTGAGGTGGCGATGGAGGAACACGGCAGCGAGCAGCGTCTCGCCGAGTTCTACAACCGCCGCGCCGCGTCCGGCTGGGAACATCCGCTGGCGCCCAGGCGAGTGGAACAGTGTCAGCGGTTCATTTCGCTGCTTAAGTCCGAGCGCCGTCACAACGTCCTGGAGATCGGCTCGGGCACGGGGCTCGATGGCCTGCAGTTCCTCCGGGCCGGCATTCACTACACCGGCGTTGACCTCTCTGAGGAGCACGTCCACAGATCCCGGGCGAAGGGCCTCGACGTCTCCGTGGCCAGCGCCCGGCAACTGCCCTTTGCGGACGGAACCTTTCCGGCCGCCTGGACCATGAGCACGCTGCTGCACGTCCCCGCCACTGATATTGACGGCGTCCTTCGCGAACTCGTGCGCGTCACGGCACCCAACGCGCCCATCGCCGTCGGCCTCTGGTCCGGTGAGGATGTAGAAGTCCTGAACCCCGAGGACGACGTCGAGCCCCGGCGGTTCTTCAGCCGGCGCAGCGACGCGACGGTGCGGCAGGTCTTTGGCCGGCATGGTGCCATCGAGGACTTTGTCACCTGGCCGGAAGGCGCCGGCGAGGAATCCGGTCCGGGCGCCGGGAACTGGACACAGCACTACCAGTTCCTGATCCTCCGCACACCCGCCTCCCCCAAGTAAGCAGCGCTAACTGTCGTTATGAGCCCTCAAAACGCCGGTTAGCGCTAGTTACTTGGGTGGTGGGTGGATGTCCTAGGCTTGGCCCATGGCTCCTCTTTACGATTTCGCCGGCAACACTCCGGCCGTCCACAAATCCGCCTTCATCGCCCCGACGGCGTCGATCATCGGCAAGGCAACCCTCGCCGAGGACTCGAGCGCCTTCTATGGTGTGTCGGTCCGGGCGGACACGGCGGCCATCAGCGTCGGCGCCGGCAGCAACCTGCAGGACAACGTGGTGCTCCACGCAGACCCGGGCTTCCCCTGCACAGTCGGGGCCGGGGTCAGTGTGGGACATGCCGCCGTCGTCCATGGCTGCACTGTGGAGGACGACTGCCTGATCGGCATGGGCGCCACTGTGCTTAACGGCGCGGTGATCGGCACCGGCTCGCTCGTGGCGGCAGGTGCCGTGGTCCTGGAAGGCACGGTAGTGCCGCCCCGGTCACTCGTGGCCGGCGTCCCCGCCAAGGTACGGCGGGAACTCACCGACGAGGAGTTCGACGGCGTGAAGCAGAATGCCGCCCGCTACGTGGACCTGGCCCGGGCGCACCGGGAGCTGCACGGCTAGTCGAGGCTGATAGGCCCGATGGCGTCAAGGAGTTCGCCCGGACCGGGGTTGCCCACCGCCGATGTCCCGCCCAGATGGTTCACCACACCCCACACCGCGTTCAGGCCGGTGGTCACGGCGCCCTCGGCCCAGCCCGCGGTGAAGGACACGTCGTCACCCGCGAGGAAGATCCCGCGCTGGGATTCGGGCAGCTTGTCCTGCTTGAAGTGCGTGAAGAGGCGCTGTTGGTAGCGGTAGTGCCCCGGCAGGTTCGCTTTGAAGGCACCCATGAAGTTGGGGTCCGCTTCCCAGGAAACGGTGATGGGCTGGCCCACGATGTGGCTGGCGATGTCCACGCCCGGGTAAATCTGCTCGAGCGAGTGCAGCATCAGCTCAACGCGTTCGTCGGCGTCCAGCGCCAGCCATTTGAGCGCGTCATCGTTCCATGTGTAGGACAGCAGGATCACGGCGGGCTTGTCCGGGCCGTCATCCAGGAGATAGGTGGCCCTGTTCAGCCGGTCCGTGAGGGTCATGGACAGGACCTCACGGCCGGTGTCCGGATCGATGTCCTTCCAGAACGGCCGGTCCACCATCACAAAAGTCTTGGATGACTGCATGTAGTGCGAACGCTCGATCGCAGTCCACAGTTCGGCCGGGAACAGTGCCTCCTCGGTGTGGATGCGAGTGGACAGCAGCCAGGACTGGCACGTGGTGACCACGGCGGGGTAGCTGGCTTCGCGGCCCCAGCGCTCCCGGATCCGGAGGTCGCCGTCGGCATCGCGGCTGATCTTGTCCACGGCCCCGCGGGGTGAGCCGGAGTGGAGCGACGCCAAGGACGTTCCGTCGGGCCAGTGGGCCATGCCCGACGGCGCGTGCTGCCACAGTGCCTCGGGCAGCCGTTGTGCTCCCCCGCTGATGAGCCGGTGCTGGTCATCGGCGTCGGTGTAGACCACGCGGAGGATTTCCAGGATGGAGTTGGGGAAGTCGGTGTCCCAGCCACCGGTGCCGAAACCCACCTGGCCAAAGGCCTCACGATGGGCAAAGCCGGCTTCCTTGAATGACTCGCTCCCGGCGATGAACCCATAGAAGGTCTGCTCGTCCATGAGCGGCAGCAGCTCGTTCCAGAGGTCCTTGATCCGGCCCGTGTCCCGGGCCCGGATGGCCTCCTGCATTTCGACGAACTTCGCGCCGTCGTTCACGGCTGCCTTCCAGGCGTCGGCCACCTCGCGGAAGAACGGCGGCAGGTCCTGGGCGGTCTCGGCGTAGTGTTTCTGGCCGGTAAGTTCGATCACGGTGCTGGAGGTGACGGGCGCCAGCGGGTTGGGGAAATCCTGCGTGTCCAGCCCCAGCAGGTCCACGTAGTGGTAGAACGCCCGCCCGGAAACGGGGAACCGCATCCCGCCCAGATCGGCCACAACGCCGGGAGCGGACGGGAAGCTGGCGGTGCGCAGGCGGCCGCCGATTTGGTCCGCTTCGTAGACGACCGGCCGCAGGCCCAGTTTCATCAGTTCGTAGGCCGTGACGAGGCCCGAAAGGCCCGCCCCTACAACGGCTACCTCAGTGCCGTAGAGTTCCGGCGGAACCGCACCGAGCCCTGCCGGGTGGGCGAGGTAGTGGTCGTAGCTGAACGGAAAATCGGGGTTCAGCATGGTGATGGGGCCAGCCTGTGTGCTGGACGGGTCAGAGGCCGGGAGTTCGGTGGCGACGGTCATGAAAGCTCTGCCTTAGTTTGTTCGGGGGTGGACAGCGTTGAAGATTCCGGCCTGCTCAGCTCACAGTATTCCTCGTGGCTCAGCGCCGCTACCCTGGAGTTCCGTCGACCGTAGCCGAAGTAGGCCGCCAGGCCCACCAGCATCCAGATTCCGAACGTCACCCAGGTGTCGGCGCCCAGGTTGGCCATGAGGTAAGCGCACATGAGCGCTCCGAGGATGGGCGTGAGCGGAAACAGCGGGACCCGGAAGGTCCGCTTGAGTTCAGGCCGCACGCGGCGGAGATAGATGACAGCAACATTCACCAGCGAGAAGGCGAAGAGGGTGCCGATGCTCGTGGCGTCAGCCAGGGCGCCGAGTGGAACCAGGCCGGCCGTGACTGCCACGAGGATGCCCACGATCAGGGTGCCGGCAACCGGAGTGCCGGTCCTCGCGGAGACCCGGCCGAAGATTTTTGGAATGAGCCCGTCGCGCGCCATGGAGAGAAGAATGCGGGTCTGTCCGTAAAGGACAGTCAGCACGATGCTGGCGATGGCCAGGACTGCGCCGACGGCGAAGACCAGGGCGATCCACGGCTGCCCGGTGGTTTCCTCGAGGATCTTCACGAGTGCTGCTTCGTTACCATCGAACCAGCCCCAGGGACGGGCGCCGACGGCGGCCACGGCAACCAGGACATAGATGGTGGTGACGATCAGCATGGAGAGCATGATGGCCCGCGGCAGGTCGCGCTTGGGATTGCGGGCTTCCTCACCGGCCGTGGATGCCGCGTCGAAGCCGATGTACGAGAAGAAGACGCTGGAAGCGGCGGCTGAGACACCGGCTGCGCCCATAGGCAGGAGAGGCTCGAAGTTGCCGGCGCTGAAGGCGGTGAAAGCCACTGCGCAGAAGAAGATCAGGATTCCCACCTTGACCACCACGATGACGGTGTTAATCCAGGCGCTTTCCTTGGCGCCGCGAACCAGCAAGATCATGGCGAGCAGAACGATGACCATTGCCGGGATATTCACGACCCCGCCGTCTCCTGGGGGCTGGGAGATTGCGTCGGGCAGGAACTGGCCGAAGACCGCCAGGGACTCGTTCACGTACTGGCCGGCCCCAACTGCCACTGCCGCGACCGAGACTGCGTATTCGAGCACGAGGCACCAGCCACAGATCCAGGCCATGCCCTCGCCCAAAGTGGCGTAGCTGTACGAATAGCTGGAGCCTGCCACCGGAACGAGACCGGCCATTTCGGCGTAGGACACTGCCGACAGCAAGGCGGCGAGTCCAGCGATGGCGAAGGAGATCCAGATCGCCGGCCCCGCCAAGGGAACGGATTCGCCGAGGATGACCAGGATGCCGGTTCCCAGGGTGGCGCCGACACTGATCATTGTCAGCTGGAAAACGCCGAAGCTGCGGACCAGCCGGGTTCCGCCGTGGCCTGTTTCGGCTTCATTGACCATCTGTCCGATCGGCTTGCGGCGCAGCAGCTGCGCGGCCAGGCCGGGCCGGCCGGCAGGAGGTGCCGGCCGGCGTTCTGTGTAGGTGGGCACAGTCATCGTTGACGTCCGTTCGTGAGTAGTTGTCATTTCCCCTCGCCCAGCTTAGGCGTGTGAGCCACCTCTCACGATTGTGCAAAATGACCTATAGTGTTCTGGCATGAGACGTAATGCACAACAGAACAGCACGCCTTCGGTAGCGCTTTCCGGCCGGGTCAGCGTTGATCTGGCCGCGATTTCCGATAATGTCCGCGCCCTCCGGGCACGCACTCCCGCGCCGCATTTCATGGCGGTGGTGAAAGGCAATGCCTATGGCCACGGGCTTGTCGAGGTGGCAGAGGCTGCCCTCGCTGCCGGCGCCGACTGGCTCGGAACGGCACAGCTCACCGAGGCTCTTGCGCTACGCCGCGCCGGCATCACGGCGCCAGTGCTGTCCTGGCTGTACCTCGCCACAGCGTCCAGCGAGATCATTCGCGAAGCTGTGGAAAACGACGTCGACATGTCCTTGGGCAGCCCCGCCCAACTCGACGTAGTGGCCGGCATCGCCCGCACGCTCGGAAGGCCGGCCGCGGTCCACCTTGAGCTGGACAGCGGGTTGAGCCGCGGCGGCGCACGCACGGAAGACTGGCCTAACCTTGTGGCCGCTGCACGCAACGCCGAGCTCGAGGGGACCCTCACTGTCCGGGGTATCTGGACCCACCTGGCCTGGGCCGACGTACCGGCCCACCCCGGGAACCGCGCAGCGGTGGACGCCTTCGGGGAAGCCGTACGGCAGGCCAGGGAAGGCGGCCTGGAACCGGAGCTGAGGCATGTGTCCAGCTCTGCCAACATCCTGGACCGCCCTGAGTTTGCCTTCGACATGGTGCGGGCCGGGCTGGCCATTTATGGCCTGGCGCCCGCCGACCATCTTGACCCCGCGGATTTCGGGCTGCGCCCGGCCCTGACTGTCACGGCTCCCGTTGTGCTCGTGAAGAAGGTTCCGGCCGGCACCGGCGTGAGCTACGAACACCAGGCCATCACCCACGAGGCAAGGTATCTGGGGCTGATCCCCCTCGGATATGCGGACGGCATCCCGAAAGGCATCTCAGGGCGCAGCATTGTCCAACTGGGCGGCAGACGGGTGCCCGTGATCGGCAAGGTGTGCATGGACCAGTTCATGGTGGACCTCGGCCCGGAAGCCTGCGGAGTTTCCGTCGGCGACACGGCCGTGCTGTTCGGCGATCCGGACACCGGTGCGGCGAGCGCGGACGAGTGGGGCTCGGCCATCGGCAGCCACGGCGACGAAATCATCAACCGGATAGCGCCGCGGCTGCCCAGGGCCTACGAGTGCCCCGACTACCAGGATCCCGAAGTCAGCGTGACGCATGTCGCCTGAAGCTGCCGCGGGAGCGGGCACCAGAGCCGTAACGGGAAGAGGGACCGGCGCCGAGCCGATCAGCGCTGTCACGTTGGAGCAGTTCCTGGAAAAGTTGCCGCCGGAGTTGACGATCCTGCACGACGGCGGCAACGGTTCCGGCCTGCTGCGCTGGGTAGAGCCCAGCGAGCTGGAGGACCCCACGCCGTACCTGCTCGACGGCGAGTTCCTCCTCACGGCGGGGCTGCCGTTTGTGGGCGAGGCAAGCAACCAGGCCCGGGTTGACGCGTACGTGCGGCGTCTGGTGGGAGCCGGTGTGGGGGCCCTGGGCTTCGGGCTGGAACCCTACTTCGACGCAGTGCCGGAGGCACTGGTGAAGGCCTGCATCCGGCATAACCTGACGCTGGTTGAGGTGCCAGGCACTGTGCCGTTCGCTGCCATCGGGCTGGAATTTTCGCAGCTGCTCGAATCGGATAACGCCAAAGTCTTCAGGCAGCTGGCGGACATCAACCGGCAGCTGATGCGCGCAGTCCTCTCCGCCCGTCCCGAGCATGAACTCCTGGCCGCCCTGGCCCAGCGGGTTCCCGTGTGGGCAGTGCTGGTCGGCGCGGACGGACGGGTCCGCGCCCGGGCGGGCACCGGCGTCGAACTTCCCGCCCTGCAGCAGATTCTCGACCGGCTGCTCGGCGGCAGCGGCCCCCGGGTGGAAATGGATTCGTTCGACATTCCCGGATCTGTCCTGGTGTTCGGGCATCCACTGCGCAGCACGCGGGACGCCAACCTCGGCGCTTTGATTCTCGGGACGGACCAGCCGCTGACGCCCTCGCAGAACAGCGTGGTCTCATCCGCCGTCGGGCTGCTGGAACTGCTGGTCCGGCAGCGGACCAGCGGATCCCTCGCGCCGAGCCAGCTGGCCACAGCGCTGCTGCTGCATCCGGACAGCCTGGCCAGCGGCGGAACGCGGCACATCAACGGGCTCAGGGACCTGCTGGCCCAAAGCACCTCCTCCACCCGTTCGGCACCGCTTCGCGTGGTGCAGGGTATCAAGGCGGAGCAGGGCACATGGCCGGCGGGCGACAGTCCCGTCCGGGAGCTGCTGCAGTGGCGGCGGCTGTTCGACACCAAACTCGTGGAGATCACGGATTACGGGTTCGCTGCCGTCACCCGGCTGAAGGTTGATGATGCCCTGGTAAGCGAAGTCGAGAAGCTCGGCTGGCGCCTGGTCATCGGGGATGCCACCGAACTGGCGGGACTGGCGGGAGCGTACCAGCGCGCGGCGTCGCTGCGGTCCCGCGTCCAGGCAAGCGGACAAAGTGTGCGCGTGGATGACGTCACGTGGTCAGTCGCTGGGCTGTTGGGCCGCAGCGCTGGCACCATGCTTGCCACCCGGCTGTTGGAACCGGTCCTGGCGCAGGAGCCTGACCGCCGCAGCTCCCAGCTCAGTGTCCTGAAGTCATGGCTGGGCGAAAACGGCAACTGGGATGCCACTGCCAAAGCCCTGGGGATGCACCGGAACAGCGTGCGGCGCCAGATCAATGCCCTGGCTGAGTTGCTTGCCATGGACCTTGGTTCCGCCCAGGTGCGTGCTGAACTGTGGATTGCCCTGCAGTACGTGGACGGCCTGGAAGACGGGACGGCTCAAACGCCCCAGGTCCGGTAAAGCTCCGGCCGGCGTTCGCGCAGATAGGGCACCTCGTCACGGGCTTTCCGGGCGGCGTCCGGATCCATCTCGGCGTACAGGAGTCCGGCTCCCTCTCCCGCCGTCGCCAGCAGTGAACCGTCCGGCCCGGCAATGACGCTGCCGCCGAGGAATTCGCAGCCCTCCTCGGTTCCGGAGTGGTTGGCATAGGCGATGGTCAGCTGGCTTTCCAGCGCGCGGGCCCGCAGCAGCACCTGGGGAACGCTGTCGAAACCGTGCGCCAGTGCGGTGGGCACCAGGAGCAACTCCGCCCCGCCCAGCGCCGCGGCCCTGACGGTTTCGGGAAATTCCACGTCGTAGCAGATCACCATGGAGGTCCGGAACCCGTTGAAATCCACGACGGCGGGACCCGCCTCCGCGGGTCTGAACGCCGCGCGTTCGTCGTCACCAAAGAGGTGCACCTTGGCGTAGTTGAGAAGCTCTGCCCCGGTGGTGTCCACCAGCGTGGACGTGATGTGCCAGCTGCCCCCTTCCGTCACTGACGGCAGGCTGTAGACCAGGGCGATCCCGTGCCGGCGGGCGATGGCGGCGAGCGTCTTCCTGATGGCGGGAAGCCCGGCGGGGTCGAATTCCGCCCGGAGCCTCAGCGGGGCGTATCCAACGGGGAAGAGTTCTGGGGTCACCAGGACGGCTGCGCCTTTCGCGGCGGCCGCCTTGGCAGCCGCATCCAGGGCGGCGCAGTTTGCGTCAACGTCGAGTACGCGGGCGTTTGCCTGCATCAGGGCCAGCAGCACCGTTTCCACCTCACATGATCGGGACGGCCACAGGAAGTATGCGTCCGCTTTTTCCAGCCTAGCCACCGGCCCTGAACGGCATCCGGGCCAATTGCACCTGCCAAAGCCACAGGACGGACGGATCGTCCCATCATTTTGTCTCATCCGGCAAACTCCTTGCGTTAACTTCTTGACTGCAATGGTCAAAGTAGGGCAATCTTCTTTTCATGTCCGCCACACCGCGCTCGACGAGGAGCAAACCAAAAAATCCGGGATCCCAGTCAGCCCTCCGGCAACTGAACCAGCAACGGATCATCGAGACCCTCATGAGCGGTCCGTCCACCCAGGCCGAGCTTGCACGCCAGACCGGCCTCTCCACCGCCACGGTCTCCAATATCGTCAAAATCATGCAGGATGCGGGCCTGGCGTCCACCGAACCGATCACCAGTTCCGGACGCCGGGCACTCAACGTGCGGCTCAACAGCAACGGCGCGGTGGCCGTGGGAATCGACTTCGGGCGGCGGCATCTCCGCGTGGTCCTGGCCTCCTTGAGCTACCACGTGATCGCCGAGGAATCCGTCCTGCTGCCACTGGGCCACCAGGCCGAGGAAGGCATCCGGGCAGCCGTCGGACTACTGGACAAACTGCTGGAGCAAAGCGGCGTGGACCGGACCCTGGTGGTGGGCGCCGGCGTCGGAATTCCCGGCCCCATCGACCGCCGGACCGGCACCGTGGCGCAGGGCGCCATCCTCCCGGAATGGGTGGGAATCAACATCCTTCACCATCTGGAGGAAACCCTCAAAATACCTGTATTCGTTGACAACGACGCCAATCTTGGCGCTTGGTCCGAGGTTACGTGGGGGCCGCATTCAGGCGTGAGCAACCTGATGTTCCTCAAGATCGGATCGGGCATCGGCGCCGGCCTTATCCTCAACGGCGCGCCCTACTACGGCACCGTTGGCATTACCGGCGAAATCGGCCATGCAACTATCCACGAGCACGGACTCGTGTGCCGCTGCGGCAACCGTGGCTGCCTGGAAACCATTGCCTCCACCACCACCATGATGGAGCTGCTGGGCCGCGGGGAAGACCCACCCCTCACACCTGCGGACATCGTGCGCAAAGCCCTGGCGCGCGACTCCGCCACGCTCAGGGTGGTGGACGATGCAGGCCTGGCAGTTGGACGCGCCCTGGGCAACGTAGCGAACCTGATCAACCCTGAAGTCATCGTGGTGGGCGGTCCCCTTGCGGGCCTGGGCGACCTGCTGCTCGATCCCATTCGGCGGGGGCTTATCCGGCATGCAGTGCCGGTGATCGGCGAGACCACCACACTGACGATGTCCTCACTTGGGGACCGCGCAGAGGCTTTGGGAGCGGCCGCACTGGTGTTCCAGCATGCCGGGATACGGCGTGCGTAGCCATTTCGTTATCCCGGTAATTGCGTTAAAGACTTGACGACAACCCGTGTGATCCAGTTTACTTTTTCATCAGACGACCCTGCGCTTTGCTGGGCGGACAAAGAAGTCATGCATTGGAGGCGTAAGGACAAATGACGTCCCACACCACGCACACTGACCCGGTCATCCTGGAGATGCGCTCAATTACCAAGGAATTTCCCGGCGTCAAGGCTTTGGCGGAAGTAAGCCTCCGGGTCAAGGCCGGCGAGATCCACGCAATCTGCGGCGAAAACGGCGCTGGCAAGTCCACGCTGATGAAGGTGCTCTCTGGGGTTTACCCGTATGGCAGCTACGACGGCGACATCGTGTACCAGGCCGAGGTCCAGCAGTTCAAGGACATCCGCGCCAGCGAGCACGCCGGCATTGTGATCATCCACCAGGAGCTGGCCCTGATCCCGGAACTGTCCATCATGGAGAACATCTTCCTGGGCAACGAACCGACCAAACGCGGCGTCATCAACTGGGCGGAGGCCCGGCAGCGGTCCACGGAGCTGCTGGCCCGGGTGGGACTCAGGGAAGACCCGGACACTCCCATCAAGGAGATCGGCGTCGGCAAGCAGCAGTTGGTGGAAATCGCCAAGGCGCTGAACAAGGCGGTCAGAATCCTCATTCTGGACGAGCCAACCGCTGCGCTGAACGAATCCGATTCCCAGCACCTCCTGGACCTGATGCTCGGCCTCAAGGGCAAAGGCATCACCTCGATCATCATTTCCCACAAGCTCAACGAGATCGAACAGATCGCCGATTCCATCACCATCATCCGGGACGGCAAGTCGATCGAAACGCTCGATGTCAAGGCCGACGGCGTCGACGAGGACCGCATCATCAAGGGAATGGTGGGCCGGGCCCTGGAGTCCCGCTTCCCCGACCACACCCCCAAGATCGGCGACGTGTTCTTCGAGGTCAAGAACTGGACCGTGGCCCACCCACAGATCCAGGACCGCCTGGTCTGCAAGAACTCGAACTTCTTTGTGCGGCGCGGGGAAATCGTGGGATTCGCCGGACTTATGGGTGCCGGCCGAACCGAACTGGCCCGCTCCGTCTTCGGCCGGTCCTACGGCCACTTCGTGTCGGGCCAGGTCTACGTGGACGGCAAGGAAATGACACTCAAGAGTGTCCACCAGGCCATCTACGCCGGCCTCGGCTACGTGACGGAGGACCGGAAGTCGCTGGGACTGAACCTCCTCGACGACATCAAAACCACCACGGTCTCGGCCAACCTCGAGAAAATCAGCAAGCGCAGCGTGGTGGACACCAACAAGGAGTTCACGGTCGCCGAACAGTACCGGAAATCCCTGCGGACCAAGGCCCCGTCGGTTGAGGAAGGGGTTGCCAAGCTCTCCGGCGGCAACCAGCAGAAGGTGGTCCTGGCCAAGTGGATGTTCACCGATCCTGAACTGCTGATCCTGGACGAACCCACCCGAGGTATCGACGTCGGCGCCAAGTACGAGATTTACGGCATCATCCAGCAGCTCGCCAACCAAGGAAAGGGAATCATAGTGATTTCTTCCGAGCTCCCTGAACTGCTGGGGCTCTCGGACCGCATCTACACGATCTTCGAGGGCGCTATCACTGGGGTACTCGATAAGGAGGAAGCCAGCCAGGAAAGCCTGATGAAGCTGATGACCTCCGCCCGCAAAGCCGCTTGATCCACTGCAGCCTTCCAGAACCTTCCAGATACAAGGACTGAAAAAACAATGAACGCGCTCAAGAAACTCTTCGGTGGCGACACCCGCCAGTTCGGCATGATCTTTGCCTTGGTGGCTCTGATAGTTCTCTTCCAGTGGCTCACAGGCGGCATCACGCTCACCCCGGGCAATGTCATCAACCTCTTCAACGGCAACTCCTACATCCTCATCCTCGCCATCGGCATGGTGCTGGTCATCATCGCCGGCCACATTGACCTGTCGGTGGGCTCCGTGGCGGCGTTCGTGGGCATGGTGGTGGCCATCGCCATGCGGGACTGGGACATCCCCTGGTTCCTGGCAATCCTGCTCGGCCTGGGCCTGGGCGCCCTGATCGGAGCATGGCATGGCTGGTGGACGGCGTACGTCGGCATTCCGGCGTTCATCGTGACACTGGCCGGCATGCTGATCTTCCGCGGGGCGCAACAGTTCGTTGGCCAGTCCAACTCGATTCCGGTCCCCCGGGAGTTCCAGTACATCGGCGCCGGCTACCTCCCCGAAATAGGACCGAACACCGGATTCAACAACCTCACGCTGCTCCTCGGACTCGCCGCCGTTGCGTTCGTTGTCTACAGCGAAGTCCGGCGCCGCCGCACGGCCAAGGCGCTCGGAGCGGAGGTTTCGGAAACCTGGGTCAGTGTCCTCAGGCTTGTCCTGATCTGCGGCGGGATTCTCTACGCCACCTACCTGTTTGCCACCGGCCGCCCGGGCACGTCCTTCCCGATTCCAGGCCTGATCCTCGCCGTGATGGTTCTGATCTACGGCTTCGTCTCTTCCAAGACGGTGGTGGGACGCCACGTTTACGCAGTGGGCGGCAACCGCCACGCCGCCGAGCTGTCCGGTGTGAAGTCAAAGAAGATCAACTTCCTGGTCATGATGAACATGTCCATCATCGCCGGGCTCGCTGGAATGATCTTCGTGGCCCGCTCAACCTCTGCAGGACCGTCTGACGGTACCGGCTGGGAGCTGGACGCCATCGCTGCTGTCTTCATCGGCGGCGCTGCCGTGACGGGCGGCGTGGGTACCGTCATCGGATCCATCGTCGGAGGCCTGGTCATGGCTGTGCTGAACAACGGCCTGCAGCTACTCAGCGTCGGCGCCGACTGGCAGTCCATGATCAAGGGCCTGGTGCTGCTGGTGGCCGTTGCCATCGACGTCTACAACAAGTCGCAGGGCCGGGCATCGATCATCGGGCTGATGATGAAGAACTTCAACCGTCCGTCCGGCGGGCCAGGCACACCGCTGCAGCCGGATGAAACCACCTCCACCAAAGAAGTCATTTCCAGGGAAGCCTGAGCGATTCAGGTTCCGGAACCAACACCCCAAAAAAGAAAGTGGACCAAGAAATGCGAATGATTGGTAAAGCAGGAAAGGCAGCAGCGATAGCTGCAATCGCAGCACTGGCGCTGACGGCCTGCGGACGGGCCGAACCCGGCACCTCCAGCACCACCGGTGGAGCCAGCGGCTTTGCACAGGACTCCGCCATCGGCGTCGCGCTTCCCAAGAAGACCAGCGAAAACTGGGTTCTGGCAGAGAAGCTGTTCAACGACGGACTCAACAGTGCCGGTTTCAAGCCGACTGTCCAGTTCGCCAACAACGGTGTGGCTGAGCAGCAGAACCAGATCAGCGCCATGATCGCCAAGGGTGCCAAGGTGATCATTGTGGGTGCCCTCGACGGCTCCCAGCTGGGGACCCAGCTCCAGCAGGCCAAGGACGCAGGCGCCACCATCATCGCCTACGACCGGCTCCTGCTGAACACGGCAAACGTGGACTACTACGTGGCTTACGACAACTTCAAGGTGGGCGAGCTTCAGGGCCAGGCCCTCCTGGACGGCATGAAGGCCAAGAAGCCTTCCGGCCCGTACAACATTGAACTGCTGGCAGGCTCACCGGATGATGCCAACGCGAAGGTGTTCTTCGACGGCGCCATGAAGGTCCTCAAGCCGAAGATCGATGACGGCACGCTGAAGGTGCTCTCCGGCCAGACGACGTTTGAAAAGGCCGTCACGCAGGATTGGAAGGCTGAGAACGCCCAGCGCCGGATGGATACCCTCTTGACCGGTTCCTACGGCACGGCGTCGCTGGACGGTGTCCTTTCGCCGAACGACACGCTTGCCCGGGCAGTCATCACCTCCGTCAAGGCCGCCGGCAAGCCGCTTCCCGTCATCACTGGCCAGGACTCCGAGGAGGAATCGGTCAAGTCCATCCTTGCCGGCGAGCAGTACTCCACCATCAACAAGGACACCCGCAAGCTCGTTGAGCACGCGATCGTGATGGTCAAGGATCTCCAGGCAGGCAAGACGCCTGAGGTCAACGACGATAAGTCCTACAACAACACGGTGAAGACCGTACCCGCCTTCCTGCTGCCGCCGGTCATCGTGACCGCCGCCAACGTGAAGACGGCCTACGTGGACGATCCGGTACTGGGCCCGCTGACCAAGTAACGCGGTCTAAGTAACGCGGTCCGCCGGTCACCACCGGTTTACATAGAATGCCCCGGCTCCCCCACAGGGAGCCGGGGCATTCCGCGTCCCAACGCTCTCTCACTAGTCCGAAAATGGAGGGGACGTGACCGCGGTCGGTGCGCACTGGTGCACCCCGTCGTGGTCTGGCGGGTGTTGGTGTTGGTATGAAGACGGGTAGGGGTCAGGCTGCGGGTGCGAGAGTGACGGTGTAGCCGAGGGCTTCGAGCTGGCGGATGTGGTTGCGTTTGCTGGTCTCTGGTTTGGTATGGCGGCTAAAGTAATCGGGCCCGAGGTCGTTGAACCGTGCGTCCGGGTTCTCCAGCAGGTGCCAGATGATCACGAGGATGGAACGTCCGGTGGCGACGATGGCGCGTTTCTTGCCCCGCCGCCGCGCGAGCCTCTGGTGGCGTTCGCCCAGAAAGGTGTGAGTTTTGCTGGCCCCGACGGCGGCCTCGCCCAGGACCCGGGCGAGATAGCGGTTACCGTGTCCGGTCGAGCCGTTGCCCTTGGTCTTGCCTGCGGAGGAGTTGATGCCCGGGGAGAACTTCGCCCAGGAACACAGGTGCCCCGCGGTCGGGAACCGACGGCGCAGACCGTCGCGGAACTGCCGGGCGAGCTGTCCTCGATGATTGTCACGGTGGACAGCATGGAAAATCTCGAGGCCGCCAAGACCGCCCTTGAGTCCGCCCTCGGCACCGACAAAGCCGACGTCACGCAGGGGCAGAACCTGGAGTCCGCCGTCAGCTCGCTCGGCAGCGTCAAGAACATCTCGTTCATCGCCTTCGTAGCAGCCTTGGGCACCGCCGGGCTGATCATCCTGCTGATCATGGTCATGTTGGTCCGCGAGCGCCGCCGAGAAATCGGTGTCGTGAAGGCGATCGGAGCACCCAACCGCACCATCGGCCTGCAGTTCGTGCTGGAGGCGCTGGTCCTCGTGGCCATGGGCAGCGCGGTGGGCGCCGCCGTCGCCTCCTTTGCCAGCGGCGGCATCGCTTCCGCGCTGATCAGCACCAACACCACCACGACGGCGGCCACCACCACCGGTCGCGGGGCCGCCATGGCCGGCGCTGCAGGCGGCGCCGGAATGCCGGGCGGTGGCGCTGGCTTCCCTGGCGGCCAGGGCGGACCTCTTGGCGGCGCTTCCCAGCTTCTGACGTCAGTCACCGCCAGTGCCTCCCCCGGGGTCATCGCCGCCGGCATCGCAGCGGTGTTCGGCGTGGCCATCATCGGCGCGCTGGTCCCGGCGCTGCTCACGGCACGCATCCGTCCCATCGAAGTCCTGCGAGGAGAATAGCCATGATTGAAGTCAAGAACCTGGTCCGCACTTTCAACTCCGGTGACCGCACCATCAAGCCGGTCAACGACGTCAGTTTTGCTCTGGACCAGGGCACGCTGGCGTCCATTGTCGGCAAGAGCGGCAGCGGCAAGAGCACACTGTTGTCCCTCCTGGGTGCGCTGGACAAACCCACCAGCGGAGACGTCGTCGTCAACGGCGTGAGCCTGGCCGGGATGCCGGACGGCAAGCTGACCGAGTACCGGCGCCGGGATATCGGGTTCGTTTTCCAGCAGTTCAACCTGATCCCGAATCTTTCGGCGATGGACAACGTCATGCTGCCCATGGAGTTCGCGGGCGTGCACAGGACAGAGCGTCGGCAGCGGGCAACGGACCTTCTGGAGCAGGTGCAGCTGGACCCGGAGAAACAGGTGCGGCGTATCAACCGGCTGTCTGGCGGCGAGCAGCAGCGCGTGGCGATCGCCCGGGCGCTGGCCAACGAACCCAAGCTGATCCTCGCGGACGAGCCCACCGGCAACCTTGATGAGCAGACGGGCGATCACATCATCGAACTGCTCAGCTCGCTCAGCCGTGACCACAACACCACCATCCTCGTGGTCACCCACGACAAGGCGTTGGCCAACAAGACGGACCGCCGCTTCAGGCTCCAGCAGGGCAGGCTGACGGAAGAACCGGCGCGCGCCTTGGTCTGACGCCCGCACTGGTCTGAATGAGAGGATGGGCACCATGAGCGCGCCCATTGCCACACCGTGGCTGTCCACCCAGTCCGATCCGGATCCCCGGTCTGCCACCGGAAAACGCCTGCGGTGGGGCGTCATAGCCACCGGCGGGATCGCGCGCTCAGTGTCGCAGGACCTGGCACTGCTTCCAGACGCCGAGCTTTATGCCGTCAGTTCCCGTTCACAGGGCACTGCGGAGAGTTTCGCGGCGGACTACGGTTTCGCCAAGGCCTACGGGGACGACGACGGCGTGCCCGGCTACCAGCGGCTGCTCGCCGATGGCTCGGTGGACGTTGTCTACGTCGCTACGCCGCACGCCCAGCACCACCAGATTGTGCTCGCTGCGCTCAATGCGGGCAAGCACGTGCTGTGCGAAAAGGCGTTCACCATCAACGGCAGGGAAGCGAGCGAGCTCGTCGCGCTTGCCCGGGAGCGGAAGCTCTTCCTCATGGAGGCCGTGTGGTCCCGCTTCCTCCCGGGCATGCAGCGGGCGTTCGAGATTGCCGCGTCCGGGGAGCTCGGGGACGTGCACTGGGTGACCGCTGACCTTGGTTTTCCCGCGCCCTATTCCCCGACGTCCAGGTTGTGGGCCAGGCAGGACGGTGGCGGCGCCCTCCTGGACATCTCGGTCTACCCCCTGCTGTGGGCAGTAGGAACGCTGGGGTTCCCGCAGACCGTCAGTGCCACCGGCTTCATTAATGACGACGGCGTGGACGCCCAGAATGCGTTGACGCTCGGCTATAACCATGGTGCCCAGGCCCAGCTGACGTCCTCGCTCTTGGCGTACGGTCCGCGGACTGCCACGGTGGCCGGCAGCCTGGGCTACCTCCAGAGTGTCGGTTCCATCAACAATCCGCGGGAGTTGGTGATCGGCGTCGGACGGGAGGGCCTGCGTATGGAGGCGTTCGACGTCGTCGGCATCGGCTATACCTACGAACTGCGCGAGGTGACCCGGTGCATCCAACAGGGTCTGACCGAGAGCCCGGTCATGCCGCTGGAGGATTCCATCAAAACCATGCGGCTCTTTGACGGAGTGCGCGGGCAACTGGGCGTTAGCTACCCGAACGATGCCCATTGATCGTTTTGGCCTATGACTTTTTTGTAAACATGTTTGACAGTCATCTTTCGGTTATCGATGACTGAGTGACAAATTACTAAGCTTGCTGGATTTATTTTCAGTTTCCCTAGACTTCCTGCACGCGAGAGTCTTACGCTGATGAAATCGTAGGTCTCAACGATGCTGGGGGTGGTACGCATGGCTAAATTCCGTTCGCCGTGGCGTGCGCTCCGGCCGCTTCTCCTCGCAGGTGCAGTGACTGCCACTTGGCTGACACTTTCTGCTTCAGCCGCAACAGCAGACTCTTCGAGAGATTCAGGATCCCTTCTGGGTGGCCTCTCTTCATCGGTTTCGTCCCTGGCGGCACCGTTGTCTGGTGCTGCCTCTCCCAATCTTGAGGCCGCGTCCCCGGCTCCTTCTCCCAACGGACTCGTGCAGCCCGTAGTAGGCAGGGTGGCAGGCACGGCTGATCAACTGATCGCCGCCGTCCCTGTGGTGAAGAGCGCGGTTCCGGCGGGGACCGTCACGGCCGGGGCTGTCCCGATTGCCGCAGTGGTGGATACCGCTGCAGATGACCTGGTTGAGACAGTCGCCCCTCCACTCACCGATGCCGCACCGGTTCTTGAGCCTATTCTGAAGCCCGTAGTGGATCTGGTAGATGCGACCGTTCCGTCCGCACCGGTCAAGCTTCCCGGGCTGCTGCCGCTTGAAGAGACTGCCGGCGCGATCTCGACTGTCACGGACGCCCGCGCTTCAGGGCACGTCGCTGTTGATGCCACCACAAACTCCCCCGGCACTTCCAACAACTTGCTTGCAGTCCCGGCAGAAAGCCCCTGGACCACCGGCCCTTCCACGCCACCGGCTCCGGCCCCGGCAGGACCTGCTTCGGGGGCCGGCAGCGGCGCTCCGCCCTCCGGCGCCTCAGGTTCTGCTGCCTGGCTGGACGAGTTCGGTTTCAACCTGCCGCTTTCGGGAGCCTTCCCCATCAGCGGATCACACGAGCATGCCCCTTCACCGGTGTCATTCGACCCCGGTTCCTCACCTGACTAGTTGAGCCCTTCTGCCCTTTTCATGGGCAGAACACGGCCTCCAGGCGCTGAACAGCGCCACACATCAACTTCTCAGGAGACATCATCATGAATTGCAACCTTCGCAGGGGGCTGCTCTGCACCCTCTTTGCCGGCGGGCTACTGGCCTTCGGCGCCAGCGCGGCAAGCGCCGCGGACACAACCAGCGGACCGGACCTCACGGCCTCCGCACTGGTCTCAGCGGCGACGTCCGCAGATACGACGTCGTTGGGCCTGCTGGGTGGCTCAACGCAGTCGGACACTGCTGACGTCGCCGCTGTGGTCGACGTCAACCTCGGTCTCGGCGGCACCGACGGAAGCGGAACCACCGCCGACGTTGCGGCAGCAGCCGACATCAACCTCGGCCTCGGCCTCGGAAACAACGTCCTCGACGGCACCACCGGTAACGGAACCACCGCCGACGTTGCAGCCGACCTCGCGATCGGCCTGGGCAGCGGCACCGTGACCGGCACCACCGGCAACGGAACCACCGCCGACATTGCAGCCGACGTCGCAATCGGGCTGGGCAACGGCACCAACGGCAGCGGCGCTGACAGCACCACCGCGGTCGCCGCAGCGGCCGACATCAACCTCGGCCTCGGTGATGGCATCCTCGGCGGTACAAACGACAGTGGCACCACCGCTGACGTAGCCGCAATCGTCGACGTCAACCTCGGAGACAACCTCCTCGGCAACACCAACGGCAGCGGCGCTGACAGCACCACCGCGGTCGCCGCAGCGGCCGACATCAACCTCGGCCTGGGCACGTCCGGCGTTCTTGACGGCGCGAATGTTGCTATTGATGCATGCGTCATCGTCGGCGGCGGCACCGATGGCTGTGGAACCCCAGGTACTGAAACCCCCGGTACGGAAATGCCCGGTACGGACACAACGGACCCGGGAACCGGAACGACGGGTGACACGGATACCACGGATCCAGGTACCGGAACTACCGGCACCACTGACCCAGGAACCGGAGCGACCGATCCGGGAACCGGAACTACCGGCACCACGGGAGCTGGCACGACCGGTATCACTGTTGTTCCCGCCGGCACGACCACCGGCTCGGTATCTTCCGCAGCAAACACCTTGGGCAACACCTCAGCTCAGGGCGGCACCGCCACCCTGGCCAAGACGGGCATGGATGCTTCGCTGATCCCTCTCGCCGTCATCCTGCTGCTTGCCGGACTGCTGATGCTCAAGCGGCGCCGGAAGGCCTAGCGGACTCCGCACTCAACGGACTGCGACGGCTAAGACCGTCAATGCACCGGCTCCGCCGTTCGCGGCCTAGCCAACTTTTCAGATAGGAGGTGGCCACCAGAGAGCTCAACTACCAGCACTTGTCCTTGTGACCGGAGGTCCGGCTGAGAAAATCCCAATCACTTCTTAGCCGGGCCGCCGGCGTGCCGGCAGACGGCTCAAAGGATGCCCTACCGGCCGGTATTATTGAGCAGGAATAGTGCCGCAGCGCACCGGGAGGAACTGGTCATGGTGGCGGATTCGCCTAGCTCAATTAAGAATGAAATGCTCGGCGGACGCTATCGGCTGGCGGACATAGTCGGCCGCGGCGGCATGTCATCCGTCTACCGCGCCCGGGACGAAAACCTGGGCAGGGATGTCGCCCTGAAGCTCTTTGCCCCGCAGGCACCGGATGCCAATGAGCTCAGGCGCCAGGAAGCCGAAATCCAACTGCTGGCAACGCTCAACCATCCCAGCCTGGTCACGCTGTTCGATGCAGGCATCGATACCCGTGTCCTGGACGAACCTCGGCCGTTCCTGACAATGGAGCTCGTCGAGGGCCAGGACCTCCGCAGCCGGATCAGGCACAGTGCAGTTCCCTTGGACGAGCTTGCAGTCATCGGGGCAGGCGTAGCTGACGCGCTGGCCTACGTGCACAGCCTGGGCATCATCCACCGCGACATCAAGCCCGGGAACATCCTGCTGGTGCAGATCCGTCCGGGCGAACCTTTACGACCCAAACTCACGGATTTTGGCATCGCCAGGATGGCGGATTCAGCCCGGCTGACCGCCACGGGAACCATGGTGGGGACGGCCGCATATCTCAGTCCGGAGCAGGCCATGGGTTCTCCCCTGTCGCCCGCCACTGATATCTACTCGCTGGGTCTGGTACTGCTGGAATGCGTCAAACAGACCGTTGAGTTCCCTGGCAGCGCCGTGGAATCCGCAGTGGCCAGGTTGCACCGGGCACCCGAGATCCCCGCTGACCTTCCGGCGGAGTGGGCTGATCTGATCCGTTCAATGACTGCCATCGAACCGCTGGAACGTCCCGTCGCGTCCGATGTTGAATCCGTTCTGCGTCAGGCCTTGGTGTCACCCGTGTCCGCACCGGGCGAGCTCGCGCCGGAGACAACCCGTGTACTCCCGGCCATGCCGTTCAGGCCGCCGTCCATCGCCATCACCGCGGAATCAGATCTGCCTGTAGTCCGGCCCAGCAAGGGCCAACTGGACATCACCCGCGGTCCTGACGCGCGGCGCTGGGTCCCGGACTTGTCTCGTCTCCGCCACACCGGAAGGCGGTTCTGGACGGTCACCGCACTGGGCGGGCTCGCCGCTGGAGCAGCCGCGGCGGCGCTGACCTTGGGCCTGGCACCTCAGCCAACGCCCGACGTCGTTCCTTACCCCGCCGTCACCGGCACCTTGGGCGACCACCTCAAGGAACTACAGGAGAGCGTGGAACCATGAGCCCTGCACCGAAGCACCGCGGGCGTTCGGCCACGGCCAAATGCCTGACAGCTGCAGCAGCATTTCTGGTCGCCGGTTCACTGGCAGCGTGCGGTCCGGCTGAGACCGGCCTTCAACGTGATGCCGCCCGCCAACTCCAGGAACGAGTCCTCGGCGTCACCCAGGCCTCAGCAAATAATGACCCCGCTGGCGGATTGGCAGCTTTGGATAGCCTCGAGGCCGACCTCGCGTCCGCTGCGGGGACCGGGCAGGTTTCCGAGGAACGCCGGCGCAGCATCACGACGGTCGCCACTGCCGTCCGGGCGGACCTGACGGCGGCGAAGGCCGTAGCCGACGCCGCAGCAGCGAAGGCCGCAGAGGACGCGGCCGCTGCGCAAAAGCAGGCAGACGCCGATGCGGCCCAGAAAGCGGTCACTGCGCCGGTATCTCCCGCGCCCACAGGCGACAAGGGAAGTAGAGGCAAAGGCAAGGACGACGACTGAGTGCGGTCGGGCGGACGGCATATGAGGTTATTAACCCATCTGTGCTTCATCGGCTCCCGTCGCCTAAGCGATGTCGACTAGACGAAAGAGGCGGCGCCCCGGTGTCATGTCCCGTGGGCGCCGCCTTCTAAGGTTCGGTGCCGCTTAGTTCAGGGTCGCAATGACCCTGTTCAGCGTGGCGGACGGACGCATCACGGCCGAGGCTTTGGCCTCGTCCGGCCGGTAGTAACCGCCGACGTCCACCGCTGAGCCCTGGACCGCGGCAAGTTCTCCGACGATGGTGTCCTCGTTGGAGGAAAGCTCCTTGGCCACAGCCGCGAACGATGCCGCCAGCTCCGCGTCCTCGGTCTGCTTGGCCAGTTCCTCAGCCCAGTAGCGGGCGAGGAAGTAGTGGCTGCCACGGTTGTCCAGCTCGCCCGCGCGGCGGCTCGGGGACTTGTTTTCCAGCAGGAAAGTTCCCGTCGCTTTGTCCAGGGTGTCTGCCAGGACCTGCGCGCGGGCGTTGTTCGTGGTGGTGGCCAGGTGCTCGAAGCTGACGGCCAGAGCCAGGAATTCACCCAGGCTGTCCCAGCGCAGGTGGTTTTCCTTGAGCAGCTGCTGGACGTGCTTGGGAGCAGATCCACCGGCGCCGGTCTCGAAGAGGCCGCCACCGTTCATCAACGGAACAACCGACAGCATCTTGGCGCTGGTGCCCAGTTCCAGGATGGGGAACAGGTCCGTGAGGTAGTCGCGGAGCACGTTGCCGGAGACGGAGATGGTGTCCTCGCCCTTGCGGATGCGCTCCAGGGTGAAGGCAGTTGCCTTCACCGGGGACATGATCTCGATCTGCAGGCCCTCGGTGTCGTGGTCCTTGAGGTATTCGTTGACCTTGGCGATGAGGTTAGTGTCGTGCGCGCGGGTCTCGTCCAGCCAGAACACTGCGGGCGTCTTGGAGGCGCGGGCGCGGGTGACGGCCAGCTTGACCCAGTCGCGGATGGGGGCATCCTTGGTCTGGCAGGCGCGCCAGATGTCACCCGGGGCGACCTCGTGTTCGATCAGCACAGCGCCGGAACCGTCCACGATCTGCACGGTGCCGGCTTCCTGGATCTCGAACGTCTTGTCGTGGCTACCATATTCCTCGGCGGCCTGGGCCATCAGGCCTACGTTCGGGACGGTGCCCATGGTGGTGGGGTCGAAGGCGCCGTGGGCGCGGCAGTCGTCGAGAACAACCTGGTAGATGCCGGCGTAGGAGCTGTCCGGGAGGACCGCCAGGGTGTCGGCTTCCTGGCCGTCCGGGCCCCACATGTGGCCGGAGGAGCGGATCATGGCGGGCATGGAAGCGTCCACGATGATGTCGGAGGGCACGTTGAGGCTGGTGATGCCCTTGTCAGAGTCCACCATGGCCAGGGCCGGGCCGTCGTCGAGGCCCCTCTGGATGAGCGCCTTCACGCCTGCACGGACGTCCTCCGGAAGCTCCTCGAGGCCGCTCAGGATGGCGGCAAGGCCGTTGTTGGGGCTCAGCCCGGCGGCCGTGAGCTGCTTGCCATAGGTCTCGAACAGTTCGGAGAAGTAGGCCTTCACCACGTGGCCGAAGATGATGGGGTCCGAGACCTTCATCATGGTGGCCTTCAGGTGCGCTGAGAACAGGACGCCCTCTTCCTTGGCGCGGACTACCTGGGCTGCCAGGAACTCGTCCAGCGCCGCGGCGCGCATAACAGTGCCGTCGATGACCTCGCCGGCCAGCACCGGGAAGGCCTTCTTCAGGACCTTGACCGAGCCGTCTTCGCGGACCAGCTGGAGGGCGATGGTGCCGTCGGACTCGATAACCACGGACTTCTCGTTCGCGCGGAAGTCGTCAGCCGTCATGTGCGCAACGTTGGTCTTGGAATCCGCGGACCAGGCACCCATGGAGTGCGGGTTCTGGCGGGCGTAGTTCTTGACGGACAGCGGTGCACGGCGGTCCGAGTTTCCCTCGCGCAGGACCGGGTTCACAGCGGAGCCCTTGATCTTGTCGTAGCGGGAGCGGACGGCCGTTTCCTCGTCCGAGGAGGGGTTGTCCGGGTAATCCGGCAGGTTGTAGCCCTGGCCCTGGAGCTCGGCGACGGCGGCCTTCAGCTGCGGGATGGAAGCGCTGATGTTGGGCAGTTTGATGATGTTGGCGTCCGGCGTCTTTGCCAGCTCACCCAGTTCAGCAAGGGCATCGCCGATCTGCTGTTCCGGGGTGAGGTAGTCACCGAACACGGAGATGATGCGGCCTGCGAGCGAAATGTCACGGGTCTCCACCTCCACACCTGCGGTCGAAGCAAACGCCTCGATGATCGGCAAGAACGAATAAGTAGCCAGCATCGGCGCTTCGTCGGTGTGGGTATAGATAATCTTGGACATGCGCGGGCGTCTCCCTGGAGGTCGGCTGATTTTTTGGAAATTTTGTTCTATTTCACCACCACCTAACTTACCTGAGGACACGGCTTTGAACCGTACCGGGGCGGCCGGACGGCCCTGCATTACAGCGGATTGGGGCATGGGAGAACGCCCGACGGCGGTGCGCACTTCGGGCGGACAGCCGCCGTCGCGCTCTACCTCCGGGAGCCACCGTCGCAGGTGAGGATCCGGTCAGCGCCTCTTGTGGGGTATGTCACTGGGCCACAGCTGCACGTACTTGGGGTCCTGGCGGCGCAATTCCTCCGTTGCCGTGAACGAGTGGACCGGATCAACGTCGCGCAACTGAAGGGCTGCGGCGTATGCCTCAATTTCCGGCGAAGCGCCCTGGGCGCTCCCTTCGGCTGTAACATGCCGGCCGATGACGGCGGACCTTTTGGCGGACTTCCTGAAAGCAATCACGACGGGACCCCAATTCGCATAGAGTCCGGAGCCCAGATCGGACGTGTAACTGTATAGAGAAAAGTACCCTTCGGCGGCCGTTTTTGCCAGAGCGGCGCACCAGCGAGCGATCATGAACGCCTGCCCGGGACCATACCCGAGGCGTCACTACTATTTACAAATTTGTCATACGTCGATAGGTTCGAGGAGTCACGCGGCGGGCCGTCCCGGACCCCCTCACACCCGTTTTAGACAGGACAACAATGACGCGAACCAGCTCCCTGGCTGCCAGCTTCCTGAGCCTTTCGGCAGCTGCCATAATCGCGCTGGTTGGCGCCGGGGGCGCCAACGCTGCACCATCGGCGTCGGACGATAAGGCAGTACCTTCGGTTGCCCGCGCAGCGGCGGACAGCACCGGCGCGGCAGACTACTGGACATCAGACCGCATGCGCGCGGCGATTCCCGGCGATGTCCTCGCAAGCAAGGCGCTGGAGCGCGGCAACTCTTCCAGCGCGGCGAGCGTGCTGAAGGGGCCTAAAACCAAGGTGGCGGGCACCACGGGCAAGCCCTCACTCTCTCAGCCTGCAGGCCCTGTAGCCCACATCGGCAAGGTGTTCTTCACCCTCGGCGGCCAAAATTACGTCTGCTCCGGAAACGTCGTGTCGGCGTCGAACAAGAGCACCGTTGCCACGGCCGGACACTGCCTCAACGAGGGTCCCGGCACGTTCGCCACCAACTTCGTTTTTGTCCCTAAGTACAAGGACGGGGTGGCGCCCTACGGTGCGTGGACCGCCGACGAGTACTTCACGCCCACCCAGTGGAGCACGGGTGGGGACATCACCTACGACACCGGCTTTGCCGTGATGGACCCGAGGCAAGACGGCGCACTGCTGGAGGATGTCGTCGGCGGCTCAGGCGTGGCATTCAATGAAGACCGCGGCCTGCAGTACACCGCCTACGGCTACCCCGCCGCCAAGCCCTTCAGCGGCGAACGGCTCTGGAGCTGCACCGGCACGGCCACCAAAGACACCAACAACTCGCAGTTCAATACCCAGGGCATCCCGTGCGACATGACGGGCGGCTCTTCAGGCGGCCCGTGGTTCATCGGCAGCGGCTCCGACGGCTTCCAGAACTCCATCAACAGTTACGGCTACAGCCCGAAACCCGTGATGTACGGCCCGTACTGGGGCAGCGTCATCAAAGCGGCCTACGACAGTGCCGCAGCAGCCTAGGAAAACCTCGCCTGACGAGGCATCCGGGAACGGATCCGTCAGCCACATCAAATCGGGCCAGCCCCGCGAGGAGATCCGCGAGTACTGGACCAAACAGCGAATGGCCGCTGCAAAGCCCCGGGAGCTTCGGCTTCCGGAAGGGGGTCCGTGCCTCATGCAGCGGGGCGCGGACCCGGCACCACGTCCTTCCTAGCTGCCCGTTAAGGCCCGACGGCGCCTGTCCCCTCAGTTGGGGACAGGCGCCGTCGACGTTTAACCGCCTAGTGGAAGAAGTGGCGGGCACCCGTAAAGTACATGGTGATGCCGGCCGCGTTGGCCGCGGCGACGACTTCCTCATCCCGGACGGAACCGCCGGGCTGGACCACGGCGCGGACGCCGGCGTCGATCAGGATCTGCAGGCCGTCAGCGAACGGGAAGAACGCGTCGGAGGCTGCAACGGCGCCGCGGGCGCGCTCGGGTGCAACGCTCGCCTCTGCTGTCGACGGACCAGCCGCACCGCCAGCACCTTCGACGTCGGACTCCACCGAAACGCCCAGCGTGTTGGCACGCTCGACGGCCAGGCGGCAGGAGTCCAGCCGGTTGACCTGGCCCATGCCGATGCCCACGGCTGCGCCGTGATCGGCGATCAGGATGGCGTTGGATTTGGCGGCACGGCAGGCAGTCCAGGCGAAGGCGAGGTCCGCGAGCGTCTGTTCGTCAGCGGCTTCGCCCGCGGCGAGGGTCCAGTTGGCGGGGTTGTCGCCGTCGGCGTCCACCTTGTCACTCATCTGGACCAGGACACCGCCGGAAACCTGGCGCATTTCGGCCGGGTAGCGGCCATAGCCTTCGGGCAGGGCCAGCAGGCGGATGTTCTTCTTCTTGGCGAGGATCTCCACGGCTGCCGGCTCGAAGTCCGGGGCGATGACAACCTCGGTGAAGATGCCGGCAACGGTCTCGGCCATGGCTGCGGTGACCGTCCGGTTGGCAGCGATGACGCCGCCGAACGCCGAAACGGGGTCGCAGGCGTGGGCCTTGGCGTGGGCGTCGGCGATCGGGTCTGCAACATCAGCGGAACCAACGGCGACACCGCACGGGTTGGCGTGCTTGATGATGGCGACGGCGGGCTCGGCGAAGTCGAACGCGGCGCGGAGGGCGGCGTCGGCGTCGACAAAGTTGTTGTAGCTCATGGCCTTGCCGTGCAGCTGGTCGGCCTGCGCGATGCCGGCCGGGGCTGCCTTGTCTACGTAGAGCGCAGCCTGCTGGTGCGGGTTTTCGCCGTAGCGGAGAACCTCGGAGCGCTCCAGCGACAGGCCGGCGTAGGCAGGCCAGTCGATGACGCCGTCGCCGTCTTCATCCAGGAACTGGCTGGCAGTCCAGGTGGCCACGGCGTTGTCGTAGGACGCGGTGTGGGCGAACGCCTTGGCGGCCAGCCGCCGTCGGGTCTTCAGGTCAAAGCCGCCCTCAGCGGCGGCGGTAACCACGGAGCCGTAGAACGCGGGGTCAACAACAATGGCGACGGCGGCGTGGTTCTTCGCTGCCGAACGGACCATGGCGGGGCCGCCGATGTCGATCTGCTCAACGACATCGTCCTGCGCGGCGCCGGACTTCACGGTCTCAACGAACGGGTAGAGGTTCACCACCACCAGGTCGAAGGTTTCAATTTCCATGCCGGCGAGGGTTTCCATGTGCGCGGGGACGCGGCGGTCCGCCAGGATGCCGCCATGGACGCGCGGGTGCAGCGTCTTGACGCGGCCGTCCAGCATTTCCGGAGACCCGGTGACTTCTTCGACTTCCTGGACCGGGATACCGGCCGCGGCGATCTTCTTGGCCGTGGAACCGGTGGAGACGATCTTCACGCCGGCTGCGTGCAGGCCCTTGGCGAGATCCTCCAGACCGGTCTTGTCGTAGACCGAGATCAGCGCCCGGCGGATGGGAACACGGTCGATGGATACACGGTCAGGCTGCGTGACGCTCACAAAAAGTCTCCGTCTGATCTCGCGGAACAGTGCCGCGGTTGGTGGGGATGGGCCCAGTTTATCGTGTTGTGCGGTTTGCCCCGCTTGCCGGCGGCAGTGTGAACGTCAGTGGGCACGGTTAGAGTTTTCACAGGAGGCTGCGATGAATACTTACACCACTGTGCCCAGCGGCGAACAGGTGGTCCAGGAACTGCCCTGGCGTTGGAAAGTCCAGGGCAGGATCTTCGTGATCGGCGGCCTCGGCTTTATGTTCGATGCCTGGGACGTGACGCTTAACGGCATCCTCATCCCGCTGCTCTCGACGCATTGGGCCCTGGCTCCCGGCGAAGTGGCCTGGGTGGGTACGTCCAACCTGATCGGCATGGCCCTGGGCGCGTTTGTGTGGGGCACCATCGCGGATACGATCGGGCGGAAGAAGGCGTTTACGGCCACGCTGCTGATCTTCTCGCTCTTCACGGTCCTGGGCGCCTTCTCCCCCGACTTCATCTGGTTCTGCGTGTTCCGCTTTATGGCCGGCTTCGGTCTGGGCGGCTGCATTCCGGTGGACTACGCGCTGGTGGGTGAGTTCACACCACGCAAGCAGCGCGGGAAGGTCCTCACCGCGATGGACGGCTGGTGGCCGGTGGGCGCGGCCCTTGCCGGTTTTGTGTCCGCCGGCCTCGTGGCGGTGTTCGGCGACTGGCGGCTGACCATGCTGGTGATGGTGCTGCCTGCGCTCCTGGTGTTCTGGGTCCGGCGCAGCGTTCCGGAGTCGCCGCTGTTCCTCATCCGCAAGGGCCGCCGCGAGGAAGCTGCCAAGGTCATCGACGACCTCGTGGCGGCAACGGGCGCCGAACCCCGTGCCTACAGCCTGCCCGACGCGCAGGAAGTTCCGCGGCTCTCCGCCGGCAGCGCCTGGCACCAGCTGCGGCTGGTGTGGCAGTTCAACTGGAAGATCACGGCCACGGCCTGGGCCCTGTTTTTCAGCATCCTGCTGGTCTACTACCTGTCCCTGACGTGGATGCCGCGGATCCTGATCGGCGCGGGCTTCGCCGAGTACAAGGCGTTTGTGACCACGGCGTCCATGGCCGCGGTTGGGCTCTTGGGTGTTGTTGTGGCCGCGCTGCTGGTGGAGCGTGTGGGCCGCAAATGGATCCTGGCCATCACCGGCCCGCTGTCCGCGCTGACCCTGGTGATCGTGGCGATTGTGGTGGACATCCCCACGGCGGCGGTGTTCTGGCTGCTGGTATTCGGCTTTGTGGTGCAGATAGCGATCCCGGTGCTCTACGCCTATGTGTCAGAGCTGTACCCCACCGAGCTCCGCGGCACGGGTTTCGGCTGGGCGTCAACATTCTCCCGGCTGGGGGCTGGTTTTGGGCCCCTGATATTTGCGAACTACTTCTGGCCCGAGCTCGGCCTGGCCACGTCCTTCGCCCTGGCCGGCGGGCTGGTGCTGGTGGCCGTCCTGTGGATGGCGTTCTTCTCCCCCGAAACCAAGCAGCGCCGCCTCGAGTAGCCGCCGGCGTCGCCCGAAAATCAGACGGCGGCGAGGGCCAGTTCTGCCAGGGTGTTGACCAGGAGGCGGCGCTCCACCACCTTGATGCGTTCGTGCAGCGATTCCTCGGTGTCGCCCGGTTCAATCGTGACGGCTTCCTGGGCGATGATGGGCCCGGTGTCCACCCCGGCGTCGGCCCAGTGCACCGTGCAGCCGGTGACCTTCACGCCGTAGGCCATGGCATCGCGGACGCCGTGGGCGCCGGGGAACGCAGGCAGCAGGGCCGGGTGGGTGTTGAGGTACTTGCCGTGGAAGGCTGCGATGAAGTCGGCGCTGACGATACGCATGAAGCCGGAGGAGACCACCACGTCCGGGGCGTAGGACGCCACGCGGGCGGTCAGTGCGGCATCCCATTCGTCGCGGGTGGGGAAGGAGTTGAAGTTGACCACAAACGTCTCCAGCCCGGCTTCCGAGGAGCGTTCGACGCCGTAGGTCCCCTCCCGGTCGGCACCCACCGCGGCGATTTCCACGTCCAGCTCCCCTGCCTTGACGGCGTCGATGACTGACTGGAGATTGGACCCGGTACCGGAAACGAGGACTACGATGCGCATGGGTCTAGCTTATGGGCACGCTCGCGTAGGCTGGAAAACATGAACAACACCCCGGAACCGGCTGGCCAGCAACGGACCAAACAGCCGCTCAGCGAGGCCGCCAAAGGCTCGCTCGCCAAAACCCGCAACCTGTTCCGGATCTTCATTGTCACCGTGCTGGGCGCCTTCTTCGTCTACCAGCTCGATGTCAGCTACCTCTGGCTCACCGGCATCTTGACCGCGGCGAGCTTTGTGCTGGGTATCCTCCTGCTGGTCCGGTCGGCTCGGCTCAAGGAGTCCAAGCTGGTCCTGTTCGGCACCATCTCGGGGCTGGTGGTATCGCTGATCATGCTGCTGGTCATCCTGGCCACGGCGCTGTTTTTCCGCCAGGTCCAGGACTTCCAGACTTGCTCACGCGAGGCCCTCACCGACCAGGCGCTCTCCAATTGCCGGGTCCAGCTTGAAAGCTCGCTGCCGGGTCTCCGGTAGCAGCCACACCACTAGAAGCCACGCCAGCAGTCGCCACGAAAGTCAGCGGGCCAGTTCCGCTTCCTCATCCACGTGCTGCTGGCGTTCCAGCCACGGTCCGGCTGCGTAACCGATCACAACGCCGATGCCCACCTCTGCGGCAATCCAGAGTCCCATCCACAAGGGGTCGGGTCCGATGGCGGTGAGCCGGCCCAGCCCGGCGGAGCCGCGGGCCAGCCACGCCAGGCCCGCGGCCAGCAGCCCGGATACAACCCCGACCAGCGAGCCGAGGGCAAGCGTGGACACCGTGGCCGTGAACCAGCGCGCGTCAATCTTGATGGAGAGCCACTCGTCGAAGTGGTTTTCGCCTTCGCGCAGGAACCACCAGCCAGCCAGGGTACCCGCCAGAACGGGCAGCACCAGCGCCACGAACCCGTAGTCCAGCGGACCCGACGGGATAGCGGCGAAGACGGGGATGGACGGCAGCGGCCCGGTGGCGGTGCCCAGCGGCCCCACCTGCGAGCCCACGCCCAGGGCGAAGCCCGAGCCCGAGACCCAAGCCAGCGCAAAAACCACAAGGTTGGGCAGATACCCAAGCTGCGCGATGGTGAGGGCGGCACCCCCTACCGCGCCGGCGTCGAGCGCTTCATAGACAGCAATCACCAGGTTCCAGTGGATAAAAAGGTCCACGGCCAGGAGCACACCGGCGAGCGCCAATGAAGCAGACAGCGCCACAAATCCCGCCTTCGCCGCGGAGCCCAAATAGGAGCCGGCCCAGCGGGAATGCTGGCTCGTGCGCGAGATCCAGTCGACGGCGTCGACGCCGATCAGTCGGCTCCATGAGCCTGCCTCGCGGCGGGCGCCGATCACCATGCCGAGGGCGAACGGGATGAGCGGGATGAGCATTGCCAACCAGATGTTAATGACGACGTCGGCCGTGCGGCACACAAAGCCGGTGGCAGCGCCGAACGCCGAGTAGACCACCCAGGACCCGAGCAGCGCCTGCCACAGTTGGTCCGTATAGGAGGCCCGGGCCAGGCGCCGCCCCGCACGCCAGGCGAGCAAAAACGGGATCAGGGTCAGGCCGAGGGGCACCAGGGTCAGCAGGCCGGAGCCTGGACTGCCGGCCGCACCAGCCTCACCGGACACGACGGCGAGCTGCAGCGGCACCCCGTGAATCAGCAGCCAGCCTTGGCCGGCGAGGCGGGCCAGGGCATCAAAGGCGGCGTTCTGGAAACCCGCGGTGGCCCACACGGCCACAATGGGCACCACCGCCAGGAGCGTGGAGATGATGGCAGCCTGCGCCGTTTCGAGGCCTCCCTGCAACCACAAGGGCATGGGAAGGCCACGGTCTCCGGTCTGATCAGCGCGCAGTTTCATCGTGTCCCATGGTGTCACGGCCGGGCCTCCGGACCGGGCTTCGACAGGCTCATTCCCCCTGCGAGACGTGCCTCACCAGAGTTCGTAGTCCGCGGCCGGCGGGGCCCGTGGCAGGCGAAGAACCGGACGACGACGGCGGGACGGCCGCCGCTGGTGATGGCGCCGTCGTCGGGCGTTCAGACTGTCGGGGCGCCTCATCCGGGTCGCTCATGTCGCTGGGCAGATGTCCCCATCCGGGCCTGATTCGGCGCTTTTTCCGCGGGGCCGCCGTAAAATTGGAATGTCCGCAATCAGTGGTTGGAGGCAGAAAAAAATGACTACCGCATCCCCACATGCACACGTTCATTTTGGGCGCGCAGACGTCCAAAATGCGGGCATGGGAGTAGGTATCCTGTTGTTGGTGGTGGGTGCCCTGGGCTTTATCCCCGGCGTCACCACCCAGTACAGCGAATTGATGTTCCTGGGACCTGATTCCCATGCAATGTTCCTTGGGCTGTTCCAGGTGTCCATGCTGCTCAATATTGTGCAGCTGGCCATCGGCGCAACGGGCTGGGCGATGTCCCGGACCGAACATGGCGCACGGAACTTCCTCATCGGAGCAGGCGCGCTGTACATCATCCTCAGCATTTTCGGGCTCAGTGTCGGCGTTGACTCGGCGGCCAACTTCCTGTCGTTCAACATGGCTGACAACTGGACCCACCTGGTGCTGGGCGTAGCGATGATAGCTGCTGGCTGGCTGTTCTCCAGGAACATGTCCGGCGAGAGGAAATAGCCCGGAAATGACAGGCCGGGATATAGGAGCCGCGAATGAGAAATGATCAATAAGTTCTGAATTTTCGTCCTACTCGCCGGTGCAGTTGCCGCGTTCCGCGACCAGCTGCACCGGCTTCTTGGTGCGCGACGGCGGCGAAAACTAATGCTGGACGGCGGCCGGGGCCGAGCGTACGCTGATGCCCATCGGCGTGGGGGGAATCGGATGGGGGCGATACTGCGGGCTCGTTGCCGCTCCGCGTCCCGGCCTGTCTTGTTGGTCCTCCTGGTCGCGTTGGCGTGGCTCGTCTGGGGAGCCGGAACAGCCACCGCGTCCAGCCCCGTCCCGGATGCCGGAGACCTCCTGAAGCCCGCTTCCGCGGCACTTGCGAAACCGCTTCCTGTTCCGGTGCCTCCCGCCGTGGTGAGCTCAAGCGGAACTGCACTGGCAACCGCAACGTCCCTGGCGGATTCAGCCGCGGCCGCCGCAAACGCGTTGGCTGCCCCCGCGCTGCCAGCGGTCACCGGCACTGTTGATACTGCCACTGTCCTGGTGCCCGGGCTTCCCGATCTGCTGCCCGTTCCTGGCATACGGCCGCTGCCTGGCCTGCCACCGCGTACGACGCCGGCACCCGGCCCGGTGCCAACGGCGGCACCCAGCCTCCCGGCGTCGAGCGCGGTTGCGGAGGGTAGCAATGCGAGCGTTAGCCCGGCATCGGCCGGCCCGGTTAGCCTGGCGGCCACCAACGCCCCGAGGTTCGGCTTCGGCCCGGCCCAGGACCGCTCAGGCTTGGCCTCCACGCCGGAGGCAACGGCAAGCGCTTCCGGCCCCAAAAACGGGCCGCAAAACCCTGCGCTGCGAATTCCCCCGGCCCTGGCCAATGGCGCCGGGACGGCCAATTCCGGGTCAGCCGGAGGGTCCGAGGGGGCGGCTGACCTTGGCGGGTCCTGGCCATTCCTCCCCACAGCCACCAGTGGACCACACCTGTCCGGCGCAGTGACGCTGCCGGCCGGTCCTTCCTTCGATCCAGGGTCCTCACCCGACTGAACAGGTCACCTCTGCCCTTTTCGCGGCAGACCATGACCACCGCGCACCACCGGCGCGCGGACACCACGTTCAGTCAAGGAGAAAACCCGTCATGTCCATCAACAGTGCTGTGATCAACCGCGCCCGCGTCATCTCGACAGTGGGCAACTGGCCCGACCCGATGGGAAAGCTCGGCTAGCACAAGGTGCGGTGGGCGGCTGGACGGCCGCCCACCCGCCCGAACCGCACTCCTGGAGAAAACTTTTCACTTTAATTAAGATGAATCGTTGACCGCTGGCAGGCAGCAATTTGAGCAGAACCAGGCGGTGGTGCGCACCGCCGTCGAACGCCGTGCCGCCCTCCTGCACGGAGAGTCACTGGCCCTGGACTTCTTCACCTCGGGCAAGACCGTCTACACCGGTGTGTAGCGCGCCGTGAGCTACCTGATCGCGCAGCCATGCGTTGATGGAAAGGACAAGGCCTGCATCGAGGAATGCCCGCTGGATTGCATCTACGAAGGCGAACGCTCGCTGTACATCCACCCGTCCCAGTATGTGGACTGCGGCGCGTGCGCGACCCCGTGTGCCCAGTGGAGGCCATCTACTACTCGGACGACGTCCCGGATGAATGGGCCGACTACGTGCGGGCCAACGTGGAGTTCTTCGAGGACCTGGGGTCGCCGCAAGGCGCCGCTGGCCTCGGGAACCTGTGCCGGGACCACCCGGTAGTGGCCGCCGAGCCGGTGACCGAGCCGGTCGGTGGGTGAGCCTGCCGAAACGGCACCCCGCTGACCAAGCGCGAACGGACATTTGGGGCCTGCAACAATGGCCCCATGAGCGACATCATCCTGGGCTGGGACCCGGCCGGCTGGAACCGCTGGAACTACGCGGCTGTTACTGAACAGGTCGCCGTGACAGGGCTGCACCTGGAGCCCTGGAGCGTGGGCCGGAGCGTTGCCCCCGGCACCGGCGTGTGGCTGCTCCTGCTGGGAGCGCACGGCCCCGGCCTGCTCGGCCATGGCGTTGTCCTGTCGGGGCAGCCCGGGCACCCGGATCTGGCGGCCACGTCGTCGGGCCAGCCTGAGTTCACCGTGCAGGTGGCGTTCGATGCGCTCCTGCCGCTGGGCGACCACGTGCCTGCGGCGGTCCTCGACGCAGCGGTGCCCGGCGTCGTGTGGGACAGCGCCGAAACCGAGGGCGTGGCGCTGGAGTCCGGCGACGAAGCCGCGGTCCGGGCGCTCTGGGCCACTCACGGGCCGGCGCAAGGACCAGACCCCACCCAACCTGTGCCCGGCACGTACCCCGAGACCGCCGTCGTGCGCGTCACCGCCAACCGGTACGAGCGTGATGCGGCGGCCCGGCGGGCGTGCATCGCGCACCGCGGCAGCAGCTGCGCGGCCTGCGGGTTCTCCTTCGAACTGGCGTACGGCGAGCTCGGCAAGGACTTCATCGACGTCCACCATATGGTGCCGGCGGCTCAACTCGGCGGCGGCTACCAGCTGGATCCGCTCACGGATCTGGTTCCGCTCTGTGCCAATTGCCATGCCATGGCCCACCACGGAGTGAGCACGCCGCGCACGCACGCCGAGCTGCGGCAAATCATGGCCACCGCCGGATACCTCCGCGGAACCACCGTTGCCCCTGAGGAGATTGAGGCCCAGCGCGTTGCCCGCGAGATCCTCGGCAAATAGGAACCGGTGATCGGGCCCGTCGAGATCCGGCCTGTTGAAACCCCCATGCAACATCCCGCGCTCTGGACTCTTGGGCGGGCGCCAACCAGACTGTCTACAACAGCTGGCCGGCTGGCCGGAATTGGAGACACGCAATACCGGCGAGGCCTGAGCAGCTGTCATTATTGGGGCTTTCCTGGGAGGCCTGTTCCGCACGCGAAAGGACCTCGTCATGCCGGATCTGTCAGCATTCTTCCCGCTTCTTGCCGCGATTATCGGGGCAATACTGGTGGTCGGCTTTGTCTGGGGGGCCATCAAACTGATGTGGAAAGTGGCGGAGCCCAATGAGGCCCTGATCATCTCCGGCCTGACCCGCGGGACCCTGGAAACCCGGGCCGGAATGGACTTCAAGATTGTCACCGGGAAAGGCGCCCTGGTATTTCCGGGCCTGCAGACCGTCCGCACGCTTTCCCTGACGCTAAATGAAACGGAGCTAAAGGTTTCCTGCGTGACTTCGCAGGGCATCCAGGTGATTGTGGAAGGCGTGGTAATTTACAAAATCGGCGACGCCCCGCCGTTTATCGCAAATGCGGCCAGGCGTTTCCTGGGCCAGCAGCCCAAAATGGAAAGCCAGGTCTACAACGTCTTTGAGGGCCATCTGCGGTCCATCATCGGAAGCATGACCGTTGAAGAGATCATCCGCGAACGGGACAAGCTGGGGTCCCAGGTCCGCAGCGCCAGTGGAGTGGAAATGGAGAAGCTGGGGCTGGTGGTGGATTCGCTGCAGATCAAGGACCTGCAGGACCCCACGGGCTACATCCAGAACATCGCCAAGCCCCACATTGCCCAGGTCAAAATGGAGGCCCGGATCGCGGAGGCCACACGGAACCGTGAGGCGGCCGAGAAGGAAGCCGAGGCGGCCGCAATGATCGCGGACGCGCAGAGCATTTCGGCCATCCGGCAGTCGGTGGCGCAGGCGAACGCCGAACGGGCCAAAGCCGAGGCCGCCCAGGCGGGACCGTTGGCCGATGCAACAGCCCGGCAGCACGTCGTCGTGCAGGAAACGGAAGTGGCCAAGCTTGAGGCGGACCGGGAAGAGCAGAAGCTCCAGACCACCATCCGGAAGCCGGCCGATGCCAAGGCATATGCCAAACGCACCGACGCTGAAGGCCAGAAGGCGGCCGACATCAGCGCCGCCGAAGCGCTGGCCCGCCGCACCGAACTCGAAGCCCAGGCCAACGCCCGCCGGACGGAACTGCAGGCCCAGGCGAACGCCACTGCCGCGGCGGCCGCGGCCGGAGCCACGAAGGTCACCGGCGAGGCCGAAGCCGCTGCCACCAGGGCCCGCGGTGACGCCGCGGCCTCCGCCATCAAGGCCAAGGCGCTGGCCGAGGCAGACGGCATCAAGGCGCGGGCCGAAGCACTCGGGACCAACCAGGACGCCGTTATTTCGCAGCAGCTGGCTGAAAACATGCCGGCCATCATCGCCGCAGCGGCCGAGCCTTTCTCCCACGTGGGACAGATGACCGTGCTGAACGGCGGCGAGGGCGTCAACAAGATGCTGGGCGGCATCCTGGCCCAGGTGGGCGACTACCTTCCTGCCTTGTCCTCGGCACTGAAGAACAGCCGGGAAGGCAAGCGCCCCGCGAAAGCCCCCGATGCATAGAAACGTTGACCGGAGCCTTACCGGCAAGATCGGCCGCGTGACCGGGCGGATTGGGCCAGGGACCCTCGGCGAGGTCATGCTGCCCTACCTGGGCGGCACCAACGCGTTCCATGCCCACCCCTTCGACAAGACGAGCGTCTTCGCGGTCGGCGACGAGGTGCTGGTCATCTACTTCGAGCCGCCGCAAACGGTCTATGTGGACGAACTCCCGGACGTGCTGCGGCACGGCCACGACGGCTGACCCCAAGCGCTGATCTGTTAACCCAACCTTTCCCTCTACTCAACCCGCGTGACCCCGCCCCGACAGGAGCCGCACCCACCGTGGAGGGGTGAGGATCGCAATTGTTGCCGAGTCATTCCTGCCGCTGATGAACGGAGTGACCCACTCCATCCTGAGGGTGCTTGAACACCTGGAGGACCAGGGCCACGACGTCCTGGTCATCGCCCCTTCCACCTATGCCGTCTCCGAGTTCGTGGGACCGGCCGAGGTGGTTCACGGCGCGACGGTGCACCGGGTGCCCGCAGTTCCGCTGGCTGGCTACACCAACGTGCGAGTGGCGATGGGCGGTGTGTACCGGGTCAAGCGAATCCTTGCCGACTACGCACCCGACGTTGTCCACCTCGCATCGCCGTTTATCCTCGGGTGGCGGGCAGTGCAGGCCGCGCATCAGTTGGGGATCCCCACCATAGCCATCTACCAGACCGAGGTTCCCAGCTACGCCGCACGGTATGGTGTGCCGTTCCTGGAGAACTGGGCGTGGAACCGGGTGGAGAATATCCACTTGCTGGCCACCCGGACCCTGGTGCCGTCCACCTTCGCGCTGAACCAGTTGCGCGGCCGCGGGATTCCGCGAGTGGGCATGTGGCGGCGCGGTGTGGATACCGCGCGGTTTTCTCCGGAAAAGCGCGACGCCGGGTGGCGGGCAACGGTTGCCCCCGGCGGTGAGCGCATCATCGGCTACGTCGGCCGGCTGGCCATCGAAAAGCAGGTGGAGGACCTCGCCGCGCTCGCCAACGTCCCGAACGCCAAGCTGGTGATTGTGGGCGACGGACCCCAAAAGTCCGCCCTGCAGGAAGCCCTGCCGGACGCCGTGTTCACCGGGTTCCTCGGCGGTGAGGAGCTGGCGAAGGCTGTGGCGTCCTTCGACCTTTTTGTTCATCCCGGCGAGTTCGAGACGTTCTGCCAGACCATCCAGGAGGCCATGGCATCGGGGGTGCCGGTGGTGGCCACGGGCCGCGGCGGGCCCCTGGACCTGGTGGAAAACTCCCGTACAGGCTGGCTGTACCAGCCCGGCGACCTGGCCGGTTTCCGGGCCCGGGTCATGGACCTCATGGGCGACGACGCCAAGCGCCGCGCGTTCGCCAGGACAGCGCACGCCTCGGTCCAGGCGCGGACGTGGCCGGTGCTCAGCGCCGAGCTGGTGCGTCAGTACCAATCAGTAATCGCCGGAGAACCGTTGGCTGAAACCATCGAAACCAAGAGCCGCCGCCCGGTGGTTGAGCCTGCCCAAACCAAAAGTGGAGCGTCCCTGTGAAAATATCGGTGATCGGCTGCGGCTACCTCGGCGCCGTGCACGCTGCCACGCTCGCGTCCATGGGCCACACCGTGGTGGGCATCGACGTGGACGCCGCCAAAGTGGACCAGCTGGGCCGCGGCCAGGCCCCCTTCTTCGAACCCGGCCTGGACGAACTGCTACGCGACGGACGCAGCACCGGCCGCCTCACGTTCTCCACCGACGTCGCCGCTGCCGCCGGCGCCCAGGTCCACTTCCTGTGCGTCGGGACGCCGCAGTCCAAGACGTCCGACCGCGCCGACCTCACCTTCCTTGTTTCCGCCACCGAGGCGCTGCTCCCGCACCTGGCGAGGGGCGCCGTCGTCGTCGGTAAATCAACGGTGCCCGTGGGCACGGTGGACATGCTCCAGGGCGTCCTCGCGGGGCGGCCGGACGTGCAGCTGGGCTGGAACCCGGAGTTCCTGCGGCAGGGCACAGCAGTGAAGGACTCGCTGGTGCCGGACCGGCTGGTTTACGGTGTGGCGGGCGGACGCGCCGCGGCCTTCAACCCCAAGACCGGGGCGCCGCGTGCCGTGACGGCTGCGCTGGATGCCGTTTATGAGCCGCTGCTGAACGCCGGCATTCCGCGCCTGGTGTGCAACTTCGCCACGGCTGAACTGATCAAGTCGGCCGCGAACGCGTACCTGGCCACCAAGGTCAGCTTCATCAACGCCATCTCCGAATTGTGCGACGCGTCCGGCGCGGACGTGGCCGAACTCAGCGAGGCCATGGGCATGGACCCGAGGATCGGGAACCGCTACATGCATGCCGGGCTGGGCTTCGGCGGCGGGTGCCTGCCCAAGGACATCCGCAGCCTCCGCAGCCAGGCCGCCGCGCTGGGCGTGGATCCGGTGAACGACTGGATGGGCGTGGTGGACGCCATCAACGTCCGCCAGCGGACCCGGACAGTGTCCCTGGCCGCGGAACTGTGCGGCGGCGGGCTCTCCGGACGCGCCATCACCATCCTCGGAGCCTCCTTCAAACCCGAGACCGATGACATCCGCGACTCCCCCGCCCTGGACGTCGCGGCCCGGCTGGCAGCGGCCGGCGCACACGTGACGGTGACTGATCCGAAAGCCGTGAACCACGCATGGCTGCGGTATCCGCAGCTGCGGTTCGAAGCCTCGGCAACGCGGGCCTTGGAGGGTGCGGAGCTGGTGCTTCTCCTTACTGAGTGGGACGAGTACCTGCGCCTGAGCCCTGCCGCTGCGGGCGCTTTGGTGCGGCGGCGGGTGATCCTGGACGCCAGGAACGTTCTCGATGCTGCTGCCTGGCAGGCGGACGGCTGGGTGGTCCGCGGGCTGGGCACCAACGCCGGCGCCGCTGTCAGCGTCGTTGCCGGGGCCGGGCAAGTTTCCGGGGCCGGGCTGACGGGAATGCGTAACTCTTAGCCCGTTTCCACCGCCGCGGACCAGCAGAAGCGCGAATTCCTGGGCCTCCATTTCCAAGGGCCTCTCAAAAGTCACGCGTTTTCGTACCGCGATCACAACCTGCACTTTATGATGTGCGTGGGGGTGGTAGCGCATGGGGCGTTCCAAGCGGCAGGACAAGGATCTGGGCGCGTCGAAGTTCGGCATGCTTCTTGATGCCAGCCCGGATGCGCTTCTGGCGGTCAACGCGGACGGCACCATCAAAATGGCCAATACGGCGGCCAGCAGGCTGTTCGGCTACACACTCGCTGAGCTGATCGGCAGCGACCACTGGCTGCTCCTGTCGGAGGGGTTCCGGAACGAAACGCGGCTGCTTCAGGAGCACCTGCAGGCGCAGCCCGATGAACCGCTGCCGCCGCGGGAAGTCTACGGACTGCACCGGGACGGCACAGAGTTCGCAGCCGAGGTGGCAGGCTCACTGCTGGACGACGGCGGCTCGCAGGTTTTGCTTGTCTCCGTCCGGAGCACGGAACACCGCAAGGGAGCTGACGCTGACCTCCGCGAGGCCATGTCGCTTCTGACTGCCACCCTCGAATCCACCGCCGACGGCATCCTGGTCATCAGCTCCGACGGCAGCGTGGCCGGGTTCAATGACCAGTTCCTGACAATGTGGGGCATTCCGCCTGAACTGGTGGACGGCGACAGTGAAGACCCCATCATGCGCCTCATCGTCTCCCAGGTCGCGAATCCGGAGGCCTTCATGGCCAGGATCGCCGAGGTTGCGGACAGCCCCGGGGCCGAGAGCCACGACGTGCTGGACTTCAAGGATGGCAGGACGTTTGAAAGGTATTCGCGGCCGCAGCGCGTGGGCGAGAGGATAGCGGGCCGCGTGTGGAGCTTCCGGGATGTCACTCCGCGCAGGCAGGCGCAGGAGCTGGCCGAGCAGGCCGTGACTGACCTGGCCGCGCAGGCCGAACAGCTGCGAGCACTTGCGTTCCAGGATCCGCTGACCGGACTGGCCAACCGGGCGGTCTTCAAAGACGCACTGGTGGCAGCCCTCCGCGAGCCGCGGTTCAAGACCGTGGATGTCCTGCTGCTCGACCTGGACGATTTCAAGGAGGTCAACGACATCCTGGGCCACCAGGCCGGCGACGACATGCTGGTGGAAGTGGCGCGCAGGCTCAAAGGCTGTGTCCCCAACGCGGATGTGGTGGCCAGGCTGGGAGGCGACGAGTTTGTGGTTCTGCTTACCGCCTGCCCGGACGCCGAAGCAATCGCGGCCTGCATTGTGCGCTGCCTGCACGTCCCGGTGTGGATTGACGGCACCATGCTCCGGCCCAGCCTGAGCCTGGGGCTTGCCTCCATCGGAAATGCCGTCATCGGCGCGTCAGACTTGCTCCGCCAAGCGGACATCGCCATGTATGCGGCCAAGACAGCGGGGAAGAACCGGTTCCTGCGGTTCCATCCGGAGATGAGGACTGCCCTGGTGCAGCGCACGGAGATGGAGGCCGGCCTGCAGCTCGCCATTCCGCTGGGGGAAATCTCCGTGGACTACCAGCCCCTTGTCTCCCCACGGATGGGCCAGGTAGTCCAGTTCGAGGCGCTTGCGCGGTGGGACCGCGATGGCGAGCGCATCCAGCCGTCGGTCTTCATTCCCGTGGCTGAGCGCAGCGGCCTGATCAGCGAGATCGGTACCGCTGTCATGACTTTAGGGCTCGCCGAGCTCGCGCCGTGGCTGAACGAAGACCCGTCCCGGTCGCTGGCGGTGAACGTTTCCGGAGTCCAGCTGCAGGAACGTGACTTTGCCGGCAACGTCCTCCGTCTCGCCGAGGCCAGCGGGGTGGGGGCGTACCAGCTGGTCCTGGAGGTCACCGAGAGTGTATTTTTCGACGCCGACTGCAGTCTGATCAAGCAGCTGGCCAGCCTGCGTGAGGCCGGAGTCCGTGTGGCGCTGGATGACTTCGGCACCGGTTACTCATCGCTGGGCCGGCTGCAGGACCTGCCGGTGGACGCGGTGAAGATCGACAAAACCTTTGTGTCTATGGTGCGCACCGGAACCGAACGCCTCCCCATCCTCAGTTCCATGATCAACATGGCGCACAGCCTGGGCCTGACGGTCACCGCCGAGGGCATCGAAACGGCGGTTCAGGCGGAATTCCTGACAGCGCTGGACTGCGATTTGCTGCAGGGGTACTTTTTCTCCCACCCCAAGCCTGGCGCCCGGCTGAAGCGGACCCTGAAAAAGGCAGACCGCGCCATCCAGGCATTGAAGGATAGGTAAGGGCGCCTGCGCTGACTAAGCCAGCGGCAGGAACGCGAGGACAATGGGTTCCATGGACGTCGTTGTCATCGAAACGCGGCCGCTCGGGGACCGCAGCTACTTGGTCCACGACGGCGAGGTAGCGCTGGTCATCGATCCGCAGCGGGACACGGACCGGGTGGAAGCCGCGGCCGCGGAAGCCGACGTCCGGATCACCCACGTTGCCGAAACCCACCTGCACAACGACTACCTCACCGGCGGGCTCATCCTCGCCCGCGCGCACGGTGCCGAGTATTTCGTCAGCGCAAACGACGACGTCGGCTTCGAACACACGCCAATGGCCGACGGCGGCACGGTCCAGGTGGGCCGGCTCACCGTGAAGGCCGTTGCCACGCCCGGCCACACGCACCACCATCTCAGCTATGTGGTCAGCGACGGCGAGCAGCAGGCCGTGTTCTCGGGCGGCAGCCTGCTCTACGGGTCGGTGGGCCGGACTGATCTGGTCAGTGACGAGGACACCGAAGACCTCACCCGCGCCCAGTACTCCTCGGTCCGCCGCCTGGCCGCCGAGGCCAAGCCGGCGGCAGCCCTGTACCCCACGCACGGGTTCGGCTCGTTCTGTTCGTCCGGGCCGGCGTCGAGTGTCCGATCGTCCACCGTCGCCGAACAGCAGCAAACCAACCATGCGTTCACGGACGCCGATGAGGACCACTTTGTGCGGGAGCTCATCAACAACCTGACCGCCTACCCGTCCTACTACGCGCACATGGCGCCGGCAAACCGGCAGGGCCCGGGGCCGGCGGACCTCACCGTGCCGGAATCCGTGGATCCGGTGGAACTCAGCCGCCGGCTCGCAGACGGCGAATGGGTGGTGGACCTGCGCCACCGGGTGGCCTTCGCCAGCAGTCACCTGCAGGGCTCGGTGAGTTTCGAGTATGGCCGCGGCTCCAGCTTCACCGCCTACCTGGGCTGGGTCCTGCCGTGGAACCAAAAAATGACGCTGGTGGGATCAGAAGAGGACATCGAAAAGGCCATCCGGGACCTGTCCCGCATCGGCATCGACTCCCCAGACGCCGCCCTCGGAACGGACCCGTCGGCACTCGCGCCGGGCACCGCCGTCGTGCATTATCCGCGTGTGGACTGGGCCGAAATGCTGCACGGGCGGAGCGCCGGGGACGTGGTGCTCGATGTCCGCCGGACGGATGAGTACGACGCCGGCCACCTCGCCAGGGCGGTGAACATCCCGCTGCATGAGCTGCTGGGGCGGATGGTCGAAATTCCGGCGGGAACGGTGTGGGTGCACTGCGCCACCGGATACCGCTCCGGGGTGGCGGCCAGCCTGCTGCAGCGCGCGGGCCGGCAAGTAGTACATGTGGACGCGAAGTACGGTCCTTCTTGAGATGTGAGGGATATCATAAGGTTGCGTCTCCGCCCAGGTCTCGGGCGGGCCCGGGTCTCAAGCTTTTCGGGTGACGGGCGCACCGATGGGGAGGGATCCGCGTGTCTCAGACAGGTCTCCTGGAGAAACGTCCCGCCATCAGCAGGAGCACGGCCAGGCTGGGTTGGCTGATCGCGCTTGGTGCTGTGGTGTTGGGCGTTCTTGGAGTGTATTTTGCCGCCAACAGCGGCACGCCCACGGCCCTGGTGGCGGGTGACTTCGCCATCCTCCTGTCCGCCGCGCTGGCCGGCCGCAGCTGCGCCCATGTCGCGCGCCGCGGCGGGGTGAACGCCCGGGCCTGGACCCTCATGTCGGTGGCCGCCTATGTCTGGGCGGCGGGCCAGGCCGTCTGGACGTACTACGGCCTCGCCAACAACCACGTGTACCCGTTCCCCTCCCTGGCCGATGCCCTGTTCCTCGCGTATTCGGTGCCAGCCGGCGTCGCGCTTTTCAGCTTCAAGCGACCCGGTGGCACCACCCGCGTGGGGCTTGCCCGGACGGTGCTGGACGCCGCGGTGATCGCCGGCTCAGTCCTGGTGGTCAGCTGGTATACGGCGCTGGGCCCGGCCTTCAGCGCGGACGGCGACCTCCTGACCCGGCTCACGTCCATGGGCTACCCCGTGGTGGACGTGGTCATCACGTCCCTGGTGCTGGTTCTGGGGATGCGCCGGCAGCCCGGCGAGCGGCTGCCGTGGCTGTGTTTCGGCGGCGGCCTGCTGGTGCTCACCATCACGGACAGCACCTATGTGAGGCTGACGTTCGACGGCGTCACGGGCGTCACGGGATCGCCCCTCGCCCTGGGCTGGATCGGCGCCTTCCTCCTGATTGCGTTGGCACCGCTGCTCCCCTACGCGGAGAATCCTCGGCCGGACCGCAAGGCGTTTGCGCTGGCCCTTGAGCTGCTGCCGTACGTGCCGATCCTGGTCGCTTTGATGGTGCTCGCGGCCCCGCATGTACATGAGATGAGCACTTTCCTCTTGGTGGTGGCAAGAGCCACCGTTGCCCTCATCCTGGTCCGCCAGGTGCTGATCATCATCGAGAACCTCACCCTGACCACAGGGCTGGAGCAGGAAGTGGTGGCCAGGACGGCTGAGCTGGAGGGCCTGGGCGCGATCGTAAACTCCTCCACCAACGCCATCCTGAGCACCACGCCCGACGGCATCATCACCAGCTGGAACCCGGGAGCGCAGCACCAGTACGGCTACACGGCCGCGGAAGCGATCGGCCGGGACGCGCGTTTCCTCCTGCCGCCGGGCAGCACGGACGGCGACGACGAGGTTTTCGAGCAGCTCCGCGACGGCGGCGAGGCCATGAGCTTCGAAACCGAGCACCTGCGCAAAGACGGCGCCATCATCCCCGTGTCCTTGACCATTTCCCCCATCCGTGAAGGAGCCACAGTCCGCGGGGTCGCCGTCATCGCCAGGGACATCACGCTGCGCCGGGCCGCCGAACTGGAGCTGAAGGCGGCCAGGGAAGCGGCGCTGGAATCCAGCCGACTCAAGTCCGAGTTCCTGGCCACCATGAGCCACGAGATCCGGACCCCCATGAACGGAGTGGTGGGGCTGACCGCACTGCTGCTGGAGACGCCGCTTGATCAGACGCAGAAGCAGTACGCCCAGGGCGTCAAGGGCGCCGGCGAGGCGCTGTTGTCCCTCATCAACGACATCCTGGACTTCTCTAAGCTGGAAGCCGGCAAGGTTGACCTGGATGTGCGGGCGTTCGATCCCCGCGTCCTTGTGGAGGAAGTGGCGGGCCTGCTGACCGAGCCCGCGCAGGCCAAGAACCTTGAGCTGATCGCCTACTGCGAGCCGGGCGTTCCGGCCAGGCTGCACGGTGATTCCGGCCGGATCCGCCAGGTCCTGCTGAACCTGGCCTCCAACGCCGTCAAGTTCACAGCGGCCGGGGAGGTATCCATCCGGGTGACGACGGAGACGCCGGACGCGAAACCCGGCGCCACCGCCATGGTCTCCTTCGAGGTCCGCGATACGGGCATCGGCATCGACCCTTCGCACCACGCGCGCCTGTTCGAATCCTTCTCCCAGGCGGACGCTTCCACCACCCGGCGCTACGGCGGCACCGGCCTGGGCCTGGCCATTTGCAGCCGGCTCACTGAGGCCATGGACGGCGAGATCGGGCTGGACAGCGCTCTGGGCGAGGGCAGCACGTTCTGGTTCCGCATCCCCGTGCCCGTTGCCCCGCCGTCCACGGATCCCGTGCCGGCCGCCCGTTTCCTCACCGGACTGCGCGTCCTGGTGGTGGACGACAACGCCACCAACCGCCTGGTGCTGGAATCCCAGCTGCGCGGCTGGAAGCTGCAGCCGGAGGCGGTGCCGGATGCCCGCGCCGCGCTGGCCCGCGCCCACGAAGCCGCAGCAGCCGGAGTACCCTTCCATCTGGCCGTGCTGGACCTCTGCATGCCTGATACCGATGGCCTGGAGCTGGCCCGCGAACTCAAGGCCGACGCCGCATTGGCGGACATCGAGCTGATCATGCTCACGTCCACCATGCAGGTCAACGCCGCCGAGATCGCCGACGCCGGAGTCCGCGAATGGCTCATGAAACCGGTCCGCAGCTCCGAGTTCTACAACCGCCTGATCCGGCTGATGTCCACGAGTGAACACCATGCCCCGGCGGCTCTTGGGTCCGGCCGGCCTTCCGACGCTGAGCCGTCGGCTGAGTCGTCCGGTTCGTCCCCCGGGTCCTCCCCGGAGTCATCCACTGATTCGTCCGATGCGTCGTCCCTCCGGGGCGCATCACGGGGCCGCATCCTGGTAGTGGAGGACAACGACGTGAACCAGTTGGTGGCCCGCGCCACGGTGATCAAGTTCGGCTACGCGGTGGACGTGGTTGCCGACGGCGCCGAGGCCGTGGCCGCCACCGCCAGCACGCGGTACGCCGCCGTCCTGATGGACTGCCACATGCCGGTAATGGACGGGTTCGAGGCCACGCGCGTCATCCGCCGGCGCGACGACGGGGCCAGCCATCTCCCGATCATCGCCATGACCGCCGGCGCCCTGGACGGGGACCGGGAACGCTGCCTCGCCGCCGGCATGGACGATTACCTCTCCAAACCGGTGGACGCCGCCGAGCTTGAAGCCGCCCTGGCCCGCTGGGTCCCCGAGCAGGCGCCGCAGATTTCTTCGCCGCAGGAGCTGGAGGCACCCCAGTTGGACGAGGCTCCCCAGCAGGAGGCTCCACAGCTGCTGGCCGTCACCGGTGGACGTCCGCCGGCGCTGGATGCGGACCGGCTGGCCATGCTGCGCGACCTCGGCCCCGAGGACGGCCTAGGCCTGCTGCCCGCAACGACGGAGGCGTTCCGGAAGGACGTTCCCGCGCGGCTCGCGGCACTGCGCGAAGCGGTGACCAACGGCGGCGGGCCGGCCCTGGCGCAGGCCGCGCACGCCCTGAAGGGTGCGGCGGCCAACATCGGAGCTACCGCCGTCGCAAGTCTGAGCGGCGAGCTGGAGGACATGGGACGCAGCGGAAAGCTCGACGGCGGCCGGCAGCTGGTCAGCCGGCTGGAAGCTGAACTTGTGCGCGTGGACTTTGAACTCGATCTAGCGCTGGAGGTGGCACAGTGAAAGTCCTGGTGGCAGATGACGATCCGGGCTCGCTCCTGGTGGCCCGCGCCGCCGTCGAACGCTCCGGGCATGACTGCCTGGCGGCGGCGGACGGTGACGAGGCGTGGGCCCTCTACCTGGAACACCAGCCCGATGTGGTGGTCACGGACTGGATGATGCCAGGGATGGATGGGCTGGCGCTGTGCCGGGCCATCCGGGCGCGCGAGGCGGACCTGTACACGTACATCGTGCTGCTGACGTCGCAGGGGTCCCGGGACGATGTGCTCGCCGGGCTCGCAGCCGGGGCGGACGACTACGTCACCAAGCCGCTGGACCCGTTTGTCCTGCATGCGCGGCTGCTGGTGGCGCTGCGGGTGACCACGCTTCACGCGGACCTGGCGCATTACCGGAAGGTGCTCTCGCTGCAGGCGCGGACCGATCCGCTCACCGGCCTGCACAACCGGCTCAAACTCTCCGAGGACCTTGAGCAGCTGCATGCGCGCAGCCAGCGGTACACGGAGGGGTATTGCGTGGCGATGTGCGATGTGGACAACTTTAAGAGCTACAACGACATCTACGGGCACCAGGCGGGCGATCTCGCGCTGCGTGCCGTGGCGGGGGCGCTGGTGAGTGCGGCGCGGAAGAGCGACGGCGTGTACCGGTACGGCGGCGAGGAATTCCTGCTGGTCCTGCCGAACCAGTCGCAGCTGAGCGCAAAGGCATTTATGGAGCGGGCGCTGGATACCGTGCGCGGGCTGGAGATTGTCCACTCCGGGGATCCGCTGGGGCAGCTGACGCTGAGCGCCGGGATTTCCGCGTTCACGGCCGAGCACCGGGCCGACGCCGACACTCTCCTGGGCGAAGCCGACGCCGCCCTCTACGCCGCGAAGGCGGCCGGCCGGAACCGGGTGGAGCTGGCGCTGTAGTAGCGGCTACGCGGCTTTTTTGCGCTGCTTCGGCTGGGCTGGCTGCTTCGTCTGCGCCTGCTGCTTCTTGCCGGGCTGCTGCTGCACCGGATGGCGCTTCACGGGCTGCTGCTGGGTTACCGGGCGGTGCTGTGCAGGCTGTTTCGGGGCGGACTGCCTTGGGGCTTCAGGCTCGGCGGGCTGTGCCGTTTCATCCTGCACCGTTTCGTTGTGCACCGTTTCGTTCTGCGCGGCCTCGTACTCGGCGGTCCCGTCCCGTTCCAGCTCAACCAACGCGTACATGCGGTTGCGGCGCCAGCGGCGGACCAGGTCCACACCGGCAAGGATGCCTGCCAGCGGCGTCAGGACAGCTGCGGCATAGACGAACAGCATCCACGTCAAGGTAGCCATGGGCGGCTGGTTGTTGTTCAACAGGGAGAGCCCGCCGAACATGGCGATGATCCAGAAAAGCAACACCGCCGTCAGCACCGCGGCCGCGGGGAAGTACTGGTTGCGTACGATCTTCTTCAGGGTTTCCATGCATTTTCCTCCTGCCTGGCCGGGGTGCGGTGAGAGGCCGCATGAACACCAGTATGCGGCTGCAGGCCCGCGGATTCGCGCAACACGCAGGCGGTGGTGACGAACCTAACTGCGGCCCGGTCGAGAGCGGTGATCGAGCCCGTCGAGATCCAGGTTTCGCCCGGCTCAACCACCGGCGGGGGCTTCCCTGATGAGGGCACAGTCAATAGCGTGGATGCCAACTGCCCCTGACCTTGGAGGACCTCATGCGCAAAGTCACGTCCGGCCTGTTCCACTCCGTTGATGGCGTGGTCTCGGACCCGTTTCTCTGGCAATTTGACAGCTTCGACGAGGACCTGGGCAAGGGCATGACGGACATGATGGAGCGAGTGGACACGGTGGTGCTGGGCCGGGTCAGCTACCAGGAGTGGGCCGGTTACTGGCCTAACGCGTCCGTGGATGACGACTTTGCCGGCTTCATTAACCCGGTGGAGAAGTTTGTGGCCTCCCGGACGCTGACGGAACCGCTCGAGTGGCAGAACTCCCATCTGATCGAGGGACCGCTGGAGGACTTCGTGTCCGGCCTGAAAGCGCGCGACGGCGGCGAAATTGCCGTAACCGGCAGCATTTCCGTTGTGCGCCAGCTGCTGTTCGCCGGCCTGCTGGACGAGCTGACCCTCATGACCCACCCGGTGGTGGCCGGCAGCGGCAGGCGTCTGTTCGAGGACGGCGACCCCGTCACGCGCCTCAGCCTGAAGGACCAGTACAAGACCAGCAAAGGCAACGTGATCAGCACCTACGCACTGCTGGGCGCATAGCTTCCGCCTACTGGCCGGCTGACCCCTAGCCCCCGTTCCGTTCCAGTGCCTGGCCAATGATCCGGGCGCCTTCCGGGAAGGCGCCCGGATTCGTCCCGGAGTAGTTGAGTCGGATAAACGGACCTGCCGGCTCGGCCGGGAACCACTCGTTGCCGCCGGCGATGATCACCCCGGCGGTTTCGCAGCCGCGGGTCAGCCGTTCGAGGTCGGTCCCGTCCGGCAGGCGCGCCCAGAGGTTCAGGCCACCCTTGGGTACCTGCTCGATGTGCGCCTGCGGGGCGTGCCGGCGCAGGCTTGTGACCAGCAGGTCGCGGCGGGACTCGAGCTGGTGGCGGAGGCTGCGAAGGTGCGTTTGCCACCCGGGCTGCGTAACGACGTCGAGCGCTGCCGCCTGGAGAAAGCCACTGACATACATCGACTCGGCCGCCCGGTCCGCCAGGATGCGTTCACGTGCCGGGCCGCGGGCTATGACCGCGGCGACGCGGATCGACGGCGACACGCTCTTGGTCAGCGAGCGCAGGTAGACAACGTGGCCGGAGTCGTCGCGGGAGGCGACGGGCACGGGATTGGAGGTGATACCGAAGTCGTGCGCCCAGTCGTCCTCCACAAGGAACGCACCCTTCGCGCGCACCACGTCCAGGACCTGTTCACGCCGTTCGGCAGACCACTGGGCGCCCGTGGGGTTCGCGTAGTTGGGCTGGGCATAGAACAGCCGCGCGCCGGACTCCTCAAAAGCGCGTGCCAGCTCCGCCGCGTCCGGTCCGTCCGGTCCGGTGGGCACCGGGACAACGCGCACGCCCGCCTGCGCTGCGGCCAGGATGGCGCCCCAATAGGACGGCGATTCCATCAGCAGCGGCTGTCCGCGGCCCACCAGCGCAGTGAAGATGGAGCTGAGTCCGCTCTGGCTTCCAGGAAGTACGACGACGTCGCTCGGGTTCGGCGGCGTGATCCCCGCCGGGGTCGACGCACCGAGTTCGTGGGCGAACCACGACTGCAGTTCCGGCAGCCCGGCTGCGGGCGGACGGGACAAGGCTGCATCACCACGGGCCGCACGGGTGAGGGCGGCACGTACCAGCCGCTCGGGCAGGAGTTCGCGGTCCGGGTAGCCGGAGTGGAAGGAGATGGCATCGTTCGCCACACTTCGCATGGTGCTGGAGGCCGGGGGCAGCAGCGCCAGCGGGGAACGGAGGGCCGCCGTCTGCCAGCCGTAGTCCGACGGCCGGGCAGTCCGGACGGCCCGCACGAAGGTCCCGACGCCGGGCCGGGTCTCGATCATGCCGTGCGCCGTGAGGGTCTGCAGGGCCTTCTGCACCGTGACCGGGCTAGCCTGGTACTCGGCCACCAGCGAGCGGGTGGACGGCAGCTTCGCCCCGGGCGCGGCCTCGGCGATCCATTTTTTCAGGTGCGCCACGATCCGGGAACTGCTATCGTTGTTCATGAGAGACAACAGTAGCGCTACTAGGCTTATTCGGCCAGTGGTACCGTCCCGTCAGCCCTCTGGACTCTGGTTGGGCCTCGTCGGAGTAGCGGCATTCTCGTTCACTGTTCCGTTCACCAAAATCGCCGTCGCAGGCCTGTCCCCGCTGTTCATCGGCTCCGGCCGCGCAGTGGTGGCCGCCGTACTGGCCGCCTTCGCCCTCGCACTGACACGGCAACGACTCCCCCGCGGCGTGCAATGGGCGCGCCTCGCAGTGGTGGCCGCCGGCGTCGTCGTCGGGTTTCCCCTGCTCACGTCGTTCGCGCTCACCAGCACGCCGGCCAGCCACAGCGCCGTGGTGATCGCCCTGCTCCCGGCCGCGACGGCGACGGCCGCAGTCCTCCGCGGGCGTGAGCGTCCGCCACTGGCGTTCTGGCTGATCACCGGGGCGGGAGCCCTTGCGGCCATCGTCTTCGCTTCGATGCAGTCCGGCGGGTTCGGACAGCTGCATGGGGCTGACCTGCTGCTCCTCGGCGCCGTGGCGGCGGCGGCCATCGGCTACTCGGAGGGCGGACTGCTGGCCCGCGAGCTCGGCGCCTGGCAGACCGTGTCCTGGGCGCTGGTGCTCGCCTCGCCGCTGATGGTGTTCCTCGCGGCAGTCTCCGTCGCCCAGCAGCCGCCGTCCGCCAGCCCTGTCCAGTGGCTCGCTTTTGCCTACCTCGGTGTGGTGAGCATGTTCCTGGGCTTCTTCGCCTGGTACCGCGGCCTGGCCATCGGCCCCATCGCCCAGGTCAGCCAGATCCAGCTCATCCAGCCGGTGCTGAGCATCTGCTGGGCGGGCCTCCTGCTCGGCGAAACCCTGACGTGGGCCACCATCATCGGCGGCGTTGCCGTTATCCTCTGCGCCGGCGCCGCCGTCCGGGTCAGGCCAACCCCCGCTCAACCAGCCATCCTCCACGCCACAAGAACCCTCCAGCCAGCAAAGGATTAGACCCATGTACACCCCAGCCCATTTCGCAGCCAGCCCCGACTCCATCAGCCACCTCCTCACCCGGCCGGCCGCAGCCAACCTGGTCACCAAGACCTCGCAGGGCCTGCTCGCCACCCTGCTGCCCTTCGTCTACGACCCCTCCATCGGCGAACACGGTGCACTGCTGGCACACGTGGCCCGGAACAACACCCAGTGGTCCGAGCCAGCGATCGGAGAATCACTCATGATCATCCAGGGGGCGGACGCCTACGTCTCGCCCTCCTGGTACGCGTCCAAGGCCGAGCACGGGCGCGTTGTACCCACCTGGAACTACTCCACGGCGCACGTATATGGCCGCCTCGTGGTCCACGACGACCCGGCCTGGGTTGCCGGCCAGGTCAGGCGGCTCACCGGCGTCCACGAGGCGGGCTTTGACCACCCGTGGAGCGTGGACGATGCGCCGGAGCGTTACATCTCTGGCCAGCTTCGCGGCATCGTGGGCATCGAACTGCTGATCACCAGGATCGAGGCGAAGACCAAACTCAGCCAGAACCGGCCCGACGCCGATATCGACGGCGTGGTCGCTGGCCTCAGCGCGGGGGGTGAGTCGGACAGCGCCGCTGACGTCGTGCGGGCACGGCCGGAACGTTCGTAGGCGACTACGGCACGGACTTTGACCCCGGGGGCCGGCCTGCCCGACTGGGCAGACAGGGTGGCGATAATTCACGCAGCTCGTCTGGGCTGGAATGATAATTGTAAGCATGCTTATGATATGACTGTCCGGATAGGACAACTGCCAACCAGAGGAGGAAACACCATGGGACTGGGCGACAAGATCGAGAACGCTGCTGAGAAGGCGGGCGGCAAGGGCAAGGAAGCTGCCGGCAAGGCGACGGGCGACGAAAGCCTGCGGAGGGAAGGTCAGACCGACCAGGCAAAGGGCGATCTGAAACAGGCCGGCGAGAAGGTTAAGGACGCCTTCAAGAAGGACTGACCGAGCACAGGCGAAGGGTGCATCTCTGAGGAAGGGGTGGACCCTTCGCCTTGTCCGGCTGCAGTTCAGCTTTCGGGTCATCGTCCCGTGGGCAGCGGAATGGGTTACGGTTTAGCCTGCACTGGGAAGTTCTAAAGAATCGCGGTAACTGTGGACGTAGTGAGCGGCGTCAGCCTTGACTGGTTCAAGGCCCTTACCTGGATCTTTGCCATCGCCACCGGGCTGCTGCTGGCCTTCTGGCGCCAACGCCGGCTCCATTTGGCTGCACTCGGTTCCGTGATCGTATATATGGGTACAAGCGCCGGGGCAGGTATCTACGTTCTGAATCATGTTGGCGATCCCCGCTGGGGCAGCAAAGCCGAGGACCGCATCAGCGCTCCCCCACTCACGGAGACCCCCGTTATCGGACGTTTTATGGGCTCCCTCGACGACGTCATTCACGGAGTGGCTGACAGCGTCAACCAATTTGTCGACTTCCGGGCTGCTCTTCCCGTGGCAATGGAATTCTTCGTGGCAGCAGGCTGGGCGTTAGCTCTCGCCCTGCCGTTGGGGCTGGCCGCCCTAATTGTCAGCTATGCGGACGCACAACGCCGTAAAGCCGAATTCCTCAAGTACAAACTCCAGGTTGAGGAGCTCAAAAGTGAGCTCGCAGATATCCGGCGCCACCTTGGGTATCCAACCCGGGAAGAAAGTGACTCATCCTAGGACGACAGCTCACTCAGGGTCCCGTGGCGGCTCGGCAGGCCGGCCTGCAGCCAGTGCGGCAATGTCCCGTGGCGTGGTGCGGCAGCAGCCTCCCACGATGCGTGCCCCGAGCTCCCGCCAGGCACCGGCTCCGGCTGCAAGGCCTGCGGGGTGGGCTTTGACCGCTTCAGCGGCATTGCCTGATGCGGGTGCCCAGGTTTTGGTGGCGGCGTCGTAGCTTTCGCCGGAGTTTGGATACGTGACCAGCGGTTTGGAGCCCGCCGTGCCGAGGGCTGCAAGGGCGGCCGGGACCAGGTTCAGCGGCACGCAGTTCACGCCCACGGCCACCACCCGCGGCTCGGACCCGCAGAGCTCCGATACCGCAGCCAACGGAGTGCCGTCGCTGATGTGCGCACCGTCCCGCAGCGAGAACGAGAACCAGGATTCGACGTCGAACTCCCCGGTCAGTGCCAGCAGCGCCTCTGCTTCGGCAAGGGACGGCAGCGTCTCGCAGGCCAGGAAGTCGGCTCCGGCATCCACCAGGGCCGCGATGCGGGGCCGGTGGAAATCCTTGAAGGCCTCGGTGTCCAGGACGTAGTCCCCGCGGTACTCCGAGCCGTCCGCGAGGTAGGCGCCGTACGGGCCGACTGATCCGGCGATCAGCAGCGAACCTGCTTGTGGGTGCCGGGCGAGGTGTCCGCGCCGGGCGTCATCGGCCAGGCGGACTGAGAGCCTGACCAGGTCCAGTGCAGCGTCCTCAGATAGCCCACGCTGGGAGAACCCCAGCGGTGTGGCCTGGTAGCTGGCGGTGGTAGCCACGTTGGCCCCGGCTTCGAAGTAGTCGCGGTGCACGTCACGGATCAGCTGCGGCTGCTCCAGCAGGACCTTGGCCGACCACAGCGGATCATCCAGGCTGCAGCCGCGCGCTTCAAGTTCGGTAGCGAGGGCGCCGTCGGCCGTGAGATGCGCTCCGGCAGCAAGCAGTTGGGACAGCGCGGTGTTGCGGGGCATGGCGTGAGCTCCCGGGGTCGGTGGCGTGAAGGGCATTCTGTTCATCATAAGCAACTGGACATGCTGGTAACGAGCATGGCGAACTGTTACCGGGCTGGCTCCCGGAAGCTCCACTAGACTCTGGCCTATGTCGAAAACCTCCAGCATGGGCCGTGGCATGATGGCCATCCTGGCCCTGGGCGCACGGCATGAGGCCGGACTTCCGGGTGGCACCGCAGCCGGGATCGCCGCCGACCTGGGCAAGGACCGCAGCCAGGTCTCGCGGAATCTCCGCAGCGGTGAGCAGGAGGGATTCCTCGGCCGGACCCTCGAGCGCACCTACACTTTGGACTGGTCCATCCTGACCGACGCGCAGCAGCTGACGGGGCGGAGGCTGCACACAGACGGCGCCGTGGCGCTGGAGCGGCTGGCCCGCGACACCGATGAGGGGTGCTTCCTGGGCGTGCTGCACGGCGCGAGCACCTTAACCATCGGCGAAAGCGTTCCGGCCAGCAGCAACCTGGTGGGCTCATGGCTGGGCAGGCCCTACCCCGCGTACTGCAGCGACGCCGGCCAGGCTGTGCTGTGGGAGTCGCCGGAAGCCGAGGTGCGGACGGTGTTCGCAGGCGTCGACTTTGTGCGGCACGGCCCCAATACCCCGTCCGACGTCGACGACTTCCTGGTGCGGCTGGCTGCGGCGCGGGTGCGGGGTTACTCAGTGGTGGATGAGGAAGCGGAGCCAGGGCTCTATTCGCTGGCCGTCCCCGTCCGGGATTTCAAGGGCGATGTGGCGGCGGCGCTGCAGATCGTAGGCACCAAGGCCCGCCTGGAGCCGCGCCGGACCGGCTGCGCGGCGGCCCTGGTGGAGCAGGGACGATGGCTCGAGACCAGGCTTGGCTACCAGCCCGGGCAAAGGCTAGCGGATCTGGATGTTGCCGCTCCTGAGCGTGTGGAGGGGTCGCGGGTCTAAGGGTGTGACCTAGAACAACTCACTAGAGAAATCGGATAGCCAGAGCCAAAGCCCCCACAGAGAGTCTGGGTAAGGACCCCGGCCAGTAAGCAGCCAACTGTCGGCGTGCTACTTTTCAGGGACGAGCCCAAGTTGCTGCATCACGCCCAGATTATCGTAGCTATTCCACTCCTCGACTATCTTGCCTCCTTCGATGCGGCTGACGGAAATGCCTTTGATCTCTACTTGCCTCCCAGTGGGAGGGCCAAACTCCTCTATCTCTCCCTGGTGGCTGCCGCGTAGCGTCCAGCGGGTGACGACCTTATCCCCTTCGGCTATCTCGTCCTCAACGGTTGCGCTCATGTCGGGGAAAGCGGATTTGTACATGGCGATAAACTGCTTGGCTTCCTCCGTGCCGTGGATCTCTTGACCGGGGTCGTGCCAGACGAGATCGGGGGCGTACACCTCGTCGATGATGTCCAGGTTATCCGGGGCCTCCCAAGAACGACGCGCCAAGGCCTTGTTTTCTTCGGACATACTTATCCACACCCTTCCCTAAAGGACCTTTCAGGCATTTGCCAGCACCAACCTCACGAGGGCGCTGTAGGAACATTGTCCCGCACCCGCACTCCCAAATAGAAGGGGCCGGGGCTCCTCGTGTAAGGACACTCTGGCGACCAGCTAGCGGTCGGCGGCGAGGGAGCCGAGGTGGTCCGCGGCGCCGCGCAGAACAGTGGCAATGCCCGCGGCGTCACCGCCCACTTCGGCCCGGCGTCCCAGCACGCTGAGTGCGGCCAGGATGTTGCCGCCCCCGTCACGGACCGCGACGGCCAGCTCCACGATGTCATGCTCAAATTCCTCGTCGGAGGTGATGTAGCCGCGTTGCAGGTCGCGGGCCATCAGCTTCCAGACTTCACCGACGGAGTGCGCCGCGCCAGGGCCGCCCACGCCGATGAAGTTCACCTCGCGCAGCAGCTGGTCCAGGGCAGGCAGGTCATGGTCCCAGAGCAGGGCCCTGCCGGCGCCGGTGCACCATACCGGCGTCACCATGCCCGGCGCAACGAAGCTGCCCAGGGCGGCGTCGTTACTGGAGGCGCGCACCAGGATCGCCCGGAACCCGTCCCGGACGGAGAGCCGCGTCCGCAGCCCCAGGGCGGAAACCAATGACTCGAGTTCGGGCTTGGCTTCACGCACCCAGCCGGTGTTGAGCGAGGCAGCAAGGCTGAAGAACCGCGGCCCGGTCCGGAAGGGTCCTCGGTCCACCCGCTCCAGCAAACCCAGATCGCACAGTTCCTGCGCCAGCCGCGACACGCGGCCCTGGTCCATGTCCAGCTCCGCCGCAAGCTGGGAAACGCCCAGCAGCTGCCGCCCGCGTTTCTCCCGGTCAACCACCAGGCGGACAATCCAGAGCCCTTGCGCCAACGATGACGCGTCAGCGGACGAATCCACGCTTGTTACCCCTCACTGCCGGTGCTCGCCCTATTCTTCCACGGGGCCCGGGGTCGGTGACGCAAGTGACTTGGGGCTGGTTACTGGACTGCCGCCGTCGGACGTTTGCGGCCGTGCCGGAAGTAGAAGTAGGCGTAGCAGGCGGCGACGAACGGGATGCCGAAGTAGAGGGCGGCTACCTGGTTGGGGTCCAAGGCGATGCCTACCAGCGAGATGACGCAGAGCGTGAACGCCAGGATGGGCACCAGCGGGAACAGCGGCGCCTTGTAGGCAAGGGCGCCCACGTCCCCGCCGTTCCGCACGAAGGCACGCCGGTGGAAGTAGTGCGAGGCGGTGATGGACATCCAGACGCCCACCACGGCGAACCCGGCGACTGACACCAGCACCAGGTACACCGTCTCCGGGGCCACCACGCTGCTGATGAGGGACGCGATGCCACCCACCATGCTCACGGACAGGGCGATCATCGGGATGCCGCGGCGGGTGAGGCGACGGAAGGCCTGCGGCGCGTGGCCCTCGTCGGCCAGCGAGTAGAGCATCCTGGCGCAGGAGAAGAGGCCGCTGTTTCCGGCGGAGAGGAGGGCCGTGATGATAACGAAGTTCATGATGTCGGCGGCGAACGGGATCCCGATAGCGGAGAAGACCGTGACGAACGGGCTCTCGTCCAGGCCCACCTCGGTGTACGGGATGGTGGCTGCGATGACGGCGATGGCGCCGACGAAGAAGATCAGCAGCCGGATCACCGTGGTGCGCATGGCTTTGGGGATGTTGGTGGTGGGGTCCTTGGTTTCGCCCGCTGCCACGCCGATCAGCTCGGACCCCGAGAAGGCGTAGAAGACGGCGAGCACGGTGACCAGGACGCCGGTGAAGCCGTTAGGAAAGAGGCCGCCCGCCGTGTTGAAGTTCTCGAAGAGGAAGGGGTGGCTGCCACCGTCGCTGAGCGGACGGAACCCAAACAGTGCGGCGCCGCCGAGGACGATCAGGCCGATAATGGCGCCCACCTTGATGATGGCGAACCAGAATTCGGATTCGCCGAAGAACCTGGCGGACACCGCGTTGAAGCCAAACAGCACGGCAGCGAAAATCAGGCACCAGATCCACACGTCAACGTCCGGGAACCAGCGCTGCATAAGCAGCCCGGACGCGGTGAATTCGGAGCCGATGGCCACCGCCCAGCAAAGCCAGTACAGCCAGGCGGTGGCGAATCCGGTGGCGGGCCCGATGGAGCGGGCGGCGTAGATGTGGAAGGCGCCGGACACCGGATAGGCGATGGCCAGCTCACCCAGGCATGCCATCACCATGTACACCACAAACGCGCCCACGAGGTAGGCGAGCACCGCGCCCAGCGGACCGGCCTGGGAAATGGTGTAGCCCGAACTGAGGAACAGGCCCGATCCGATGACGCCGCCCATGGCGATCATCACCAGGTGCCTGGTGCCCATGGATCTGCGGAGTCCGGGTTGGACCGGCGCAGGCCCGGCGGGCTTCAAGGCCAGCGTCGCGTCGAGCGTCAGGGGTGAGGGGGATTCCACGGGCGTCTCCAGGAGGGGGTGGTCAGCAGGTGTGCGGCAGCTGGGCGGACTCCCCTGTCCCGTCCCGGGTACCGAAGATATGCGCGTCAACAGAGAGAAATTAGCACAATCACCGAATTACGCTCGTTAAAATCATGCGAACTTGTTCATATTGCACGCTTGTTACCTCGGGTGACCCGCCACCGGTTGGAAACTCAGCGCGCGACGAGCGCCTCGCTGGCCTCCCACAAACCCTGCGCCAGCTCGGCGTCGTACGCCTGCGCGTTGGCCTTGGCCAGGGCGCGCTTGGCGTAGTAGGCGCCGGAGATCCAGTCGGTGCCGGGGGTGCCGTTGCTGAGCCAGAGCAGGGTGTCGGCGCCCTGGTCCGGGGTGAGCATAAAGCGGTTGAGCAGCGTTTTGTAGGCGTGCCGCATGGGGCTGGTGGACTCTGCCGCGAAGTTGGTGCGGACCACGCCCGGGTGGAACGCCGCCGTAGTGATTCCCTGCTCGCCGAAGCGGCGGTGCAGCTCGGACGTGAAGAGGATGTTGGCGAGTTTGGCGGTGCCGTAGGCGCGGTTGGTGGAGTAGGTGTGCTCCGATTTGAGGTCGAAGAGGTCCATTTTGCCGAAGCCGTTGGCCGCGCTGGCGGTGTTGATGACCTTGGCGTTGCTGGCGGTGAGGACGTCCATCAGCTCGGTGGTGAGCAGGAACGGCGCCAGGTGGTTGATCTGGAAGGTGGACTCGTTGCCGTCCACGGTGAGCTGGTGCTTTCCCATGATGCCGCCGGCGTTGTTGGCCAGGACGTCGATCCGGTCGTAGTCGTCCCTCAGCTGCGCGGCGAGCGTGCGGACCTGGTCCAGCTCGGCGAAGTCGCTGACGAAGTAGTCCGCGTTGAGTTCCTTCGCGATGGCCTGCGTCTTCTCCTCGGAACGGCCGACGAGGACCACCCGGTCGCCTGCCTGGGTCAGCGTCCGCGCGGCTGCCGCGCCGATGCCGTCGCTGGCGCCGGTGATCACGATGGTGCGTTGGGTCAAGGGGTGTCCTTCGGTTGGGTGGAACCTGGGAGGTGAGTGCGGACTCCTGCCAGCCTATCGGTACGGCAATTCTGTCCCCGGCGCACCGGCGGGCATAAGCTGCACAAGGAATCACACCGCAACCCTGGGAGAGAGCGACATGGAGATGGCCAAAGCGTCCGACGAAGCCAAGGAGCGCTTCCGCTCAGTAGTGCCGGACAGCCCCGAGGTGGTGGTCAAGCCGATGTTCGGCAACCTGGGCGCCTTCGTCAACGGCAACATGTTCGCCGGACTGTTCGGCTCCACGATCGGCGTGAAGCTCTCCGACGCAGAGCGGCAGGTGCTCGAAAGCACCGAGCGAACCGTCCCGTTCGGCCCGGCGGAGCGGCCCATGGGCGGCTACACCGGGCTGCCGGAGGTGTGGAACGCCGAGGGTGAGGGCGACGACGCTCGGGCAAGCGCCTGGGTGGAGAAGGCCTTCGAATACGTCGCGGCGCTCCCGCCGAAAGCGCCCAAGGCAGCCAAACCACGCAAGTAGCGGCGCACCAGGAGTACGACGACGGCGGCGCGCCCAGAGTTTCCCTGGACACCCCGCCGTCGTACTTCAGTCAGCCGTGGCTGGAGTCAGAGCGCTAACCCGCCACGCCAGCGAGCAGGAAGAGGACCGCGGCGATGGCGAAGCCCATCACGCCGATGAGGGTTTCCATGACGGTCCAAGTCCGCAGGGTGGTCTTGACGTCCATGCCGAAGAAGCGGCCCACCAGCCAGAAGCCGGAGTCGTTGACGTGGGAGACCACCACGGAGCCTGCTGCCACGGCAATAACCAGGGCGGCGATCTGCATGCCGGTCAGTCCGGCGGCGGCCACGGCCGGGGCGATCAGGCCAGCGGTGGTGGTCAGGGCCACGGTGGCGGAACCCTGGGCGATGCGCAGGATGGCGGCGATCAGGAAGCCGGCCAGGATCAGCGGGATGCCCAGGTTGCCCAGGACATCGGCCAGCGCGGCGCCAATGCCGGAGGCGCGGAGCACGCCGCCGAACATACCGCCAGCGCCGGTGATCAGGATGACCGAACAGACTGGGCCCAGCGAGGATTCGAGCAGCTTCTCGATGGCGCCAGCGTCCTTGCCGCGGCGGGCGCCCAGGACAAACACGGCCACCAGGACAGCTATCAGCAGGGCCACCGGGGTTTCACCGATGGTGCGCAGGACCTGGAACCACTGCTCGTTCCGGACGGCCTCGGAGAGCGCTCCGGACGAGGCAAGGGTGTTCAGGCCGGTGTTGATGAAGATCAGGACGAGCGGCAGGAGCAGCAGGCCGATGATGGTGCGGAAGCGCGGCGGGTGGGATTCGGCTTCGGCGCTGGCGTGGCCCAGGATCTCCGGAACCGGAAGAACCAGCTTCTTGCCGGTCCACAGGCCGAACAGGTAGGCAGTGACGTACCAAGTGGGGATGGCGGTGATGAGGCCGGCGATGAGGACAAGGCCAATATTGGCGTCAAAGAAGGCGGCGGCGGAAACCGGGCCCGGGTGCGGCGGCAGGAAGATGTGCATCACGGAGAACGCACCGGCGGCGGGGAGGCCGTAGCGCAGCACTCCCCCGCCCAGGCGGTGGGCCACGGCGAAGACGACGGGCAGCATAACCACCAGGCCGGCGTCGAAGAAGATGGGGAAGCCGAAGATCAGCGAGGCAAGGCCCAGGGCGAACGGTGCACGCTTTTCGCCGAACACGCCGATCAGGTAGTCGGCCAGCACCTTGGCGCCGCCGCTGGTCTCAACGATGCGCCCGAGCATGGCGCCCAGTCCCACCAGGAGCGCCACGGTGCCCAGGGTGGTCCCGAAGCCGTCGATCAGCACCGGCACCACCTTGTTGGCGGGGATCCCGGTGGCGAATGCCGTCGCGAGGCTGATCACGATCAGGGCCACGAGGGCGTGCATCCGCAGCTTGATGATCAGGAACAGCAGCGCGAAAATCGATGCCGCGGCAATGAGCAGCAGCGGTCCTGCGCCCAGCGTCTGGGTCCATCCTTCGATGACCATGGTTCTCCTTTGAAACAGAACTAATGAAAATATTGGGGAAAAATTGGGCGGGCTCAGCAGGCGCCGGGATCAGCTGGCGCTGGGCTCCAGGCGGGCGCTCGGCGCCGAACCCGCGGGAAGCGCGAGGCCAGCCAGGACGGCGACGACGATCTGCTCCGGGGAGTTGGAGATGTCCAGGCGGAGGCTGCCGGCGGCAAGTTCGTTGCCGGTCAGCGGTTCCAGGGTGGCCAGCTGGCTGGGCAGGAGCGTGGACGGCATGAAGTGGCCCTCGCGGCCCTGCATGCGCTGGCCGATCAGGTCGGCGCCGCCGTCGAGGTGGATGAACAGGACCCGGCCCTGTGCGTCGGCGAGCAGCTGCCGGTAGCTCTGCTTAAGCGCGGAGCAGGTGAGCACTGTGCTCCTCCCGGCAGCGGCATTTTCGGTCATCCAGTCCTGGATTTCCCGCAGCCAAGGCCAGCGGTCCCCGTCCTGCAGGGGAATGCCCTGGGTCATCTTGTCGATGTTGGGCTGGGGGTGGAACTCGTCCGCTTCGGCGCAGGCCCAGCCAAGCTGCTGGGAAAGCGCTGCCGCAATGGTGGACTTGCCGGAACCGGCAACGCCCATCACCACCAGGTGCGTGGCTGGATACTGCATGTTTTACCTCCGAAGAAGACGCCGTTGGCTAAGTGAAGAAAGCTCATTGCGCATCTCACAGGGAACTGCGCCGGGAGATAAGGTATCACCATTTCGAGCCACAGATACTATCTTTTGGTGTCACAAGTCATACCTTTGGGACTTTGTCGGTACGATTGGAGGGCGCACAGGCGCAGACGAAAGCAGGAAAGATGTCGACGGCGACACCACCAGACGCGGATGACGCGCACGACGGCGGGGCCTCCCCCGCCATGCATGAACGCGTCCTCGAGGCGGTTGGCTCCGCCATCGCGGCAGGGAGCCTTCCTCCGGGCAGCCGGCTGACCCTTGAGGGCCTCCAGCAGGAGTACGGCATCTCCCGCACCGTTGCGCGGGACAGCATGAAGGTCCTGGAGTCCATGAACCTGGTGTACTCGCGCCGGCGGGTGGGCATCGTGGTCCAGGAGCGCAGGCTGTGGAACGTCTTCGATCCCAAGCTGGTGCGCTGGCGCCTGGGCTCTGTCCGGCGCGATCTCCAGTACAGCAGCCTGACGGAGCTGCGCATCGCCGTCGAGCCTATTGCAGCTGCAGGTGCTGCCCGCCGGGCGAGCGCCGCGGAACGGGCCAGGCTGGTTGCCCTGGCTGCAGAGCTGCGGCGGCTCGGCGAAGCCGGAGAACTTGAGGCGTTCCTGGCGGTGGACATCGAGTTCCACTGCCTGCTGCTCCAAAGCTGCGGCAATGAGATGTTCACAGCTTTGGAAGGCATGGTGGCCGAGGTGCTCACCAGCCGGACCAAACAGGGGCTTATGCCCTTCAAACCGCGGAACGAAGCCTTACAGGCCCACGAGGATGTTGCGGCGGCGGTGGCCCGTGGAGACGCGGTGGGGGCGGAGACCGCCGTCCACCACATTTTGGACGAGGTCCGGAACGCGATGGGCCTGCGCTGACTCTTTCGGGATGCCGCGTTAGTGAGTAGCCTGCAATTAGGGGCTCATGCAAAGGGCCCATAGCTGTCATGCAGAAGTATCTGTGAGGTGAAAAATGGCCATCACCGGACATTCACGAATAGGGACTGCCTCAACCGCTGCTCCCCCTGTAGTGCCGCGGCGCAAAGGCTCCATGGTGGTCGGCTGGCTCACCTCCACTGACCACAAAGTCATCGGGTACATGTACCTGATCGCCTCGTTTGTGTTCTTCCTCATGGCCGGAGTTATGGCCCTGCTGATCCGGGCCGAACTCTTCGAACCCGGCATGCAGGTCCTGCAGACCAAGGAGCAGTACAACCAGCTGTTCACGATGCACGGCACCATGATGCTGCTGATGTTCGCCACACCGCTGTTCGCCGGCTTCACCAACTTCATCATGCCGCTGCAGATCGGCGCCCCCGACGTCGCATTCCCGCGGCTGAACGCCCTGGCCTTCTGGTTCTTCCTCTTCGGATCCACCATCGCCGTCGCGGGCTTCATCACCCCGCAGGGCGCAGCGGCGTTCGGCTGGTTCGCCTACGCGCCGCTGAACAACACCACATTCACCCCCGGCGTGGGCGGTGACCTGTGGGTCTTCGGCCTGGCGCTGTCCGGCTTCGGCACCATTCTGGGTGCGGTCAACTTCATCACCACCATCATCTGCATGCGCGCCCCGGGCCTGACCATGTGGCGGATGCCCATCTTCACCTGGAACGCCCTGGTGACGTCCATCCTGGTGATCATGGCATTCCCGCCGCTCGCCGCGGCACTGTTTGCCCTGGGGGCCGACCGCAAGTTCGGTGCCCACATCTATGATCCGGAGAACGGCGGCGCGATTCTGTGGCAGCACCTGTTCTGGTTCTTCGGCCACCCCGAGGTCTACATCATCGCGCTGCCGTTCTTCGGCATCGTCTCGGAGGTCTTCCCGGTCTTCAGCCGCAAACCGATCTTCGGCTACAAGGGCCTTGTCTACGCCACAATAGCCATCGCCGCCCTGTCCATGACCGTGTGGGCACACCACATGTACGTGACCGGTTCGGTGCTGCTGCCGTTCTTCGCCTTTATGACCATGCTGATCGCAGTACCTACCGGTGTGAAGTTCTTCAACTGGATCGGCACCATGTGGCGGGGATCCCTGACGTTCGAGACTCCCATGCTGTGGAGCCTCGGCTTCCTGATCACGTTCCTTTTCGGCGGTCTGACCGGGATCATCCTGGCTTCGCCGCCGCTGGACTTCCACGTATCTGATTCCTACTTCGTGGTGGCGCACTTCCACTATGTGGTATTCGGAACCGTGGTGTTCGCGATGTTCGCAGGCTTCTACTTCTGGTGGCCAAAATTCACCGGCAGGATGCTCAACGAGCGCCTCGGAAAGATCCACTTCTGGATGCTGTTCCTGGGCTTTCACGGGACCTTCCTGATCCAACACTGGCTGGGGGTCAAGGGCATGCCCCGCCGCTACGCCGACTACCTGGTGGAGGACAACTTCGCCTGGATGAACCAGTTCTCCACCATCTCGTCATACCTTCTGGGCGCCTCGACCATTCCGTTCTTCTGGAACGTCTACATCACGTGGCGCAGCAGGGAGCGCGTTGAGGTGGATGACCCGTGGGGCTTTGGCGCCTCACTCGAATGGGCCACCTCCTGCCCGCCGCCGCGCCACAACTTCAGGTCGCTGCCCCGGATCCGTTCGGAGCGTCCCGCCCTGGACCTCCACCATCCGGAACTGGCACAGCATTTACATGACACCTCCCACAGCCCTGCCGCGGCCGCTCTGGGTGCTGCGGATATCGGCGAAAAGGACGTACGCAATCCGAACCCGGACGAGTGACGGGCGTTGATCCTGCCAACCTCCGGTGGTTGAGCCTGTAGAAACCTAAACCGAGCGGCCCACAGCCGGGACCGCCAGCAGGAACTTCACGCCGGACAAACCCGGCGGCCAGCATGGCGCCGCGGATCGCCTCCATCTCGCGGTTCCACGTGGGCGCGATGCCACTGAGGTGCCAGTCCGTGTGGACGCGGGTGACCAGCCGGACGGCGTCGTGCTCCTGACAGCCGACGGCATCCACCAGGTAGTCCCACAGCTCCGCGGGCCGTTCCAGGCAGCGTTTTCCGCCGGAGCTCGAGAACCGGCCGTGCGTGCGTCTCGCGGTTTCCCTTGCCCATGATGGGGTCGCTCCAGCCGAGCTCGTCCATGGCGCGCTTGACCATGGCGGGCTTCAGGTAGCCGTCCTTGGTGAGTTCCAAGCCGTCCGGAGCGGCGTTTTCCAACAGCCAGCGGACCGGCAGCAGCACGGCGTCACGCTCCTCGTCGGCGAGTGGCTGCGGCCACCATTGGAGGCTGAGCAGCCGGAGTTTGCGGTTGGCGGCCTGACGGTCGAACGTTACGGGGGCGAAGTGGCTGCCGTACTTGCCCGTCACGCCGAAGATCCAGGACGTCGCATCCGCGTGTTCCGGATGCTCCGGGTCGGCGACGATCTGCAGCAGTCGTGTGTACCCGTGGGGCCCGCCGGAGTCCTCCACGGGTCCGCGGTTGGCGCCATCGACGCACAGCAGTTCCCCGGCCGGAAGGTCCGCCGAACCAAGCACCTCCACGTGATGCGTCCAGCTGTCGCCAAAGTCGTATTCGTATTCCAGTGCGCTTCCCGGCTTTTGGGCATCCAGCAGTTCGGAAAGGACGACGCCGGAGGCCGGCTCTGCGTCCAGGTCTTCCGTGAGGTCGTGGGGACCCACAATCTCCCGCGGCTTTCCGGCGCGGTCCACGCAGCGGATGGCGTAGAGGTGGCTGTTTTCCCAGCCGAAGGCGGCCTGGACAGCGAGGTGGAACTCGGGAACTGTCCGCGTCACGGGGACCTGCAGCCTTCGCCAGATCAACGGTTCGGTGTCCGTAATGCTGATCCGGAGGTCGATGGCGGGGACGGTTCCGGAAAGCTGCATGGAGTTAATCCTGCCAGAGTGCCGGCGTGGATCCGTCATGGTGCGGGTTCAACCGACTCAACGGACTCAACCGCATAGGGTTTGGTGGCCGACCGCCGCAGCGGATGACGCAGGCGCACCTGGTACGGACCGTTCCGGAACGTGGCGCGGGGGTCCAACTGGACAAGCACGAGTGGTTCGTCGCTGGCGGAGTCCAGCCGCACCACCATGCCGTCGCGGCGCCCGTCCACCCACAGCGGGGTGGCCGGCTCCACGGCGGTTTCCTTAAAACGTTCCCGATACTCCTGCCCTGCGGCCAGGAAGAGTATCCCATGGGCCAGCCCGATGACTTTCAGCGGGACCACGGCGTCAGGCGGTGGGGGTTCGGGGGTGGGCCGGGCTTGCTGGTGGTGGTCCTGCGCGGCTGACGCCCTGGCTGCCTTCGCGTGCCGGTTGCATTCCGCGCACCGGGTTCGCTCCCCCACAGCGGCCAAGAGGGTCACTAGCAGTCTTCTGGGGGCGTGGTCCCAGGTGTCGGCCACCACCGGACACCACGCCGTGTGATAGACCGTCCCGTATTTCATCACATAGACCTGGTCATCGCCCAGTACGGGCATCCCCTCCCGGCGGGCGGCGGGCTCCACCGGCTTGAGCTCGCCGAGGCCTCTGGTCTCTGCCTGGGCGGGGCGGCTGCCGTTGACGTACTTGCGGATGAGCGGACTGAGTTGACGTTTTGGTATTGGCACGAAGTGCGGGCCTCTCTGCGCGGCGGGATGGACTCGATCCCCCCTGCTTGCCCACTGACTATCTTGAAGGGGTTTCTCGCAAGTTGCCAGTCGGGCGCTTTGAAGCACATCCGGGTTAACAAAAGCAGGGCCGGTCTAGTGACCGGCCCTGCTTTGAATAATGAAACCCTAAGGCCCCAGAATCTCTAAAGAATTAGAGTGCCTGGATGTTGACGGCCTGGGGACCCTTGGGGCCCTGCTCGGTTTCGAAGGAAACCTTCTGGTTCTCTTCGAGTGAGCGGAAGCCGGAAGAGGCGATCGCGGAGTAGTGAGCGAAAACGTCCTGTGAGGAGTCATCGGGGGAAATGAAGCCGAAGCCCTTTTCAGCGTTAAACCATTTGACGGTACCAGTAGCCATTATTTTTGTCCTTCGTGAAGGTGGAGGAAAAGTCCCGACTTTCGGGTCCTCCGGTGTGGGGTGTTCAAAACCGCTACTTCAGAAAGACGCGGACTTTCGACCGCGCGTACTGCCTGAACTACCAACTGCATAAACACAACAACAGGATCAACACTACAGGAGATTTTCCGGACTATTTACCACCGCCAACGAGACGGGTGGTTGAGCCCCCCCAAGATCCGGTGGTTGAGCCTGGGCCCACGACCGCAGGGTTCCCTGGCCGAGCCTGCGAGGTTAGGGAGCTGGTGGGGAGCGAAACCCAGGCGTACCGTTCTCCCATGGGACCAATTCGGGCCGTTCTTCTACCGGGCGCTGTACTCCCCGCCCAGGCCGCCTTCAGCGGACTCATCGCAGCCCTCGGGCCGGATGTCCAGGCAATCGCCAAGGATCTCGAGCTCTACGCGGACGATGGGCCGCCGGCGGACTGGAGCCTGGACACAGAGATCGACGGCGTGCTGCGCGAAGCCGATACCCGGGGATGGGAGACGTTCCATCTGGCGGGCTATTCAGGTGGCGGCGCGGCGGCGCTGGCGTTCGCTGCCAAGCACCCTGGCAGGCTGCTGAGCCTGGCGCTGCTGGAACCTGCCTGGGCCGGGAACTGGGACTGGAGCCATGCGTACACGGAGCTCCGGAAGAAGTACGAGCAGCTGGAAACACTCCCGCCGGAACAGTTCATGTCCGCCTTCATGAGGCTGGGCGTTAAGCCCGACGTCGTCCTTCCGCCGCCGCCGGATCCCCCGCCGCCGTGGATGGCCAACCGGCCGGCGGGTATCAGGGCGTTCCTGCGGACGTTCAAAAACTATGACCTGGAGAGGGCGCGATTGGCTGCTTTTCGCCAGCCCGTCTACTTCGCCCTGGGCGGCCTGAGCAATCCCCATGACTACGGCGATATCGCCAGCCGGCTGTCCAGGGTGTTCTTCCCGGACTTCCACCTGGAAGTGTTCCCCAAGCGCCACCATTTCGATCCGCCACACCGGATCGAGCCCGAGCGGCTGGCTGAATTGCTCCGGCGCCACTGGGAGCAGGCGGTGGTTGAGCCTGCCGAAACCGAGCCTCTCGAAACCCGCGGTGGTTGATCCTTACCCTCGGGCACACAGGTTGCTACGATTGCTACGGAGGTAACCATGGCGACCATCCCACATCGGGAACTGCGCAACCAGAGCAGCAAAATCCTGGAGCGCGTTAAGAACGGCGAAACCATCGACGTAACGAACAACGGCGAGATCGCCGCTACCTTGATCCCGCCGTCGGCGTCACCCTTTGAGCGGCTGCTGCTGGCGGGCCAGGTCCGCCCGGCCGCCAGCGGTCCGGTCGATTTCCAGACGCTGCCGCGCGTCCCGTCAGAAGCCGGCACTGCTGAGATCCTGGCTGACCTCCGCGGGGACCGGTGATCATCTACCTGGACACGTCGGCTGTCCTCAAGCTTGTGGTCGAAGAGCCAGAATCATCCGCGGCCGCCCACTACCTCTCAACCGCTGCAGCCCAGGGCCACCAGCTGGTGGCTTCGATGCTCCTCTATACGGAACTTCATTGCGCGGCCCATCGTCGCGGATTTCCCGGCGAGCCCGTCAATACGGTCCTCGGCGCCATCAACCTGGTCGATCTTGCCCGTTCGGACCTTATGTACGCGGCGGCCCTGCCCGGCAAGCTCCGAAGCGCCGACGCCATACATCTGGCCGCAGCCATCCGGCTGCAGTCCGACTTAATGGTGGCGTATGACGCCGATCTCCTGGCTGCTGCCGTCGATGCGGGCATCAACGTCCTATCCCCCGGCGGTTGACGGCGCCCGGTGATTGAGCCTGTCGAATGCCCTGGATCTCGACAGGCTCGATCACCGGGGACGACAAGTTCGATCACTGTCACCGTCCCCGTGTAGCTTAGGAAGAACAGCACCCTGCATGAGGACGCCATGGATTTCTACGCCATCAACGCACTGCGTGAGAACCACGCAGGGTGGTCCCTGCTCCGCGCTCAGAACGCCCCGCTGGCCGTCAGTTTCTTCATCAAGGCCTTCACCGGACCCAACCAACGGGACATCGGCCGGCAGGAGCTCATTGACCACCTCGATGATGTCCTGTTCGGCCTCCGTGAAGTCTTCGGCGAGGACAAGTATCCTCGGCCGGCCGGTGAGTACCTGGACGAGTGGGCGGCCCCGGAACGGGCCTGGCTGCGGAAATACTACGTCCCGGGCCAGGACGAGCCGCGCTACGATCTCACGGCCGCCGCCGAGGACGTGGTCCGCTGGGTGGAGAGCCTGAGCGGGCGGGACTTCGTGGCCACGCAGTCCAGGCTGACCAGCATCTTCGCCGTCCTGAAGGCCCTGGTCCAGCAGTCCGAGACCGATCCGGAGGTAAGGCTGGCCGAGCTCCAGCGCCAGCGGGACGGGATCGACGCCGAGATGCAGCGGATCAAGGCCGGCAACATCCGCGTGATGACGGCACCGGAAGCCCTGGACCACTTCCAGCAGCTGACCACCCTGGCCAAGGACCTGCTCTCCGATTTCCGCGAGGTGGAGCAGAACTTCCGGAAGCTTGACCGGCAGGTCCGTGAACAGATCGCCACGTGGGACGGCACCCAGGGCGAGCTGCTGGCCTCCATCTTCGCCAACCAGCAGGACATCAGCGGCTCCCTCCAGGGCCGAACGTTCCAGGGCTTCTGGGACTACCTGATGTCGCCGCAGCTGCGCACCGAACTGCGGGACCTGCTGCAGCGGGCCACCCAGATCGACGCCCTCGCCAAACTCGACAACCTGCACGCCGTCACCAACCTGCACCAGGACTGGCTACCCGCCGTCGAGCAGACCCAGGCCACAGTCCGGCAGCTCTCGCAGCAGATGCGCCGGCTCCTGGACGACAAGGTGTTCCTGGAAAACAAGCGCATCATGCAGCTCGTCCGGAGCATCGAATCCGGCGCCCTGGGCACCCGGGAGGTGCCGCCGTCGGGCGTCTTTATGGAGATCGCGGCTCAGTCCGTCGAGGTCGCGCTTCCGTTCGAACGGCCGCTGTATGAGCCGAGCCGGCGGATCATGGTGGATGACGTCGTGGTGGCGGCAAACGATGCAGAAGTGGATGCCGGCGCCCTCTTCAGCCAGTTCCATGTGGACACGGAGCGGCTGAAGTCCAATATCGACGACGTCCTGGCCGGCGCCGAGCAGGCCACCCTCGGCGAAGTAGCGGCCGCGCACCCTCTGTCGCAGGGGCTGGCGGAGATCGTGGCCTACTACCAGCTCGCCACCGAATCGGACTGGGCCTCCATCAACCCGGACGAGTCACAGCAATTGTCCTGGCAGCTCCCGGACGGCAGCATCCGGGAAGCCACCGTCGAACAGATCATCTTCGTGAGGCCGGCATGACCACCACAGACGCAGCTGAAACACACACGCCGGAGGAACTTCCCGGCGTCGTCACCAAGCTCTTCAAGGGCGTGGTCTACGCCGAGACGGACGAGAAGATCTGGCAGTCGCTGCTGGGCCTGTCCTCCCATGTCCGCGACTACGTGGCCGTCCTGGGCCTTGACCTGATCCTGGACGAGTCCGAGGGCTACGCGTTCCTGAAATCCCGCGAGGATCCGGACGGCACACTGCCGCGGCTGATCCCCCGCCGCCCGCTCACCTTCAACGTCAGCCTTCTCCTGGCACTGCTCCGCGGCCGGATGCTCGAATTCGACACCAACAGCAGCGAACTGCGCCTCATCATGACCGAGCGGGACATCGCGGACATGGTGGCCGTTTTCCTGCCCGAATCCAGCAACGAGGCGCGGATCCTGGACCAGCTCAGCACCAACATCAAGAAGGTGGTGGAGCTGGGCTTCCTGCGGAAACTGCGCGGCCAGACGGGCACCTACGAGGTGGCCCGGATCCTGAAGGCCTACGTGGATGCCCAGTGGCTGGAGGAATTCGAGGCGCGGCTCGCTGACTATCGCGCCTCGCTCACAGGCGCCAGCAGTAAGGAAGAGGACCGCATATGACCACCGAGACGGCCACCGCAGTTAAAGGCGGGACAGACGAGCAGGAGATGCTGTTCAGCCTGGATGAAAAAGCGGACGACGCCGGTACTCCCCCGGGCTTCCGGCTGCACCGTCTGGAGCTGCTCAACTGGGGCACCTTTCACCAGGAGGTACGGACGTTCCGGTTGGACGGTTCGAACAGCCTGCTGACCGGCGACATCGGCTCCGGGAAGTCGACAGTGGTGGATGCGATCACCACCCTGCTGCTACCGGCCAACAGGATCGAGTACAACAAGGCCGCGGGTGCGCAGAAGAAGGAACGCACCCTGATGTCGTACGTGCGGGGTTTCCACAAGAGCACCCGGAGCGCCGGCGGCGAGTACTCCAAGCCCGTGGCGCTGCGCGGGACGGGCAAACTCACAGTGGTCCTGGGCGTCTTCCACAACGCCGTCCTGGGCAAATCCATCACCCTGGCCATCACCCTCTGGGCCACCCAGGAGGCCGGCCAGCCCAACCGCTTCTACTCGCTGGTGGAGGGCGAGCAGTCCATCGCCGGGGACTTCGCCAACTTCGGCCAGGACCCCGCGAAGCTGAAGAAGCAGCTCCGGGCCGCGGGTGCGTCCCTCCATGAAACGTTCGAGCCTTATGCGGCGGCGTTCAAGCGGCAGTTCGGCATCAGCGGAAACCAGGCCATGGAGCTGTTCCACCGCACGGTGTCCATGAAACAGGTGGAGAACATCACCAACTTCGTGCGCACCAACATGCTTGAGGAAGACGACGTCGAGGCCCGGATCGGCAACCTCATCCACCACTTCGACGATCTCAAGAAAGCCCATGACGCCGTCCTGCGCGCCAAGGACCAGATCGCCCTGCTCACCCCCATCACCGAGGGCGCGGCCCAACACGCCGCCCTGAGCCGGGACGATGAATTCGCCCGCCAGCAGCGGGACCAGCTGCACCCGTGGTTCACGGACCGGAAGCTGCAGCTGAGCATCGAGCACCAGGCGGAACTGCGGAACACCGGTGCGCGGCTGCAGGAGGACAGCGGCAAGCTGGCCACCGAAATCACCCAGCTGCGCCTGGACCTGGCCGCCGTCAAGGAGGATATCAGGAGCAACGGCGGCGGCCGTCTGGCCGCCATCGAGGCGGAGGCCGCGCGGCTGGGCGAGGAGTCCAGGGCGCAGCGGGTGCGCTTCGAAAAGTACGCCGAAGCCGCGGCAGAGCTCGGTCTTCAGGCCCCGGCGGACCGCGTCCAGTTCGACGCCAACCGCGCCCGGCTCGCCGACGTCGAAAAGGACCTCGCCGCTACGGCCAACGATGTGCAGGACAGCCGCACCGAACTGACCATGACACGCACGGTACTCACCGGCCGCGCCAGCGACATCGCCGCGGAGCTGACCAGCCTGCAGGCGCGTCCCAACCTGCTGCCGCGCCCCCAGGTGGAGCTCCGCCGTCGGCTGTGCGACGGTACCGGCATCCAGGAATCAGAGCTGCCGTACGCCGGTGAGCTGCTGCGCGTCCGCGACGGCGAAGCGGCGTGGGAAGGCGCCGCCGAACGCACGCTGCGCGGCTTTGCACTGTCGCTGTTGGTGCCGTCGGAGCACTACGCTGCGGTGAGCGGCTGGGTGGACGGCAACAACCTCCGCGGCCGGCTGGTGTACCTGAAGATCGGCGAATCGTACACGCCGAAGCCGGCCGAGGCGGGCACGCTGGCGACGAAGATCGCCATCAAGCAGGGGACGCCGTTCCGCAATTTCCTGCTGGATGAGCTCAGCAGCCGCTTCGACTATTTCTGCTGCGACACCCTGGAGGACTTCCGCCGCCGTTCCAAGGCGCTGACCGCCAACGGCCAGCTCAAGGGCGGCCGCGGCCGGCACGAGAAGGATGACCGGCAGGAGCTCTCGGACCGCCGGAACTACGTCCTGGGCTGGGACAACCTGGACAAGATCAGCCGCTTCCGTACCGAGCAGGACGAGGTCCAGGGCCAGCTGAGCGTCGTGGCCGGCCAGCTGTCCCGGGTCAACGATTCCCTGGGCGCCATCGGCCGGCAGAACCAGCAGCTGGGCATCATCGGGGCGGTGTCGGACTTCGCCGAGCTCAGCTGGCAGCTCACCGCACGCCGCATCGAGGAGCTCAAGGCGGAGAAGGCCCAGCTGGAGTCCACCAGCGATGTGCTGCGCCAGCTGACGGCGAAGGAAGCCGAGCTCACCGGAAAGCTGGATCGCCTGCAGGTGCGGGCCGATGATGTCCAGCGGCGGATCGGCTCCAACGAGGGCGCCGCCAAGGACATCGTGGAGGCGATCGAGGACTGCCGCGACGTCTTGCGGGAGACCCCGTTGACGGACGACGGCGGCGTGCTGGCCGCCGTCGCAAGGCTCGCCGCCGCGGAACTCGCCGGCAAAGGACTCACCTACAAAAACACCGGCACCGTCGAAAGCTCCGTCAGGTCAGGGCTGACAGACACCATCGACGCACTGTCCAAACAGATCGCCCGGGCCGCCGAGAAGACCGTCCGGCTCATGGCCGAGTTCCGGAACAAGTACCCGAACGAGACCACGGAGATTGACGCCGCCCTGGAGTCAGCCGGCGAGTTCGGCAAGCTGCTGGAGCAGCTGGTCAGCAACGATCTCCCGCGCTTCGAGGCCCACTTCAAGGAGTCCCTGAACCAGAACACCATCCATGAGGTGGTGGCGTTCAACGCGTTCCTGGACAGCCGCCGGCAGGACATCGTGAACCGCATCGGCGAAATCAACCTGTCCCTGGCCGGGATTGAGTACAACGCCGGCCGGCACATCCAGCTGGAGCACCAGAACAGCACCGACCTCGACGTGCGGCAGTTCGGCCTGGACCTGCGGGCCTGTTCGGAGGGGACCATCGGCGACGATGACCAGTACTCCGAGCAGAAGTACCTGCAGGTGGCGCGCCTGATCGAGCGCTTCCGGGGCCGGGACGGCTACACCACCATCGACGAGCGCTGGACCGCCAAGGTCACGGACGTCCGGAACTGGTTCACGTTCTCCGCCTCGGAAAAATGGACCGAAACCGGCGAGGAATTTGAACACTTCACGGACTCGGGCGGCAAGTCCGGCGGGCAGAAGGAGAAGCTCGCCTACACCATCCTCGCCGCCGCACTGGCGTTCCAGTTCGGGCTGGCGTCCGGCAAGGGTGCCGGTAAAAACGCCGGCAGTGGCCGCAGTTTCCGGTTCGTGGTCATTGATGAGGCGTTCGGCCGCGGCTCCGACGAGTCGGCCCGGTACGGGCTGGAGCTGTTCCAGCGGATGAAGCTGCAGCTGCTGATTGTCACTCCCCTGCAGAAAATCCACGTGATCGAACCCTTTGTCTCCCATGTGGGGTTCGTGGCCAACACCAACGGCGACGATTCGCAGCTGCGGAACATGACCATCCAGGAGTACCGGGACGAGCGGGCCCGGCGTGCCGGGTGACCGGCTTTCGGCTTCCGCTCCTGGCCGGGCGCAGGCGGGCCGGGCGCAGGGCTGGACCACACTGGCTGACCTGCGGGCGCAGTCGCTGAAGGCCTGGGGCAGCGGTGCGTTGCTCCGCGAGGTGCTGGAACCCAGCGGACAGTACCCCCGCCGTCGTCCGTTGAAACGTCCGACGGCGGCGACGCTCCGGAGTGACTACGCGGCGGCGAGTGCGTGGGCGGCTGAGTTGTTCGCCGCCGTGGGTCCGTTCAGCCTGGAAACCGCAGAGGTGGGGCGCACCACGGTGGGGGCCAACCAGCTTCCGGCGGCGGCGGTCTTTGCAAACGCCGATGCCGAGGTCGCATTTGTAGGTAAGGCAAAGGACTCAGGCCGGTTCGTGGAGCTCGCCGGGAGTCTGGCCTCTCTGCACTCCTTGTTCCGCGGGTGGGCGCTGAAGCGGCCGCTCAAGCTGCTGGAACTCGGGGCTGACGCGCTGACAGCGGCCCGGGTGGCCCTTTGGCTGGAGGACAATCCCGAGCCCGGCATCTATGTGCGGCAGCTGAGCCTTCCCGGTGTGCACACCAAGTTCATCGAGAACCACAGGGCGGTGATCAGCGAGCTGGCCATGGTGCTGCATGCTGATTCCGTGCGCGCCGAGATTGAGCCAGACGAGGACTCTCTTCCGGACTTTCCCGCTGAGCCCGGTTCGCTATTGGGGTTGACGCCGGCCCGGACGCCGGCAGCGCGCTTTGCCGCGGGCCACGGCTTCCTGCATCCGCCGGAGCTGGTCAGGTTCCGCCTGCTGGATCCGGCCGTGCCACTGCTGGGCCGGGCCCGTGATCTGACCGTGACAGCTGAAGCCTTCAGCACTTTGAGCCTGCCCGTCACAAAGGTGCTGATCACGGAGAACCTGGTCAACTTCCTGGCCCTCCCCGACCGCCCGGACACGCTGGCGCTTTATGGCGGCGGTTATGGGTTCACGTCGTTACGGGACGCCGGGTGGCTACGTGACTGTGAGGTCCTGTACTGGGGCGATCTGGACACGCACGGGTTCCGGATTCTGGACCAGCTCCGCGCGGTCCACCCTCATGTGTTGAGCGTGCTGATGGACGAGGCCACGCTGTTGGCCCACCGCGATGCCTGGGTCCGTGAGCCGACGCCGTCGAAGGCTGTGTTGAGCCGGCTGACTGCAGCCGAGTCCGCGCTCTATAAGGGACTGCGCAATGACGCCTTCGGGACGGCGGTCAGGCTGGAGCAGGAGCTGATCCGCTGGGACTGGGCGCTGGCCCGCCTCGGTGGCTGAGCCTGCCGCAACCGGGCCTGCGCATCCATGCCGTTAGGCATCGACAAAATTCGGCCACGATTATCGGCTACAAAATGTTAGAATAAGCCCATGGCGCCGAAGTGGCTGGGATCAAGTGACAGACACGGGATCCCGAGAGCTGACCAGATCTACGCCATCCTAAATGCCACGTTAGAGGCCGAACTGAAGGGCGAGGCGCAAGAGGGCCGGATATTGCTCTTTATTGGACCGGCTCATGAGCAGACCGATCGTGAATTAGAGATCCTCGTGAACGATTTTCCTGGCACAGGGAAAGAAGCCGTCGTGTTTCATGCAATGACACTCGGTCCAAAATTCAAGCGATTGCGGGAGGAGTACCAGCCATGACTGATCAGAGGAAACCGGACTACGATGCACTGGCCGATCGATTGACCGGCGACTCGCCCCTGGAGGCGGCTGCTGTACAATTTGGCAGCGACGCCGCTGCATCTGGGCGCGAGTTCTTGGTGCGAGAGTACGGCGGCGATGATGCCATCAGGCATGCCATACGCCGTGGCCGGCCCCGCGTCGGGGACTCGACACGGGGCGAATCCGCCACCGTACGTGGGCGGATCGGCGATGTCGAATACCGCGCCTTTATGGAACTGGTGACTGAACTGGGTAAGCCGCAGTCCGAGCTGATTCGCGAAGCCGTGCACCTATTGCTGGAACACCACAAGAAGCTCGCCAGTTAGCCTGGCGAAACCCGTCGGTTGAGCCTGACGAAACACGGAGCTCATGCCTTCGTCGGAACAGCCCGATCTAACTTTATTGGTTTCAAATAAAGCCTCGATAGATTAGTAAAGTCTGGCCAGTGGAAAGACTCGCGCTGCTTGAGCCCGTCAAAACCACCGCGGTGTTTCTGGATCTCGACAGGCTCGATCACCCGGCGCTGAGCTCGATCAGCGGCGCTCGCTCGCGCCAGGGGTGACTGCCGCCGGCGTCGGGGCGATGTGCAGTCGCGTGGAGACCGCGGCCACGAAAGCGAACAGGAATGCCCCTGCCGCGATGGCCAGCGACATGGCGACGACGGTTCCGTAGCCGCTGACCCGGGGGTCCAGGAATGGGTAGGGTACCAGTCGACGATGCGACCGCGGATCAGGCTGTAGACCAGATAGAGCAGGGGGAACCCGAGCCAGATCAGCGACGTGCGGACGGGGACCCTGGTTCTGGGCAGGTCAACAAGCCAGTCGATCACCATGATGGTCGGGATGGTGTAGCTGGAGGGTGGTTGAGCCTGTCGAACCTCTACCGACGGCCGTACAAATGCCGTACATTGATTTTTGGAGGTATACACAATGGCAAGCACAAAAACGCGGCGCTTGGAGCTACGCACGGACGAGAGCACGGATGAGTTGATCACGGAAGCTGCCGAACTTCTGCGCGTTTCCAAGTCGGCGTTTGTAACCGAGGCTGCCCGACAGGCCGCACAAAAAATCATCTCGCGTTCGGACGTCACTTTGATGGCACCTGAGGTCTTCGACGCCATGATGGCATCACTAAATGTTCCGGACGAATCCGCAGAACTCGCCAGGCTCGCCCAGCTTCCGCGGCGCATCGGTCCATGAACGGTCCGACCTTCCGCACTGTGAAACTGGCCTCCGGGTATGACCTGGGGGCCTTTGACTGTGGTGAAGCCGCCTACAACGAGTGGCTGACAGACCACGCGGGACAAGCCGTGGAGGCCGGCGCGAGCATGGTGTATCTACTTCTGGAGAGCAGGCCCGATACGGACGATCGCGTCGTCGGATACTTCGCGATCTGCCCCACGCTCGTGGTCCGCGACGGCACGCCGAAGCCGCTCCAGCGAAAAGTACTGCGCAATGCCCCCGGCTGGCTCTTGGCCAAGCTGGCACTCGACAGTTCGCTGCGCGGCGACAAGGCCAACCAGTGGGGTTGGCAGCTTCTGCGCGTGGCACTGGAGACTATCCTCGCTGCCGAGGAGCTCGGTGGTGGCCAGATCATCGTGGTTGATGCCGACAATCCCGGCTTGGTTGGCTGGTATGCCCGTCATGGATTTGTCCCAACCGGAGGCGACAACCTGCGGCTTTACATGAAGGTTGCAACAGCCAGGAAATACTTGTCGCCCGGTGGTTGAGCACGTCGAAACCGCGCCTGTCGAACCACGATTCTAGGCAGTGCCGTGTAATTTAGGCATAACATCACCCCGGTCCGAGGACGCCCATGCATAAGACCCCCACTTCGCCGCGCTCCTTTAGCCTGCAGCGTGAATGGTCCGGGGCATTCACGCTGATGCTGCTGGCCCTGTTCGTCGGCGCGGCGGTCACCGTCGTGGGAGTCCGGTTCGTGGTAAACGAGATGGAAGCTGCGAACGGCCGGCTCCAGGCCGAGTACGGCACCGTCGCTGAGCTGGCCGCCGCCCTTGAGACGCATGAGCAGCTGGGACACCAGTTGCTGGCCGCGGCGCCCGTGAACCGGGAGGCGTTTGTCCTGGATCAGCAGGATATTGAAAAGCGCTTCCGTGCAGCCGCCGCGGTCCCAGCAGTGGACGAAGGCAGGCCGGAGGCCCTGTCCGCTGTGCAGCAGGACTGGCAGTCCGGCCTGGAGAAAGCAGGCCTCTGGGGCGACCCTGCACAGAACCCCGCCGCCAACAACGTGGCTGGCTCCCCTGCCTTCGCGGCGGCCAGCTCGAACGTCCGGACGCAGCTGGCCGAGGTCCAGCAGTCGTCCCTCCAGGCGCTGAACAGTGGGCTCGTGGACACGCGCGAGCTCGAGGGGCTCCTGGCGGTTGGCCGGTTCGGGCTGTTCGTGGTGGCCATCGGCGCCACCCTGTACTTCCGCCGCCGGATGGCCAAGGACCTGATGCGGCCCGTCAACAGCCTCCGCCGGGGCGTCCTGAAGCTGCAATCCGGCGACTACAGCCACCGCCTGGACGTGGCCCGGCGTGACGAACTCGGCGATGTCGCCGTGGCGTTCAACGGGATGGCCGCCGCGCTCCAGGACAGCCACAAGGCCCTGACGTACCGGGCCACACACGATGACCTCACCGGGCTCGCCAACCGTGCGGCCCTGGCCGAGCGCCTACTGGCGTCGTTCGAACCGGGCAGCGACCGCCGGACCCGGCACGAAGGCCTGCTGTTCATCGACATCGACGATTTCAAGGACGTCAACGATTCCTTGGGCCATGAAGGCGGCGACGCGCTGTTGGCCCAGCTGGCCGAGCGGCTGCGGGCAAGCGTCCGCAGCCACGACCTGGTGGCCCGGCTGGGCGGCGACGAGTTCGCCGTCGTGGTTTTGGATAACGACGACGGCACTCCGGCAACGGGGCTCGTCGCCGAGCGGATCTATGAGGCGCTCAGCGAGCCGTTCGTGATCGGCGACCGGTTTTTGCGGGTGTCCCTGAGTATGGGCGTCGCGCGGCGGACCGAGGACACTGCGGACGTGACGGAGCTGCTGCGGCAGGCGGATTCGGCCATGTACCGGGCCAAGCACGGCGGTAAGGCCCGGTACGAAATCCACGGCGGTTGAACCCGCATCGAAACCAGGCCTGCCTGAACTTCCAGACCCTGCGGCGGGTTGTCGAGCAGCGGAGCAAAACCCAGCAGCAGGTGCCACTTGTCCAACAAACGTGTCGGACCGGTAGGCTGGGAATCCCCAGACCACTAAGCGAGGAATAACGTGCACGAGGACGCCGCAAGGTTCCTGTCCCAGCCGGTGCAGGCCCAGCCCGGCTCACCCCTCCGCGTGGCGGTGTACTCCCGGATAGCCGAGGCCATCCGCAACAGCCTGCTGACGCCCGGCTCCATGCTACCCACTGAAACCGAGCTCGGTGCGGACATGAAGGTCAGCCGCACCGTCGTCCGCGAAGCGCTGATGCTGCTCGAAGAGGACGGGCTCATCCGGGCCCGCCGCGGCGTCGGCCGGTTCGTCGCCGACACCCTCCCCCGCATCGGAATCGAGCGGATCCGCCCGTTCGAGGAAGTCCTCGGCGGCCCCGGCCAGCACCTCGAAATCAAACGCGTCCTCCGGGAGCGGCAGCCCGCTTCCGAGTTCGTCGCCCCCGGCGTCGGCGTGGAGCCCTGCAGCGACTGCTGGCTGTGGGAATCCGTCCTGATTCGTGACGGCGAGGCCATCGCCCACCTGCAGGAAAACGTCTCCGCCCAGCCCGTCAGCCTCGGCAGCCGCCCCGCCGCACCTTTGGACATCGAGGACGACGGCGGCGCCACCCTGCTTGCCACGCTCACCAAGCAGCTCGGCCGGCAGTCCGGTCCGGGCGAGTGCCAGATCAGCCTGAGCCAGGTGGGGCCCAGTCGCGCGAAGCTGCTGGACCTCCGGCCGTCGGACCCTGTGCTGGTCCTCACCCAGTACGTCAGATACGGCAACCGGCCCTTTTACCTGGCCAAGTGCCTCATCGCGGCCCGCGCCGGCCACCTGTCAGTAATGCAGTCCCTTCAGTCCTAGTACTGCAGACCCCGAACAGTAACTACCGGACGGCCTTGTCGGCGTTCACGCGGCCATATGCCCAGTAGGAGTCCTGGCCGGTGATCTTCTCGGCGGTTGATTCGACGTTTGCCCGGACTGAGGCGTTTGTGGCACCAGGGTGGGAACTCCAGGCCAGCCCGGCAACTGCAGCGACGATCGGCGAAGCCATCGAGGTTCCGCTGCCGATGTCGTACCCCCGAGAGCGGTTGTACTGACTCGCAAGAGCGAACCTGTGGTTCGGGAAGGTCGAGTAAACGTTGACACCGGGTGCTGCCACGTCCACCCAGCTGGCTCCGTAGGTTGAGAACGATGCTTTCGCGTCGTTGTTGTCGGTGGCGCCGACGGCAATGACATTGGGGTATGCGCCGGGGTAGAACTTATTCTCGTTACCGCCGTTTCCTGCGGCTGCAACAAGCACCACACCAGCGTTCCAAGCGTTGTTTACAGCGGTTTCGAGAGTGATAGACGCCCCCACTGCGAGGCTCATGTTGATCACCTTGGCGTTCTTGCTAACCGCCCAGTTGATACCATTTGCAAGGCTTGAGCTGGATCCCATCCCGTTGTCGCTGAGCACTTTGCCAGCCAGGATTGTGCAGCCAGGGCATACGCCGGCCACGCCGTACGTGTTGTTAGCGGTAGCGGCAACAATACCTGCCACATGCGTGCCGTGGCCGTAATAGTCCTCGGCCACCGGGTCCTTGCCGCGCGTGGCAGAACTGCTGAAATTGGCCCGGTCCACGACTTTCGATGAAATGTCTTCGTGCTTGCTGTCCACACCGGAATCGAGAACAGCAACCTTGATGCCGCTGCCGGTCGTTACCGTCCACGCTTCGACGGCGTCGACATCAGCGTCCGCCGTGCCTTCGGCGACAGTCAGTGTGTTGGCCGTGTTCTTAAAAGACTGACCAGTATTTTGCAGCGCGTACTGACGGGGGAAATACTCGTCAGTTGAAGCGGCAGTAACAACGTGGTCCGGCTCGGCGTACTCAACTGCCGGGTTCCGGCTCAGTGCCTCGATGAGTTGGAGTTCCTTACCGGCCGGCACTGCGATCAGGTGGGCGCCCGTGCTGCCAATCCCTGGGCCGTCGTTGAGGCCATGGCGGCGCAGTACCCCGGCTGCCGCCGCATCGTCACGGAACTTGACCATGATCTGCCCCGCGATGTGCGACGGCTCGGGCGCTGCGTTGCCTGGGCCTGCGAAGGTGATGGTGCCGAGCCCCATCATGAGCGCTGCGAAACCGGCGATAACTGTCTTTTTCATGGGGTTATCTTGCACCAACCCGGACCGGCTGGATAGTTCGGCGCGGCAAATCGCCCTACCTAATCACGCAGGTGACGGAACCGCGGCGGCGAGTGCCGCCGTCGTAGTTTCAGCGAAGGAAAGCAGTGTCTCCACCAGGTGCGGTGCGAAGTCCTGTTCAAGTGAGAGCACCACGCGGCACCGGGCGCCGGGCTGCTCCGGGTAGCCCAGGTAGGAGCCGCGCATGTCGCAGACGGTCTGCCCGCGGCCCGGCCCGGCAGAGGTGTCGACGGCGGCATGCACCACCGGGGCCACCGTCGCCTTAATGCCGCCCACCGCGAGCGCCGCCGCCAGCGGATCGTGCATGGCGGAGCAGGGCTGGCCGAAGATGCCCTCATAGAACCGGAAGTAGTAGCCCAGCATGTCGCCGAGGGCCTGCGGGACCGGGTGGTCCGCGGCGAGCAGTTCCTGCCGGTGGCTTTCCTCCAGGACGTTGGCCATTGTGACGTCCAGCGGCACCAGGGTCACGTCCCAGTCGGCGGCCAGCACCAGGGCGGCGGCCTCGGGGTCGTTGAAGATGTTGGCCTCCGCCACCGGGCTAATGTTCCCGGGGACCAGGGCCGCCCCGCCCATGATGGTGATTTCGTCCACGAGCGAGGGCAGCGCGGGGTCCAGGCGCAGCGCCTCCGCGATGTTGGTCAGCGGGCCGATGGCGAGCACCCGCAGCGTTCCCGGATACTCATGGGCGAGCCGGACCAGCATCTCGGCCGCGCTCTCGGACTCCAACGTGGCGGACGCCGTCGTAAGGGAAACCCCGCCGATCCCGTTCTCCCCGTGCACCCACGGCGCCCCGCCGCCGAACGAGCCGGCGAGCGGATCGTGGGCGCCGAGCGCGACGGGGATGTGCGCGTGACCGGCGAGCTGGAGGAGGTCCAGGGTGTTGCGGGCGCCGACGGCGGCGCTCACGTTGCCGCTGACGGTCCCGATGCCAACCACGTCGGCGGTGGGGGCGGCCAGCAGGTAGGCCAGGGCTAGGGCGTCGTCGATTCCGGTGTCGCAGTCCAGGTAGAACGGGAAGGTGTCGGTCATGGCGGTGGTTCTCTTTCGGTAAAGGGGGGTTAGACCGTCTCGCCCTTGGGGGCGGCGACGAAGAGGCTGACGATGAACGCAGCGGCCGTGATGGCCACCGAGATCCAGAGGGCGGTGGTGTACCCGGCGGCGGTGGCCTGGGCGGCGAAGGGTGCCACGAGGACGACGCCGAGGCTCGCCCCGATGCCGAAGGAGGCACCGTTGATGCCGGGCAGGGCAGCCGGGGCTTCCTTGGGTGAGAGCAGCACCGAGAGCCCGTTGATGGCGGTGAGGAAGAAGCCGTTGTAGAAGATGCCGAGGGCCGCGATGGCGATCAGGACGGCGACCTGGTTGTCGGAGAACGTGGCAGCGGCGATGGCGCAGGCGAGGCTGAGCCCCGTTCCGGCCCGGAGGGTTTTGATCCAGCCGCGCCGGTCGGCGAGCCAGCCGGCGAGGGGCGCGGCGAAGACGCCGATCAGGGCGGCCGGGGTGAGGAACAGCAGCGCGGAAACTGATGCGGTCAGCCCGAAGCCGGCACCGGCGTCCTGGCTGAGGAGCACCACGGTGAAGTTGATGATGGCGAAGATGCCGGCGAGGGTCAGGACGGTAGTGGCGATGACGGGCCAGACCTGGCGGGAGCGCAGGTGGTGGACTGCGATGAGGGGGTGGCTGCGCTTCTTTTCGATCATCCAGAAGGCGGCGAAGGATACGACGGTGCCGGCAAGCAGGGCCAGGGTGCTGGGCGCTGTCCAGCCCGCGGCGGATCCGCCGGAGACGAAGTAGGTGATGAACACAAGGAACACAGAGAGGGATCCGGCGCCCCACCAGTCCATGGCGCCGCGCACGCCCCGCGGCCGTCCGGCCGGAACAATCTTGATGATGCAGGCGGCGGCGATGGCGGTCAGGACCAGCACGACGACGAAGATGGAGCGGAAGCCGAGGGTCTCGGCCATGAGCCCGCCCACGTAGCCGTCCACGCCGCCCACTCCTCCGTTGATGGCGGCGATGATGCCCACGGATGTGCCGAAAACGCGGGCCTTCAGGTTTTCACTGAGGACGATGTAGGCCAGTGCGAAGACCGCGCTGGAGACTCCTTGGAGGAACCTGCCGGCAATGAGCAGCGGCAAAGTTGGGGCAGCGATGCAGAGAAGCGTTCCCGCGCCCATAATCCCGAGGACTAGGAGCAGGGCGGCGCGGCGGCCGATGAAGTCGCTCCAGCGTCCGATGACGGGCCCGGCGATGGCCCCGGCGAGGAAGAACATGGACTGGACGGGAGCTGCGCTCTCGGCGCCCTGGCCGAACGAGGCCGCGATCTGCGGCAGCGCCGGGGTGACCATGCTGGCGTTGAGCTGGAAGGACAGCACGCCGAGCAGCAGGGTGGAGATCAGCATGGCGGCGCGGCGGCCGCCGAGTTTCTGTTCGTCCCCGGCGATGGCTGGCGGCGAAGCGGCGACTGAGGTTGGGGTGTTCACATCAAACTCCTTTGTTCTGCAGGGCGGTTCCTGCCCTGGGATGTGAGTTGTTATACAACCATGTATGACGCACAAGTACAACCGTGCCGTAAACTATTTCCTAATCCACCCGCTTTGCCCCCCGATAGGACTTCCCATGAGCATTCGACTTCCTGCCGTCACCGTCGTCGGCAGCATCAACCTCGACATCATCGCCACCACGGACAGGCTCCCGGTAGCCGGAGAGACTGTCGGCGGCGGCGCCCTGACCCAGCAGCCCGGCGGCAAGGGAGCCAACCAGGCGGCAGCAGCCGCGCGCTTGGGCGCGAGGACCCGGATGGTTGGGGCGGTCGGCGATGACGCCTCCGGAACCCTGATGCTGGACGCCCTGTCAGGCGCCGGCGTGGACACTTCGGCCGTTGCCGTGCTCGACGGCGGCGCGACGGGCACGGCGCTGATCGTGGTGGACCGCGACGGTGAAAACCAGATCGTGGTGTGCCCGGGTGCCAACTCCGGCTTCTCCCTGGAGGGCCAGGAGTTCGGGCCGGGCGAGACGGTGCTGTGCCAGCTGGAGGTGGGCCTGCCCGTGGTGGTGGAGGCCGCCCGGCGTTCGGCCGGTTTCTTTGTCCTGAATGCGGCCCCGGCCATGGACCTGCCGGCGGAGCTGCTCGAGCGCTGCGACCTGGTCATCGTCAACGAGACCGAGTATGCCCTGATTCCTGCCCTGGCAACCGCGAAGCTTGTCGCCGTGACGTACGGGAAGGACGGCTCGGGGATGTTCGAGCACGGGCGCCGGGTGGCAGAGGCTCCCGCATCCTCAGTGACGGTGGCGAACACCATCGGCGCGGGCGACGCGTTTTGTGCGGCCCTGGTCCTGGCACTCGGCGCGGGACTTGACTACTCCACAGCGCTGGCGGCGGCCAACGCCGTGGGGGCGGATGCTGTGGGCGATCCCTCGTCGCAGCCGGCTCTGGCTCCGCTGGAGGAGTACGTTGCCCGCGCAGTTGGAGCAGGAGTTGCTGGACGATGAACATGGTCTTCAGGCAGGCAACGCCCGCCGATCACTCAGAGGTCCGGAGAATCACTCGGGAGGCGTACCTCCATGCGGGGCATTTCACCGCCGATCACCCGTACATGAGCGTGCTTGAGGACGTGGAACACCGGGCGGAGCATGCCGAGGTGTGGGTGGCCGAAGCCTCCGGCGCGGTTGTCGCGGCCGTGACGCTGACCTTCGCAGGCCAGCCGTACAGCGAGATCGCGGTGGACAATGAGCTCGAGTTCCGGATGCTGGCCGTTGATCCTGCGTTTCAGGGCGGCGGGATTGGTCGCGTTGTAGTCCGCCGGGTCATAGAACACGCACATGCGATGCTTGACATCCGGGCAATCAGCATCACGAGCGCGACGTTCATGGAACGGGCACATACTCTCTACGAATCCCTGGGTTTCCAGAGGGTCCCGAAGCGCGACTGGTACGTGCCCGGCGAGGACGTCCTCCTCTGGGTGTTCCGCCTCGAGCTGTAACGATAGCCGCCGGCCGACCGGTCATGAACCCCCAAGGCACTCTCTCTTTCTGCACGTTTTTGGGCCACCCTCTTTCACTTTCTGTGGGGAGCTTACCTGCGCAAATTGAGAGAGCGTCACCCAATTCACTTGCAGGAAGTGAGAGAGCGCTGGAGGGGTGAACTGACTACTCCCCCCGCGCCGTGGACAGGTGGTTCGCCGCCGCGATTTCCAGGTGCGTCAGGTCGGACGCCACGGTGACAAATGTAAAGCCCTCCGCAATGCGCTGGACCACCCAGTATCCGACGACGGGCTCATTGGCTCGGGCTTTTGCGGCAAACGATGCGGCACTCATGGCAGACTCCTCTTCAGTTGGTGGAGCGGTCAGGCTATCGGTTGTAGTTGGGCATGGGCCCGCGGATTCCAGCGGCGACCGCGTCACAGGCGGCCACCACGTCCGCCGGCAGCGGGCCCTGCGCGGCCGCGGCGATGTTGGTTTGGAGCTGCTCCAGCTTGGAGCCGCCCAATGCCGCGTGGGCCGAGTCCAGCGACGCGGAGATTTGTTCCGCGCTGGCGGGGATATTCGGCAACGGCTTCGCCGGTGGCCGGATTGATGCTGCGGTAGTAGGTCATAGAAGAAAAATTGCGGGATAGCAGCGGGCAGTGGAATAGCACGCCGGCCGGTGGTTGAGCCTTCCGAAACCGAGCCCGACACATTCCCTGAATCACTTAGCCATTGCACTTAGTGTTCCCCCGTGATACTTTGCCTTATGGCTAAGTATCCGCAGCTGAATGGCGTCTTCCAGGCGCTGGCCGACCCCACTCGCCGTGCCGTGCTGGGGCGGCTGGGTCAAGGCCCTGCAAGCATCAGCGAGCTGGCGAAGCCTTTCGATATGGCGTTGCCCTCGTTCATGAAGCACATCCACTTTCTTGAGGAGAGCGGATGGATCCAGACGCGCAAGGAGGGTCGGGTGCGCACTTGCGTCATCGAGAAGAAATCGTTCGCCGTGGTCGAGGCATGGCTGTCCGAACAACGCGACATCTGGGAAGGCCGCACTGACCGGCTCGAGCACTTCGTCACCACCACCCATGAAAAGGAACAGGAACAATGAACTCAGCCACACACCCGGATCTCGATCTGACAATTTCGCGAATCATCAGCGCGCCCCGCTCCGTCGTTTGGGGGGCCTGGACGGACAGGGCGAGCTTCGAGCAATGGTGGGTGCCCGCACCTGCCGCCTGCAAGGTCCTGGAAATGGATCTCCGGCCCGGTGGATCATTCCTCACCCAGATCAGCGAAAACGACGGCGAGTTCATGCCGCACATGAGGGGGTGCTTTCTCGCAATCGATGAACTCGAGCGAATCGTCTTCACGAATTCCCTGGTCGGTGGCTGGCGACCGGCTGAAGAGCCATTCATGACCGCGATCATCACGCTGACGGACCACCCGGAAGGTACCGAATACGTCGCCAACGTGATGCACCGCAACAACGCAGATCGAAACATGCATGAAGAGATGGGCTTCTATGACGGGTGGGGCACCGTCACGAGGCAACTCGCCAAACTCGCAGAGCAACAGGCGCTGTAAGACGCCGATGGTCAAACCCATCGAAACCGACCCTTTAGAAACCCAACGACAGTTCTTGTCACGCAGATAAAGGACAACCTCGGGTACGTGAACACAAAGATCACCAAGGACGCCCTCACCGCCGACTTCCGCGTGCTGGGCGAGGCGGACAGCATTTCTGCTGACCGCCCCGCCTCTGTTGTTCCAGTCGCGACCTGGCGCTCCTGAACGGGCAGGGCCGGCTGGCCCGCACGTACGGCGGCGCCATGGCGCTGGGCGCACACCCGGAAGCATCGCTGCGGCAGCGCACCGGCGAGGCGTTCGAGCAGAAGCACGCCATCGCCCGCTGGGCGGCGTCCGTGATCCGGCCCGGAGAGAACATCCTGCTCGACGCCGGCTCCACCGTGGGTGCCCTGGCCCACGAACTGCGGGGTTTTGACCGGTTGTCCGTGACGACGCCGGGCATCAACACCATGCAGGAAATGTCCTGGCGGACTCCTCCAAGCTGGGCCTGCGGCCATTCCACGCGCGGGCCCGGCTCGCGCTGCCGCGGACCCTGGTGACGGACGACGGCGCCGCCCCGGCTGAGGTGCAGAAGTTCCGGGACGCCGGGGTCACGGTAGAGGTGGCCGCCGGCGGCGGCGTCCCCGCCCGCTGCCTCGGGCCGCGTCCAATTCGAGCACGCGCATGTGCTGGACCACCTCCCCGGGGACCGCTGTTATTGCGGGAAACTCCCGGCCTGCTCTGGACAGGGGGAGTACGCTCGGAGCATCAGCGTTGACGCGTTGGATGCACGCGACAGCACGGCATCCTTTATCGCCCTTCGTTCCCTCGTCTACGTGGCCGGGGCTGACCGCACCGCCGGATTGATGTCTCCGTTGAACGTTTCTTAGCCAGCCGCTCATGTGAACGTTAGGAGGCCGCCCGTGTCACAGTCCAAGCGTGCTCGTGACTTTCCCTCCCGTGCGGGTAGGTCCGCTGTCGTGAAAATAGTCTTCGCGGCCTTCCTCGGCTTGCACGCGCTCATCCATCTGCTCGGCGCTGTCAAGGGTTTGGGGTTCGGCGACGTTCCGCAACTGACGCAGCAGATACCTTTGCTGTTGGGTGTTCTCTGGTTATTGGCGGCGACACTTTTCCTGGCCGCCTCGGTTTCCATCTTCGCCCTGCCGGGACGATGGTGGGTGTTCGGCGCCGGGGGCATCGTCGTCTCCCAGATCGTGATCATTGCGTCCTGGGTCGACGCCGCCTACGGGACGATTGCCAACGTCATCGTGCTCGTCGGCGTCGTATACGGCTACCTCTCGGAAGGGCCCCGGAGCTTCCGCGCCGAATACGACCGCGACATCTCACAGGGACTGGCCCGCGCCGTCGAGTCCCCGGTACTCACCGAGACCGATCTCTCGCGGCTCCCCACCGTAGTGCAACGCTATGTTCGTCTCAGCGGCGCTATAGGCCTTCCGAAGGTTCAGAACTTCTCTGCCCGCTATCACGGGCAGATCCGTAGCGGACCGTCGGCGCCCTGGATGCCCTTCACGGGACGGCAAAGCAACTTCTACGACCGGCCATCACGCCTCTTCCTCATGGACGCCTCACGGGCCGGCATCCCGTTCCAGGCGTTCCACCGGTTCGTCGGGCCGTCCGCAACCATGCGGGTGAAACTCGCCTCAGCCGTAACCGTGGTCGACGCCAAAGGCCCGGAAATGGACGAGGCCGAGACGGTGACGCTGTTCAATGACCTGTGCGTGTTCGCGCCAGGCGCGCTGGTCAGTCCAGGGATCCAGTGGCGCGAGATCAATCCGCACACCGTCAGTGCATCCTTCACGAACGGTAGCCACACCGTCAGTGCGGTCCTCTCGTTCAGTGATCACGGTGAGCTGATAGATTTTGCTGCTGACGGACGCGGCGCGGCGTCGGCGGACGGAAAGTCGTTCACCAGGATGCGGTGGTCCACCCCACTGAGTGACTATCGACAGTTCGGTCCGCACCGGCTCATGGAGCGCGGCGAGGGGATCTGGCATGCCCCCGCCGGAGACTATTCCTACCTGCGTTTCGTCCTCGACTCGATCGAGTACAACGTCGCCGCACTGCCCAGCGGACGGCAATGACGAGCATGGGGGAACGCGGCAAGCTACTCAAAGCAGTGAAGGCTTTTCACACGCTCGCGTGGTTCACCATCGAGGCCTGCATGCTCTACGTCCTGTACGCCGGCATCCGGGGACAGTCGGATCGGCGGGCCGGGCTGGCTGCCACTGTCGTGGCACTGGAAACGTTAGTGTTTGCGGCCAACGGATTTCGCTGCCCCCTGACCGCGGTCGCCCGAAACCTGGGAGACAGCACAGGATCCGTCACCGACATCTACCTTCCGCACTGGCTGGCGAGAAACCTCCCGGCAATCCATGTTCCGCTCATCATCGCCGCCGGAGTCCTTCACTGGCGAAACCTCTCAACTACGAGACGGCACTAAGGGATATCAGTGAGAGCAGGCCCGGAGAAAAACAGGGCCCAAGTAATTGTCGGCGGGCTTCGCCAGCATCAATTGAAGCGCTCATACAAGGACAGCGCCTTGCCGCTGCATTCGGAACCGAAGTCCATGCCCTGGCCTGCTGGGACTTTCGGTGAACTTCGCGCTCGAACGCCGGAGCATCGTGTTCCGAACAGCCCCCGGAACAAAGCTTTGGGAACACACAGGAAGCGTGAAGCGTCGTCGTAAGGGTTACCACCTCGTTGATAGAGGACCCGCAGAATCCCGGCCCTGATTCCGGCCATCTGCAAACCGGCTACCGACTCGGCATGAGTACCGGACTTCAGGTCACCTTCGGCACCACGGCCATCTGGCGAGACCTCACCGGCCTAGGAGGCCGGCCTGGTGCCCACGGTGCTCTACTTCCCCGGCCTACGTGATGCGGGGCATCGCAGGGTTGGTGTTGTCGACTACGCGTGTTGCACGTTGCCCACAACCGACTTGCTTCGGTGCAGACCTGCCGGATCCTGGCGGAATCAAGTACAGCAGAGACCTGATCCAATCGAGGGTCCGGACGCTAAAATGGACCATGTTGGTCTTCCCAGCCATCGGACTCCTGCTCTGGATTGCCTTCCTACTTGTCGTGCTGGTCCTGGCCAGCATTCTCTGGGCCCTGTCCAGTCTGGCGTTCTGGATTTTGGGCCTGAAGCCCCGGCCCAGTCAGAAGAAAGTTACCAGCGCCAGACGGGACCCACCCCGGGTCCAACGCCCCGTCCCGGACCCGGCTCCGCCCCGGGCAGCACCTCCGGTTCGAGACCGGGCACCGCGGCCCGCACCAGCCCCGGCCTCGTCCGACATCTGGCCCAAATGGACTCCTGCCCACAGGCGATACGTCGATGAGGAGTTGGCCCTTTGGCAGGAGCAGTTCGACGCGCTGAACTCCAGCAAGTAGAAACTGCTCCAAATCGACAGCTTTTGTCACGCAGTTAACCACGCATTCACGCCGCCCTTACAACCTGTCCAACCGGCCTCCGTACGGTCGAACACATGGACAACATTTCACGCAGATCCCTCCTTTCCGCCGGCCTCGGGGCCGGGCTCGTCGCCGCCTGGCCGGGTGCCGCCGTCGCCACTTCCACAGCGGACGACGCCGGTCTCCGCACCGATCCGTTCCTGCTGGGTATCGCCTCCGGCGAGCCGTGGCCGGACGGCTTCGTGATCTGGACCCGGCTGGCACTGGACCCCATCGCCGAGGACGGCCTGGGCGGCATGCCTTCCCGCAACGTCGCGGTGGCGTGGGAAGTGGCTGAAGACGCCGGCATGCGCACCGTAGTAGCCCGCGGCGTCGAGCAGGCCAGGATCGAAACCGCCCACTCCGTCCACGTCGAACTCAAGGGCCTCCGCCCGGGTCGCGAGTACTTCTACCGGTTCCGCACCGGCTGGCACGTCAGCGCTGTGGGCCGCACCCTCACCAGCCCGGCGCCGCACGAGACGCCTGCGGCGCTGGCCATGGCGTTTGCCAGCTGCTCGCAGTACGAGCACGGCTACTTCACCGCCTACTCGCGGCTGGCCCAGGACCACCCGGACCTGGTGCTGCACCTCGGTGACTACATGTACGAGTACAAGAAGGGCAGCTACGTGATCGGCGGCGGCAACCCGCGCGACCACCAGGGTCCCGAGACGTCCAGCCTGGCCGGTTACCGGCAGCGCCACGCGCAGTACAAGTCCGACGCCGACCTGCAGGCCGCGCACGCGATCGCGCCGTGGCTGGTGGTGTGGGATGACCACGAGGTGGACAACAACTGGGCGGACGAGATCCCGGAGAACAAGGACGCCAGCCAGCTCAACGACACCACCGAGCATTTCCGGCAGCGCCGGACCGCCGCGTTCCAGGCGTACTACGAGAACATGCCGCTGCGGCCCTCGTCCGTGCCGGCCGGGTTCGACATGAAGGTCTACCGCACCATCCAGTGGGGCCAGCTGGCGAACTTCCACATGATGGATACCCGGCAGTACCGGGACGACCAGCTCGCCGGGGACGGCTGGAAGAAGAACGTGGCGGAACGTCTCGCCGAGGACCGCACCATCACCGGCGCCGAGCAGGAGAAGTGGCTGCTGGACGGCTTCAAGAACTCCACCCAGCGCTGGGACATCCTGGGCCAGCAGGTATTCTTCGCCGAAAAGGACCGCAACCAGGCCCCGGAAATCGACGACGTCTCCATGGACGGGTGGGACGGCTACGCCGCCTCCCGCCGCCGCATCACCCAGGGCTGGGTGGACGCGAACGTCCGCAACGCCGTGGTCCTCACCGGCGACGTGCACCGCAACTGGGCCAACGACATCAAGGTCGACTACAAGGACCCGGCCTTCCCCGTAGTCGGCTCCGAACTCGTCTGCACGTCCATCACCTCCACCGGCAACGGCACCGGTTCAACGGTGGATCCCGTGATGGCCTGGAACCCGCACCTGAAGTTCTACAACGACAACCGCGGCTATGTGAACACCACGATCACCAAGGACGCACTCACCGCCGACTTCCGGGTCCTGGACTACGTCACGACGCCGGGATCCCCCGTCAGCACGAAAGCCTCCTACGCCATCCAGGACGGAGTGCCGGGCCTGGTGCCGCGGGCGTAGGACCTGCTGTTGGAAGGCTAGGGCTGGACAACATTCACGAGTTCTGACCGTTTTCCGGTCTGCAGGTCCTCGGTCAGGACGAGCGCACCGACCTCGGGGCAGTGATATTTATGCTCCCGGGAATTCTTTTCAAGCGGCGTCCAGTCATAAACCTTGATGCAGTCGGTGTAGGTGCGGGTTTTCGTGGAGACGGTCTCGCCGGTAGCGACGGTGTCCCGCATGTCTTCTGCATGACCAACGTAAAATTCCTGCCTATAGGAATCGCCGGTGCGCTGCTCGGCCTTCATCCAGATGCCGGCTTTTGCGCCATCTTTTCCGTGCACAAAGCTGCCGGCGTGGTCCAGCAACATCCCGTACCAATAGTTGTTCACGTCCTCGCCGAAGTACCACACGTCACCGTTCTTGTGTTGCGCCAGGTAATCCCGGGTTTCCTCTACGAGCTGCCCGTTCTTGTATTCCTTGTCCAGGTAGATGGCCGTCTCAACGCCCTCTATGGTCTTGGTCTCCTGCAGGATTTCGATTTCAATCCTCTCGGTGACGCGTCCTTGCTCGGTCGTTTCGTAAGTCATTTTCTTGCCGACGGGGAGGGCGAAATATTGATTGGTAATTTTGGTGGTGAAATCGGCCGGGTTGATCTGCGGATCGTACTCCGCGGCCCTGCTCCTTTTTGTGTTGTCGAAGACAAAAAGTGCCGCCCCGCCAACAACAAGCAACAGGACGACGAGAGCAAAGAATATTTTGGATCGTTGATTCATGACCTATCCCACTCCTTCTGAGTAGAAATTCCTGTAGGGGGTCAGAGCACCCTTGCTTGCCCATGGCCATACGAGAAAGGTAGTGCAGTCCGTCCTGAACCTGAACCCCCTGTACGAACACTCCGCATGGAGAGGACACTGCCCCATGGCTTAGGACGAGGGGTCACCGTGGGGCGGTAGGATGTGCCGCATGACTCAGGACGAGGTACGCGGCAGGATCGAGGCCTTCGTGGCCGATTTCCACACGAGGTGGCAGCGGTCAGGCAAATCGCCGGGCATGTTCGCTTTCGACCCTGGGGTGTTCGAAGCCTGGGACGCCGAGTTGGCGGACCTGGTCGCGACCCATTGCACCCCGGGAGTCCGCTCCGGCCAGGAAGGTGCGTTGTCTTCCAGTCCCGCGCACGACCCGTCCGCCGAGCAGATCACCGACGTCGAGGTCGACGAGGACACGGCGACGGTCCGCTCGGTCATCCAAACGGCAGGGAACACCACCTTCTACTACGAGTACCAGCTGCTGCGAGGCGACGACGGCTGGCGGATCTCCCATCTCTCGACCTTCCTCGACCCGCCCGGCACACCGTTGATCGATCCGGCACAGGCCGAGGCACTCTTGCAGAGTGCAACACCCGAAGCCGCCCTTCCCGACCTGCCAGCCCATCTGGAGCTCGACATACCGGGATTGTTTACGGCGGGCCGGGTGGTCGCAATGTTTGGCGAACCGGCGCCGCTCGAGGTCCTTCACCTTGGCAAGCTCACCTGCGCCTCCGGCGTGCTCACGGTCTTGGACTTGGGTTCGGTTGACGCACACTTCGTCCCCTTGGCGCGGCGGATCATGCCGGGGACGTATGCCGTCGAAGTCGCCACGGCGGCGGACGTGACGGTCGCAGTACGGCTGCTGCTCTCCGAGGCGCCGGCGGTCAGCTGGCACCCCGCCGAGTTCACCGACGGTACGCACGGAGTAGGGGTCGATGCCGGAAACGTCGCCCTCCTCGACGTCGGATCGCTGGTCAAGTGTCAGGCCCAGCGCGTCGAGGCGATGTTTCAAGAGCACGTGGAACGGCTCATGGAGACGCCGGGCACAATGTTCGGCCTCGCCGGCGAGGTGGTGGACGCGGTCATGGTCTCGAGCGGGTACGGCGACGGGACCTACCCGTGTTACTGGGGTTTGGCCGCCGACGGCGGTCTCACCTCACTCGTTATCGATTTCCGGGTGCTCGCAGAGAACATCCTCCGCACCAGCCGCGTGCCGTTCCAACCCGGCCCCGTCAGCACCCCGGAACTCGCCGGTCACGAACTGCAGATCACCGCGGATGACGGGTCGTTCGTCGTCAGCAGCAAGGGTGAGGACATCACCGGCCTCCGGGTGCTGGCACCGGACGGCGCGCTCCTTCTGGACGGAGACCATCTGGGCACCTTCATCACAGGAGGCATCTCCAGCAGGACGTGGAACCCGGACGCGCCTCCACCGCCCGGCTCCGTCCTCGAGGTCACCGAGTACCTCGGGTACCGACACATCTGAGGGTTATCGGATGAAGTCAGCGCTCACTCGTTTCAGATCCTTCCGGAAGGTGGCCACAACCGCCGCGGTCCTTCTGGCGGTCTCTGTCGCGGGTTGCACCAGCGCTCCGGAGCCGCCTGATGTTCGGATCGCTGCTGTCGGTGACATGAACGGCGTCAAGAACTATGCGCCTGATAGCCCGTCCGGTCGGAACGGTGCGGCGATCACCCGGCTCGTTCAGAACAACGACATTGACGCGTTCCTAGGGCTCGGGGACTTCCAGTACGACACGGCGTACTGCGATGACTACGTGAACTACTGGACGCCGTTGTGGGGTGGCACGATGCCCAAGTTGTACTGGGTGTCCGCCCCCAACCACGACTGGCAACCCGGCCGCAACGAAGACCTCGGCAAGTTCATGAATGGCCAATGCCCGGGGTCTGCGGCGAAGGCTGCGATCAACCAACAGCGTGGGTTCATCGGGAACGGGGAACCGTACTCGAAGGACTTCGGGAACTGGCACTTCGCGTTCCTGTCGTCGGCGCACTGGCGGTACAACCCCACGCAGGCTCGGGCGTTGACGACGTGGCTCGACAACGACCTCGCTGCTGCTAAGGCGGCGGGTAAGCACCTGGCAGTCGCATACCACGAACCATACTTCACGTCGAACACGAACGAACATGAGCGGGCCGCTGACCACAAGCCGTGGATCGACGTGATGTGGAAGCACCGGGTCCGTCTGACCCTGTCAGGGTCACAGCACAACTACGAACGGTCATGTCCGGTGAACAACGCTGACCAGTGCGTCAGTGACGGGATGACAGCGTTCCAGGTTTCCACGGGAGGTATCGATCTCCGTCCCTTCACTAGCCGTCCGCCGTACATCGTGAAGCGGTTCAGCGACACCCACGGGTTCCTTCGGATGACACTCCGAGACGACGGGTCTTTCGACTGGAACTTCGTTCCAACGTCGGGGTCGGGCACGGACGCAGACGCAGGTACGCGTTCCGCACCGTAGTAAAAGCCGCGTAGTCCGGGCTGAAAGACGGGTAGCGCATGCGAGAAATACGAGTACACGGCAGCCCCTCACCACGCTGGTTGGCCTCCTGACCCGGGCATACACTGACCAGACGCCTGCCGCGACGCCTGACAAAAATCGAAGAGAGAAGAATTTCACAGAACCTGATGCCCGTCGCCGGTGACAGCGGCGGCAACCGAAGAATCCACTATCCGCCGGAAAGAGACCATGAGAAGGACCCTGCTCGCGTTCATCACGGCATTCGCCCGGAGGATCGACGTTCAGCTCCGGGGAGCAACGTTACTGGACGATGCATTTCCCCACATGGGCGGGCGTGGTAGAGGTCGCAGGACCTCCTGGCTTGGCGTAAAGCGGGGAGGTGGTCGCTCGGCTGGTCTTCGTCTACGCGGGTCGCGGAGTCTGCGGCTCCCTGCACTGCTGACAGCGCTGCTGCTTGCGCTGGGTGGTGTTCTGGTGGTGCCGGTTGCGGCGTCGGCTGCTGAGGGTGATGTTGGGGTTGAGGGTCCGTCGCATTCGGGGACGGGGACGCCGACGGGTACGAAGCGGGCGGCGAGTGCGTTGTGGTTCAACGACGGGCTCTGGTGGGGGAACCTGTGGGACACTGCCAGCTCGGATTTTCATATCTTCCGGTTCAATGCCGCGTCGAGTTCGTGGGTCGATACGGGTGTGGCGACGGACCCGCGGGCGAGCACTCATCATGACGTGTTGTGGGACGGGACGACGTTGTATGTGGCGAGCCATCGGTTCGTCGCCGACGGTGTGCCGGCTGAGCCGAACTTCCCGACGACGATGCGGCGCTACAGCTACAACTCGAGTACCAAGACGTACTCGCTGCTGGCGCAGAGTCCTACAAACATCAACAACTACCGCGTTGAGGTCCTGACCATCGATAAGGACTCGACGGGTCGGGTGTGGGCCACGTGGCAGCAGGGGAACAAGATCTATCTGAACGTGACTGGCACGGACGGCACAACATGGGGCACGCCGTTCCCGCATCCTGCGTCGTTGAGTAACGTGTCTGTGGACGACACCTCGGCCGTGATCGCATTCGGACCCGGCAAGATGGGTCTGATGTGGAGCCGGCAGGTCGGTAACGCCACCGACGGCATGTACTGGAGCTCCCACGTCGATGGAGCGTCGAACACCGACTGGAGCGAACCTGTGGCGGCGGTGTCGGGGCCGGCCAGCGGTGACGACCACATGAATTTGAAGTGGCTGGACTCCTCGGGCGGTCGGGTTTTCGCCGCTGTCAAGACGTCGTTCACGTCGGCTCCGCAGCCGCTGATCCAGCTGTTGGCATTGAATGGCACGACGTGGTCAGCGCACACGATCGCGACTGTGTCGGAGTGCCCGAACCGGGTGATCGTCCTGATTGATGAGAGCACGCAGAGACTGCGAACCTTCGCCACCTATCCGAAGCCGAATGGCACGACGAACGCTGGTGTCTGCTCTAACTCGGGGGGTGCGATCTACGAGAAGTCCTCGCCGCTGGACAACATCAACTTCACCACCGCGACGAAGACGGCTCGTATCGTGGACGCCGACCAGTATGTCCACAACGTGACGTCAACGAAGCAGAACCTCAACAGCGCGGCGCGGGGCACGGCCAACAGCGGTCTGCTGGTGCTCGCCGATGTGAACGCCACCAGCCGGTACTGGCACTTTTACGACCGGGCGCCCGTTGCCTCCTTCACGNCGCCCGTTGCCTCCTTCACGGCCACCCCCACTTCCGGCACCGCGCCCCTGGACGTGGCCTTCACCGATACCTCCACCGACTCGCCGACGTCGTGGTCCTGGGCCTTCGGCGACGGCGACACGTCCACCGCGCAGAACCCAGCCCATACCTACACCGCCGCTGGAACCTACACCGCCACCCTGACCGCCACCAACAGCACAGGCTCAAGTTCAACCACCTCGACCATCACGGTCAGCCCGGCACCACCGCCCGTTGCCTCCTTCACGGCCA
>NZ_JBTNDQ010000039.1:0-1358 GCF_054510915.1 Pseudarthrobacter arbutini | reverse complement strand
CGCGTTGACTCATGGAAGATGCGCGCGTAGTGGGTATCGAAGAATCATTTGGTAATGCGCGCGTAGCGGGGTGTCTGCGGCTGCCGGTTCGCCGGTGGGGGTAGGGCTGCTGCTATGGAGCTGACGATGAGCGAACGCAGGGCTGTCACGAAGGTTCTGGCCACGGAATACCGGCGTGCTTCCAAGGCCAGGAAGGGTGAGGTCCTGGATCAGATCTGCGCGGTGACGGGCTGGCACCGTAATCATGCCCGCAAGGCGCTTGGCCTGGTCCTGAGGGTCAGGGTTGTCCGTCCGCGGCCGCCGAGGCCGCTGGTCTATGACGAGGCCGTCATTGAGGCGCTGCGGTTCTGCTGGGCCGTGCAGGGCACGCCGTGCGGGCGGCTGCTGGCGGCGGCTCTGCCTGATCTGGTCCCGCGGCTGCGCCGGTTCGAGGAACTGGATATTGATGATGGGACGGCGGCGCTGCTGTTGCGGATAGCGCCGGCGACGATTGACCGCCGGCTCAAGGCGGACCGGGCCAAACTGGATCCGCGGGGCCGGTCCCATACCAAGCCGGGAACGCTGCTGAAGGACTCGATCCCAATGCGGACCTGGGCCGAATGGGATGAGGCCAGACCCGGTTTCGTGGAGATCGATCTGGTCGGTCATGAGGGCGGAAATTCCCGGGGCGAGTTCTGTTTCACCCTGGATATCACTGACATCGCGACGGGCTGGACGGAGACCGTGTCGGTGCGGAACAAGGCGCAGAAGTGGGTGTTCGCCGCGATCAAAGAGGCGACCGCGAAGTTCCCCTTTCCCATTCTGGGCATCGATTCGGACAACGGGTCCGAGTTCATCAACTGGGGGCTGTTCCACTGGTGCGAGCAGGAGCAACTGACGTTCACCCGGTCCCGGTCAGGGAACAAGAACGACGGCGCCCACGTGGAGCAGAAGAACTGGCACATCGTCCGTCAGACCGTCGGGTACCACCGCTACGACACCCCCGGTGAGCTCGATCTGCTGAACCGCATCTGGGAGCTGCAGCGGCTGCTGACGAACCATTTCGGTCCCCAGCAGAAACTCGTCTTCAAGGAGCGCAACGGCGCTAAGACCACGAAAAAGTACGACCTGCCCGCCACGCCATACCATCGGATCCTGGCCGACAAGGGCACGGTCCGCCAAACGGTCAAGACCAGACTCACCCGGGAAAACCAGCCGCTGAACCCGGCAGCCATCCAACGACAGATCCAGGCACTCGCGGCCGAGTTACTAACGCTCACGACCAGCAAACAAGCCGCCAAACCCAAGCCCGCCACGCGCGCACTTCGGAATGATTCCACGAAGAATGCTACGCGCGCATCTTGACATGATTCCCCGGG
>NZ_JBTNDQ010000038.1:0-1358 GCF_054510915.1 Pseudarthrobacter arbutini | reverse complement strand
CTGAACCGTCCCGGGTTTGATGCCGCTATCTTCTGTGAGAAAGATAGTGATTATGCCCAAGCAGTTTCCGCCCGAAGTCCGTGACCGTGCAGTGCGCATGACCTTGGATCGGTTGTCCGAATACCCGTCTGTCTATGCTGCCTGCAAGGCACTGGCCCCGAAGCTCGGGGTCGGCCCTGAATCGCTGCGCCGCTGGGTTGTCCAGGCCCAGGTCGATGCCGGGGAGAAGACCGGACCAAGCAGTGACGAGCTGGAAGAAATCAAACGGCTCCGGGCTGAGGTGAGGGACTTGAAAGAGTCCAACGAGATCCTCAAACAGGCCTCGATTTTCTTCGCGAGGGAACTCGACCCTCGCCGCCGCTGATCTGTCGATTCATCGACGAAATGCGGGCTGAAGGTCATGCGGTCGAGTCGATCTGTGCCGTCCTGCGGGAGCAGGGCGTGCAGGTCGCCGCACGAACCTACCGGGCGTGGAAGAAACGCCTGCCAGCCCTGCGCACCATCGAAGACGCCCGCATCACCGATGCACTCCGGGCCTTGAAAGTCCCCGATGCGAAGGGACGCCCCCGGCCCGAGATCATCTACGGGCGGCGAAAAATGACGCAGTGGCTGCGCCGGAACGGCTTCCCGGAAGCCTCCAAACACACAGTGGACCGGCTCATGCGCGAAGAGGGCATGAACGGCCTCATCAGAGGCCGCAGGACCCGCACCACCATCCCCGGCAAGGACGGCCGCCGCGCCGGCGACCTGCTGAACCGGGACTTCACCGCCCCGGCCCCGAACCAGGTCTGGGTGACTGATTTCACCTACGTCCCGGTCTACTCCGGATTCGTCTACGTCGCCCTGGTCATCGACCTGTACTCCCGGGCGATCGTCGGCTGGGAAACCTCAACCGTCAAGGACACCGCGTTCGTCGAACACTGCCTGAGGATGGCCCTGTGGCGGCGCGAACACACCGGCCGCCCGGCACCGCCGGGACTGATTCACCACTCAGATGCGGGAAGCCAGTACACCTCGATCCGTTACACGGACACCCTGGCCCTTGAGGGCCTGCAGCCGTCCATTGGCAGCGTGGGTGATGCCTATGACAATGCAGCCGCCGAGACCGTGATGGGGCTGTTCAAGAACGAGGCCGTCGCGAAGGATTCACCGTTCCGTGCCGGGGCGTTGAAGACCGAAACCGACGTGATGGAGATCGTCTTCGAGTGGGTCCACTGGTACAACAACGAACGCCTGCACTCCGCCCTGGATCACCAGACGCCAGAGGAATATGAGCAGACATATTATGATCTACAAACCGGCTCGTTACCCGACGACGCCGCCAACAAACAGGCGGCATGATTCCCGGGACGGTTCAG
>NZ_JBTNDQ010000037.1:0-1605 GCF_054510915.1 Pseudarthrobacter arbutini | reverse complement strand
TGTAGGTGCTCCTTAGAAAGGAGGTGATCCAGCCGCACCTTCCGGTACGGCTACCTTGTTACGACTTAGTCCCAATCGCCAGTCCCACCTTCGACAGCTCCCTCCCACAAGGGGTTAGGCCACCGGCTTCGGGTGTTACCAACTTTCGTGACTTGACGGGCGGTGTGTACAAGGCCCGGGAACGTATTCACCGCAGCGTTGCTGATCTGCGATTACTAGCGACTCCGACTTCATGGGGTCGAGTTGCAGACCCCAATCCGAACTGAGACCGGCTTTTTGGGATTAGCTCCACCTCACAGTATCGCAACCCTTTGTACCGGCCATTGTAGCATGCGTGAAGCCCAAGACATAAGGGGCATGATGATTTGACGTCGTCCCCACCTTCCTCCGAGTTGACCCCGGCAGTCTCCTATGAGTCCCCGCCATAACGCGCTGGCAACATAGAACGAGGGTTGCGCTCGTTGCGGGACTTAACCCAACATCTCACGACACGAGCTGACGACAACCATGCACCACCTGTAAACCGACCGCAAGCGGGGCACCTGTTTCCAGGTATTTCCGGTTCATGTCAAGCCTTGGTAAGGTTCTTCGCGTTGCATCGAATTAATCCGCATGCTCCGCCGCTTGTGCGGGCCCCCGTCAATTCCTTTGAGTTTTAGCCTTGCGGCCGTACTCCCCAGGCGGGGCACTTAATGCGTTAGCTACGGCGCGGAAAACGTGGAATGTCCCCCACACCTAGTGCCCAACGTTTACGGCATGGACTACCAGGGTATCTAATCCTGTTCGCTCCCCATGCTTTCGCTCCTCAGCGTCAGTTAATGCCCAGAGACCTGCCTTCGCCATCGGTGTTCCTCCTGATATCTGCGCATTTCACCGCTACACCAGGAATTCCAGTCTCCCCTACATCACTCTAGTCTGCCCGTACCCACCGCAGATCCGGAGTTGAGCCCCGGACTTTCACGGCAGACGCGACAAACCGCCTACGAGCTCTTTACGCCCAATAATTCCGGATAACGCTTGCGCCCTACGTATTACCGCGGCTGCTGGCACGTAGTTAGCCGGCGCTTCTTCTGCAGGTACCGTCACTTTCGCTTCTTCCCTACTGAAAGAGGTTTACAACCCGAAGGCCGTCATCCCTCACGCGGCGTCGCTGCATCAGGCTTTCGCCCATTGTGCAATATTCCCCACTGCTGCCTCCCGTAGGAGTCTGGGCCGTGTCTCAGTCCCAGTGTGGCCGGTCACCCTCTCAGGCCGGCTACCCGTCGTCGCCTTGGTGAGCCATTACCTCACCAACAAGCTGATAGGCCGCGAGTCCATCCAAAACCACAATAAAGCTTTCCACCCCCCACCATGCGATGAGGAGTCATATCCGGTATTAGACCCAGTTTCCCAGGCTTATCCCAGAGTTAAGGGCAGGTTACTCACGTGTTACTCACCCGTTCGCCACTAATCCCCCCACAAGTGAGGTTCATCGTTCGACTTGCATGTGTTAAGCACGCCGCCAGCGTTCATCCTGAGCCAGGATCAAACTCTCCGTTGAAGTAAAACAGACACAACCACCAACCCCGGAAATAACAGGATAAAATGGCTGCACAAAATTTGAAA
>NZ_JBTNDQ010000036.1:0-1770 GCF_054510915.1 Pseudarthrobacter arbutini | reverse complement strand
GTCGTGGTTCTGCCACCACAGACTGGTGTTTACAAAGTGAATTATCTCACAGTGCTCTACAAGTCGGAGGAAGACATCATGGACAACGCCGTCCCCGGGAAGACCTATCAGCTCGATGCGCTCGTTGTTGGAGCAGGCTTCGGTGGTATCTACATGCTGCATAAGCTGCGCAACGAGCTCGGTCTCGACGCCGTAGCGATTGACCGTGCCGGGGGTGTTGGGGGAACTTGGTTCTGGAACAAGTATCCGGGCGCGCTTTCGGATTCTGAGAGTTTTGTTTACCAGTACTCTTTCGATCGCGACCTTTACGAACAGACTCCGTGGAACACGAAGTACGTGCCCCAGGCAGAGATCCTGGCGTACCTGAATGGCGTCGTGGACCGCTATAGCCTGCGGGAGCATGTCCGGCTTGAAACTGGCATGACTGACGCTGAGTTCGACGAGGCCTCCGGCACCTGGACCGTGCGGACCGACCGCGGCGTTACGTTCCAGTCCCGCTTTCTGGTCACGGGCCTCGGCCTGCTCTCGGCCACCAATCTTCCGAAGTTCCCCGGCATGGAGACCTTCGCGGGCCGGCTGGTCCACACGGGTGCCTGGCCGGAGGACCTGGACCTCGCGGGCAAGCGGGTGGGTGTTATCGGCAACGGTTCAACCGGTAATCAGGTGATCACCGCCACAGCCCCGGTAGCGGCCCATCTGACCTCCTTCCAGCGCACACCGCAGTACAGCGTGCCGGCAGGCAACCGCCAGCTTACGGCGCAGGAACACCGTGCCCATCGGGAGAACTTTGAGGCGAACTGGGAGCAGGTCAAGAACTCGTCAGTGGCCATGGGTTTCGAGGAGAGCGCCGTTCCAACGTTCAGTGTTTCCCCCCAGGAACGCGAACGGATCTACCAGCGGACCTGGGAGGAAGGCGGGGGGTTCCGCTTTATGTTCGAGACTTTCTCGGATATCGCCACGGACCAGGACGCCAACGAAGAGGCTGCGAAGTTCATCCGTCGCAAGATCGCCGAGATCGTCACGGACCCCGAAACGCGCCGGAAACTGACACCGACCGATCTGTACGCTCGCAGGCCGTTGTGCGATTCGGGCTTCTACGAGACGTTTAACCGTTCAAACGTCTCCCTCGTGAATGTCAAGGAAAACCCGATCGAGTCGGTGACCGAACAGGGCATCGTCACCGCCGACGGCACCCTGCATGAACTGGACGTGCTGATCTGCGCGACCGGTTTCGACGCCGTGGACGGCAACTATGTCCGCGTCAATATCCGCGGCCGCGATGGCGAAACGTTGAAAGAGCACTGGGCTGGCGGGCCAACCAGCTATCTGGGCATGGCAACCAGTGGCTTCCCCAATATGTTCATGATCCTGGGCCCGAACGGGCCGTTCACCAACCTTCCGCCCTCAATCGAGACGCAGGTCGAGTGGATCAGCGAAACCATCAGCCACGTCTCGACCTCCGGCACGGGCTGGATCGAGGCCAAATCCGAAACTGAGGCCGACTGGACGGAGACGTGCTCGGATATCGCCCACCAGACGCTCTTCCCCCAGGCTGCCTCGTGGATCTTTGGCGCCAACATCCCCGGAAAGAAGCGCACGGTCATGTTCTACCTCGGTGGCATCAAGCAGTACCGGTCCATCCTCGCCGACGAGGCCTCCAACAAGTACCCGAACTTCGCAACCGACGCCGACATCCTGACCCCGGCCTGATCAGCACCACCACCGCCGGCCCGGGAAGGACAGCCTGCCAAGCCATCCTTCCCGGGCTGC
>NZ_JBTNDQ010000035.1:0-2251 GCF_054510915.1 Pseudarthrobacter arbutini | reverse complement strand
GAATCGGACGAGGCCCCCCAACCTTCCGGCCTGATTCCCGAGGGCCATGTTTTGCCGTAGGCCCATGCCTCACCGATCAAAGGACCGCTCATGGCTCTAAATAGTGATCTAAAATCCCATACACCCGAGGAGTTGCCTGCCGAGAACGCTTTGGCAGCAACTCCCCGCAACGAAGAACCTGGAAGTGGAAAGAGGAGTAAAGCGGCCTTTAGTGTCTCCGAGGATGTAGACACCAACCCTGCTGTCCTCGATCCGGAGGACGGCGCCGCAGAACCACTGCCGGACGTCGAAGAGTACGAGCAGATCCTGGAAGAGCTGCGTCATGCCAAAACCGAGCAGGCCGTTTCGGCACGCCGGAATATCAAACTTACGCTCGACAAAGTCACCTTCGGGATCACTGGCGCCATAGCCATCGCCTTTGTTATCTGGGGATTTGCCGGCCGGGACAGCCTCGCCTCGTCCTCCACGGTTGCCCTGAATTGGGTCATGGAGTACACCGGCTGGCTCTTTATGGTCCTGGCTTCCCTGTTCGTAGTGTTCGTTCTGTGGCTGGCCCTGGGCAAGTTCGGCAATATCCCGCTGGGCAAGGACGGCGAGAAACCCGAATTCCGTACCGTCTCCTGGGTCGCGATGATGTTCGCCGCCGGCATGGGCATCGGACTGATGTTCTACGGTGTAGCCGAACCGCTCTACCACTACATCTCTCCCCCGCCCGGAACCGTGGACGGCCGCACCCCCGCAGCGATCCAGACGGCCATGGCCACCTCGATCTTCCACTGGACCCTGCACCCCTGGGCAATGTACGCAGTGGTCGGCATTGCCATGGCGTACGGCACCTACCGCCTCGGCCGCCGGCAACTGGTCTCCGCAGCCTTCACCTCACTTTTCGGCATCAGGATGGTGGAAGGCCCGCTCGGGAAGTTCATCAACATCCTGGCCATTTTCGCTACCCTCTTTGGCACAGCCGCTTCCCTGGGCCTCGGCGCCCTGCAGATCGGCAGCGGCATGACCTCCAACGGCTGGTTCGGCGAAGTCGGCACTCCCGTGCTTGTGGGGATCGTCGCCGTCCTGACCTTCTGCTTCGTCGCTTCGGCCGTCTCCGGCATCAGCCGCGGCATCCAGTGGCTCTCCAACATCAACATGGTCCTGGCCGTCGTCCTCGCACTCATCGTTTTCATTGCCGGTCCGACCCTGTTCATCCTCAACCTGATCCCGTCCGCCGTCGGCGACTACGCCCGCGACCTGGCCGAGATGTCGTCCCGGACCGAAGCAGTCGGCGATGAAGCCCTTCGGAGCTGGATGACCAGTTGGACCATCTTCTACTGGGCCTGGTGGATCTCCTGGACGCCCTTCGTAGGCATGTTTATTGCCCGCATCAGCCGCGGCCGCACCATCCGCCAGTTCGTCACCGGCGTGCTGCTGGTGCCCAGCGTCGTCAGCGTTATCTGGTTTGGTATCTTCGGCGGAGCCGCTTTCCATGTCCAGCAGGAAGCCGATAAGGCAGGCACGCCCGGGCTGGTAACAACGGCCGACGGAGTATCCTCCGTCAACTTCGACGGTGCACTCTTCGACCTGGTCAAGAACCTTGGCATGCCGGGCTGGCTTACTGCCGGCGTCATCGTGCTGGCCATGGTCCTGGTCGCGATCTTCTTTGTCACCGGCGCCGACGCCGCTTCCATCGTGATGGGATCACTCAGCTCCAACGGCGCCGAGCACCCCCGCCGCGGAGTGGTGATCTTCTGGGGCAGCCTCACCGGCGCCGTGGCGGCGGTCATGCTGCTGGCCGGCGGCGACGAACCCTCGGAAGCCCTGGCCGGCCTGCAACGCATCACCATCGTCGCAGCGCTACCGTTCATCCTCGTCATGCTCCTGCTCTGCTTTGCCCTCGCCAAGGACCTGCGTCGCGATCCCCTGTCCCTGCGACGGCGCCTGGCCACATCCGTCGTCGAACGGGCCATCAGGACTGGCGTGGAACAACACGGCGGCGTTCAATTCGACCTTGTGACAAAGCACGAGTGCGCTGATTCGTGTCCGGACCCGGACTCCAACCAAGGCGGCACCCACACAGGCAGCATCCCAACCGTCCAGACCCGACAGACAGACCGGGACAGCACATAGACCCACCCTCAGAAGCAACCCGCCCCGGTAGCACGCGGCTTCCCAGCCCGTGCCACCGGGGCACACTCACACCCCCACCCAGCAGCAAAGGCCATCACATGCACGATCACCACGATCAAAAACCGACTCTCCG
>NZ_JBTNDQ010000034.1:0-2511 GCF_054510915.1 Pseudarthrobacter arbutini | reverse complement strand
TGGTGTGTGGTGTAAGTTATCGGCCTATTAGTACCGGTCAGCTTCACGAGTCGTTAGTCCTCGCTTCCACATCCGGCCTATCAACCCAGTGGTCTGGCTGGGGGCCTCTCACACACAAGGTGTATGGAAATCTCATCTCGAAGCGAGCTTCCCGCTTAGATGCTTTCAGCGGTTATCCCATCCGAACGTAGCTAATCAGCGGTGCACTTGGCAGTACAACTGACACACCAGAGGTTCGTCCGTCCCGGTCCTCTCGTACTAAGGACAGCCCTTCTCAAATTTCCTGCGCGCGCAGCGGATAGGGACCGAACTGTCTCACGACGTTCTAAACCCAGCTCGCGTACCGCTTTAATGGGCGAACAGCCCAACCCTTGGGACCTACTCCAGCCCCAGGATGCGACGAGCCGACATCGAGGTGCCAAACCATGCCGTCGATATGGACTCTTGGGCAAGATCAGCCTGTTATCCCCGAGGTACCTTTTATCCGTTGAGCGACGGCCATTCCACAATGTACCGCCGGATCACTAGTCCCGACTTTCGTCCCTGCTCGAGATGTCTCTCTCACAGTCAAGCTCCCTTGTGCACTTACACTCGACACCTGATTGCCAACCAGGCTGAGGGAACCTTTGGGCGCCTCCGTTACTTTTTAGGAGGCAACCGCCCCAGTTAAACTACCCATCAGGCACTGTCCCTGACCCGGATTACGGGCCGAAGTTAGATGTCCAAAGTGACCAGAGTGGTATTTCAACGATGACTCCACCCGAACTGGCGTCCGGGCTTCAACGTCTCCCACCTATCCTACACAAGCCACTCCGAACACCAATACCAAACTATAGTAAAGGTCTCGGGGTCTTTCCGTCCTGCTGCGCGTAACGAGCATCTTTACTCGTACTGCAATTTCGCCGAGTTTATGGTTGAGACAGCGGGGAAGTCGTTACTCCATTCGTGCAGGTCGGAACTTACCCGACAAGGAATTTCGCTACCTTAGGATGGTTATAGTTACCACCGCCGTTTACTGGGGCTTGAATTCTCAGCTTCGCCGTAAGGCTAACCGGTCCTCTTAACCTTCCAGCACCGGGCAGGAGTCAGTCCGTATACATCGTCTTGCGACTTCGCACGGACCTGTGTTTTTAGTAAACAGTCGCTTCCCCCTGGTCTCTGCGGCCCCGATCCCCTCCCACCAGCAAGTGGTGTTCAAGGTTGGGGCCCCCCTTCTCCCGAAGTTACGGGGGCATTTTGCCGAGTTCCTTAACCATAATTCTCTCGATCGCCTTAGTATTCTCTACCTGATCACCTGTGTCGGTTTGGGGTACGGGCGGCTAAAACCTCGCGTCGATGCTTTTCTCGGCAGCATAGGATCACCAAATCCCCCCGTGAGGGGGTCCCATCAGATCTCAGGCATCATGAACGGCGGATTTGCCTACCGTTCGCCCTACATCCTTAGACCGGGACAACCATCGCCCGGCTTGGCTACCTTCCTGCGTCACACCTGTTAATACGCTTGCCTCCCAGGATCAGGTCCCGCGCTCCACCAAAACCCACATCACCCCGAAGGGTGGGCGGGCAGGTATCGGGCGGTTAGTATCCCCTGTTCAACATGGACGGTTTTTCGCCGGTACGGGAATATCAACCCGTTGTCCATCGACTACGCCTGTCGGCCTCGCCTTAGGTCCCGACTTACCCAGGGCAGATTAGCTTGACCCTGGAACCCTTGATCATTCGGCGGACGGGTTTCTCACCCGTCTTTCGCTACTCATGCCTGCATTCTCACTCGTGTAGGCTCCACCGCTGGTTTACACCGCGACTTCACTGCCCACACGACGCTCCCCTACCACTCCAGACGCCTGAACCAACCCACAAGGGGCGGCTTAGCTAATATCTGAAATCCACAACTTCGGCGGTGTACTTGAGCCCCGCTACATTGTCGGCGCGGAATCACTTGACCAGTGAGCTATTACGCACTCTTTTAAGGATGGCTGCTTCTAAGCCAACCTCCTGGTTGTCTTCGCAACTCCACATCCTTTCCCACTTAGCACACGCTTAGGGGCCTTAGTTGGTGGTCTGGGCTGTTTCCCTCTCGACTATGAAGCTTATCCCCCACAGTCTCACTGCTGCGCTCTCACTTACCGGCATTCGGAGTTTGGCTGACGTCAGTAACCTTGTAGGGCCCATTAGCCATCCAGTAGCTCTACCTCCAGCAAGAAACACGCAACGCTGCACCTAAATGCATTTCGGGGAGAACCAGCTATCACGAAGTTTGATTGGCCTTTCACCCCTACCCACAGCTCATCCCCTCCATTTTCAACTGAAGTGGGTTCGGTCCTCCACGACGTCTTACCGTCGCTTCAACCTGGCCATGGGTAGATCACTTCGCTTCGGGTCTAGATCACGCCACTGCAACGCCCTATTCAGACTCGCTTTCGCTACGGCTTCCCCACACGGGTTAACCTCGCGACGTAACACTAACTCGCAGGCTCATTCTTCAAAAGGCACGCCGTCACAACTACAAGG
>NZ_JBTNDQ010000033.1:0-2965 GCF_054510915.1 Pseudarthrobacter arbutini | reverse complement strand
CAACAAACTTGGCACACTATTGAGTTCTCAAACAACAGACACACCCGGCACCACCACAACCATTCAATCGGCCGTGGATCGCTCCGGAGCAACTTTTCAAACTTACCCGGTTTCCCGCCCCGATGCAAATCCATATTCCAGGACCCACACCAGCAGAAAACACATCCCCACCAAACAAAGGCGCTCAAAAGAACAACCAACATTTGGTCTTNCATTTGGTCTTGAATTAGGGGGTTTGGCCGCCCGCGGTAACCAGCTCTTCGCTGTTCCCCTCGCGGCGACTTAGAAAACAATACACCCACCCAACCCCCACCGCAAATCCACCCCCACAAGGGGTCCTATGCCCCCAGGATCCGCGTCGTGGCGGGGAATCTGAGGGGCTCAGCGGAGTCCCGGTGCAGTATTCGGCCAGAACGGGTTTCTGTTGACTGGATCACATCACGCGAGGATTGGCCCACGGCCGATTCGACCCAGGCCGGCGCCTGTCCGGTTACAGGTCAGCCCAAGCCTTGTTGTAGTTTCGGTTTACTTTTAGCCTGCCCGCATGCCTCCGGTTGCTGTCTCTTATGAATGGCTCAGGCGTGCACTGATAGCGGCGTGCGGCCGATGACCAGGATCAGTTCGTCGCTGATGGGAGATGGTTTCGAAGCCGGCTGCACTAAGGATCCTGCTGAGGTCTCCCACGGGCCAGGAGTACGCAGGCGTCACCGCATGTGGAAATCTCGCGATTTCGTCTCCTTCAAACAGACCTAGCAGGAGAAGTCCGCCAGGAGTCAGGCGCCGTGCCAGTTCCCGGAGAACGGAGGGAACCTGGTCGGGTTCAAAGTGGATTAGCGAGTACCAAGCCAGGATGCCGGATGCATATCCTTCGGGAACTCCGAGACTCGTGAGGGAGGCGACACGGAATGGGATGCCGGGGAAGGATGCTTCTGCTTGCTTGATGAAAGCCGGCACCAAATCGATTCCTTCGACCGCCGCCCCTTGGTCCGCGAGGAACTTGGTCCAATGGCCGGGCCCGCATCCCACATCCAGCACTGGCCCCACCAGAGGTGCGACCCAGTCAGCTACGAGCTTCCGGTCAGCTGGATGAGCTGACTCGACCGACCCAAATCTTGCAGTGTACTCGGCAGCTCTCTTTGAGTACGCGGTCTCGACCTCTGCATCCGTCATGCAGCCACCTTATGGTGGGCACAGGAATCGATGCTTTCCGGGCAGAGTTGCCTATTCGTTTGACGTGCCCTCTACAGACCGGTATGGCCGCGGTGGCCACGGATGGCCTGCTGGCCCCGACGCCGGCACTCATCGAGCGCCTTGCCTGCCAGGAGCGCCACGTGGAAGGGATCCAGGACCGCGACCGTCTCGGGGAGCTCGTCGGCGGCGGCAGTCTTGAATCCGGTGAACCCGTCCATCGCGACCACCTCCACGGTTTCGCGCCAAGCCGTGGGTCGCTCGGCCAGCCAGTCCTTGAACGCCTGTTTGGAGCGGCCGTTTACCATGTCGATCAGGCGCGCGGGGCCGGTTCCCTCACGGATCGGGTGAGGTCGATGACGACGGTGACGTACTGGTCGCCACGCCTGGTGTGTCGCCACACGTGCCCGCAGTCGATGCACCGGTGCGGCGGATCGTAACCTCGAGGACCTTGGGACGACAGCCCAGCGGCTCGTGCGCCAACTCCCGGGTCACCGTGTCCCGCGCCATGCTCTCGAGCCGACAAATCGTGGTCAGATCAGGACAGACGAAAGCCGTCATAGGGGTTGCGTCAAGCACGTCGAGGTCTCCTGAATGGATGGCTCAGGAACCTCCATCATGTGGAGACTTCGACCCCCAACTCCGGCGCCGATCACGATCGTGTCGAAGTGATCCATGGCTGACCCTTCTTCGCGGGCGTGCGCTTTAGAACGTGCTCCCAGACGGTACCGCTCGAGCAGTTTCAGCGGGTCGACCGCGACGCATACCTTGACCATATGTCGGGCGCCAGAGCCATAATCAGTCTGGGCACCAGAGCGGTGCCGCAGAGAAGAGCCCGTCGGATGGCGCCGCCGGAGCAGAGGAGTCCTCGAATGACGAAGTACCTGATCTCGTTCCCCGGTGAGGCCATGGTGTTCCCCGAGGAGGACTTCGAGGCGGTAGTCGAAGCCTCGCATGCCGTCATCGACGAGGCCAAGGCGGCGGGTGTGTACGTCTTCGGCGGCGGGATCGATGAGGGCGTAGACCCGGTGCTCGTGGCCGGTGACGGCACCGTCACCGAGGGCACGTACCCAGGCCACAAGGTGCCGAACGGCGGCTACACCGTTCTCGAGCTGCCCTCGCGGGAGGCGGCACTTGAATGGGCCGCGAAGATCGCCGTCGCCTGCCGCTGCTCGCAAGAGGTCCGGCAGTTCCTGTACGACCCGGCAAGCTGACGAGGGCGACGTCAGCCAGAGCCGTTCGTGCGTCACGCGCCCATAGTGAGAGGCGTGCACCAGCGCATAGGGCGGGTGATCTCGACCGACGGCACCTCGCAGGCCTACTGGTAGATCGGAGCCGGTCGGCTTCTGCTGTACGCCAGCGGCTCAGGTCTCGAGCTGAGTTGCGAGCTGCCGGAGGAGCGCTCTTTCTACATCCGGCCGAGGGAAAGTCGGCCCGTACGATACGACCTTGTTGGGTTCGGGCTGGAACGCGGACATGAAGCCGGAGCACGCGGATGCGACATTGCTGCGGGTGGTGGGTGGGGGTGTCCAAATTCACTGCATTAAGTGAGGGAGCTTGCCGGGCTGGTGGGTGCGGCGTTTTCGGTGGGGTGCCGGGCTGGTTGTGCGTTGGGGGGTGTTTGTGGTGTGGTGGTTAACGTGGGAGAGCCCCCCAACCTGGTGGTTGGGGGGGCTCTCGACCTGTAATGATGTTCCGGCGGTGACCTACTCTCCCACACCCTCCCGGGTGCAGTACCATCGGCGCTGTGGGTCTTAGCTTCCGGGTTCGGAATGGG
>NZ_JBTNDQ010000032.1:0-5591 GCF_054510915.1 Pseudarthrobacter arbutini | reverse complement strand
GGATAATTCAGCCGACCCACCGCATTCTTGGATTTACTGACTACCCACACGCCGCCGTCGTTCAACTCCACCTCAGTGGTCTTGAACCCCGGATAGATGATCGCACCGGCAACCAACACGGCGCCGGCCGCGGCAAAGGCCGAACCCGTAACGATTTTGTTGTGCCGCTTCTTGAGACCGAACTTCCCCAGCAGTGATGTCACAGCGTTACTAATCCCTCAATTGTGTTGCGGCCCCCAGTGCGGCCCCTCCAGAGACCCGATAACGGGCTCTCTGTTCCCCGCGTCAGCCTACCGAAGCATGGCAGCAGCCGCGATGGGGAGCGCTCCCCCACCGTCTTACCTGCTGCGATGCCCATCATTAACATTGCGGGATTCCATGGCTCTCGGGCTCACCCAAGGTGGTGTTGCCCACCTGTATGGTGCGGCCAACGTAGCGGCCGTCAGCATGGGAGTTGATGCGGTACCACTTGTACGTGCCCCGGGCGTCAGGGACGGTCCGCCACATGAAGCAGTTGACGGTGAAGGAAGGCCCGGAGCCGTAGATCCAGGGATAGTCACGGATCACACCATCACAGGTATGTTCCGCGTTCATCGGCGACCTCCACGAGGTTTGGCCTGAGGCAGGCGCATCTGTACACGTGCGGTAACCGGCGACCGCATTGTCCCAATTTGTCTTGGCTGGCCCCGACCTGGCCGTCGCCGCAGCAACGGCTCCGCCGGTCCCCACAGAATTCACGGTTTGCACCTGGATCGAGTGCGGTTCGTCGAAGCCGCCGGTGTTCACCGTCCGGCTTCCCGAATCCGCGACCCTTTCCCAGCCCCGGCCGTCAATGTTGATCTGTGTGTAGGCGACGTCGTTCGTCGCCGTGGACGGCGAGGCCCAGCTGAAGCTCAAAGACTTCTGGTTCTGGCCGCCGTTTTGGCCCGACGCCGATGGAGTGCCAGGGGATCCGTACGGCGTCGTGGACGCGGGAGCGCTGGCGTTGGAGCTGGGTGCAACGGAGGAATTGGCGACCACGGTGATGCTCACCTGGGTGCCGTTGGCGAATCCCCCAATGGTCTGTCCGGGGGTGATGGGGCCGCTCGTCCCGTTGCTCGCGTTGTAGCTGTAGCTGATTTCGCTCTCAGCCGAGCCATTGCGTTCGGCCGCGGTGAGCCGCCGGAAGTCCACCGTCGCCTTCCGCCCGGCTCCTCCGGTGTCGGCTGCGGTGACACTGACTCCTGAGACCTGACCGAGTTTGCCGGTGGCGCGGCGGGGTGCCGACGCCGGACTGACGGCGCCCTTTCCTGCCTTGTTTTCGGCCTGCACGGTGAACGTGTAATCGGCTTCGGAGTTGTTCGCCGTGAAGTTGGCGGTCCGCACCGTACCGGCGATGGCCTGGGTCTGCGGTGCGCCGCCGCCGCCGCTCATCGTGACGTAGTAGTTCTTGATTGCGTCACCGTTGGTGTCGGGTTCCGTCCAGTTCACCCGCAGTTGGTTGGTGGTTCCCACCGCAGAGGCCACGGCGGAGGTCGGTGCCGCCGGCGCAGCGGGCACTCCGGCGGGGTTGTCTTCGGAAGAGTAAATGCTCCAGTCGGACGGGCCGAGCTCGTTGACAGCCTGGGCGCGCACCTTGTAGCGGACGCCGTTGGTCAGGCCGGGCCAGGTGTAGGTAAGCCCGGTGACGCCGTTCTTTACGGCGATACCGTTGGCCGGCGGCGGGGAGATCTCCAGGTTGTAGCTCTTGACCGCAGAGCCTTCAGTCTTGGCCGGCAGCCAGTTGATCACCATGTTCTTGTCCCCCGCCTTCACGGTGGGCGCCTCCGGCGGAGACGGCTTTTCGTCCGGCCGGATTTCGTTCGACTGCGGTGACGCCTGGGAGTCTCCCACCGCGTTGGTGGCGATCACGGTGAAGAGGTACTTCACGTCGTTGGTCAGCCCGCTGAGCGTACAGGTGGTGGTGGCGCATTTCTGTTCGAAGCCGTTGTTGGACTTGACGGTATAGCCGGTGATGGTGGCGCCGTTGTCCGACGGCGGAGCCCACTTGAGCACTGCCGTCCGGCTGCGCACGTCCGTGGCGGTGGGGGCCGAGGGTGCGTCCGGTTTGTCGCGGACCGTGATGCGGACCCGGCCGTTCACCTGGCGTGACGGATCATCGGTCTTGTCCGAGATCGTGTAGCGCAGCACCATCACGCCCTTGGATCCGTCGGCGGGCGTCACCGTGATGGAATCCCCGCTGATGACCGGTTGCCCGGCGGCGGATCCGGTTTCCACGGCCACATCGGCGATCTTCAGCGGAGTGTCGCTGAAGGGATTGAAGTCGTTGGCAAGGACGTTGATGGTCTCGCTCCGGCCCGCGTTGGCCTTCTCGAGGACGTCCTCATTGGCGGTGGGGAGCGGCCGGTTGGAGGCGACGACGGCGGCCGTCACCGCGGCCTTGACGGGTCCGGAGCGGCCGTCCGTCACTTTCAGGGGGATGGTTCCCTTGCGGCCGGCGGCCATGCCTGTCTCGGAGCTCACGCTGAGCGTCTGCCCCTCAATCGTGGCCTTGAAGCCCTCCGGCAGGGACCCGTCGAACTCGAATTTCAGTTTTTCCTGGTCCCCGGCATCCACGTCCTTGGCCAGGTTGCCCAGCTCCAGGCTCGCAGTTTCGGCCTTCGGCACTTCCAGGTCGCTTCCGCTGAATGTGGGCTCATGGTTGGCGTTCGGGTCCGGAATGACCCTGGTCATGACGGTCAGCGTGGACTTCAGGCCCTGGGGGTCTTCCGGACCGGAGCCGTCCGTCACTTCGAAGGTAACGGAGCCGGGGCCAACGTAATCCTTGAGCGCCGCATAGCGCAGCGTCCTGGCGTTGCCGCCGATGACGTTTTGGGGGTCTGCCCCTTGTACCTGGACTTTGTCCGCCTGCGTGATCTGCGGCGCGCGGCCGTCCCGCACGCGGACGTACTCGTTGAGGTCCAGCGTGATTTCCTTGCCGGCCATTACTTCCACGACGTCGGTGCGGGCCAGGGTGGGGTGCTCCTCGCCCTGCCCGGGCACCCAGATGATCGCCGTGGCCGTCTGGCCGTCGATGTCGGTGACGGTGTACGGGACCAGCTGGTCCGCCGGCGCAAGGCTGACCACCACGTTGCCGTCACTGCCAACGCGGGCGTTCGGGTTGCCGTCCGGCAGGCTGACCTTGAGTTCCGAGGCCACACCGTCGGGGTCGGAGTCGTTCTTCAGGACCGGCACGTCCACGGCGGATTTGCCCAGCGTCTCGGCCGGCATGATGACATCGTCCTTGGCGATCGGGGCCTTGAGGGTGGCGTCGGGGCTGACCCGGACGCGGATCACGGCACTGCCCTGGGCTTTTTTGTCGTCCTGGATCTTGTAGCCGACGCTCTCGTTGCCGGCGGCGCCCGGCGCGGTGAGCAACACCCGGCCGCCGTCAGCCGTCTCGACGCTGAGTTCGGGACGGGCCTCGAAGGCGTTGGCGACTAGTCCGATCGGGTCTCCGTCCGGGTCTGAGTCGTTGCTGAGGGCATCCACGGCGATCTTGCGTCCAGGCCGGACATCAACGGAGTCGTCAACGGCGATGGGCTTCTGGTTATTGGGCTCAGGCGGGGCAATGCCCACAATCACCGTGCCGGTGTTCTCGGCGCCGATCCGGTCCCGGACGCGGTAGGTGAAGGTGTCCGTGCCGGCAGCCGATCCGGTGGCGGTGAACTCAAGATAGCCGTCCCGGACGACGGCTGTTCCTATCGCGGGGGCCTTGTCCACTCCGATCAGCTGCACGGAGTCGCCATCGGAGTCGATGCCGTCCAAAGGCACGGGAATCCGCACCACCATGCCGGAGACCACACGGGCGGTGAGGTTTTTCGGCTCGGGGCGGGTGTTCCGTTCGTCATCGCGTGCGCGGATGCGGATGGTGACCTGCTGGGAGTCGGACTGTCCGGATTCGTTGGTGACCTTGTAGATCGCGTAGGCCGTTTTGGGCAGGTCCCCGGCAATAAAGCGCAGCGTGTTGCCGGCGCGGAAGATACGGCCGTCGGCGTCGTCGGGCTTCTGCGGCAGCTCCGGCTCCAGGGTGAGCTTGCCACCGTTGGGGTCGGTGTCGTTCTCAAGGACGGGTATGGTGACGACGTCGCCGACCCGGACCGACACTTCGTCCGGTTTGGCCTGGGGGGCCTGTAGCTTGGCCGGGGCAGGCACCACCAGGACCGCGATGTCGCCGCTGGCCGAGGACTTGCCGTTCGAGATCGTGTACTTGACGTTAAGTTGGCCCTGCGCCCGGATGTCGGTGATCCGGATGACGGAGTGGTCCAGCACTGAAACGCTGACCGGCAAACCGTCGGCAGCTGTGACGGACTGGACTACCAGCACGCCACCTGAGGGGTCCGAGTCGTTGCCCAGGACGTCCACCAGCACGATTCCACCGCTGGGCAGCAGTGCAATGTCGCGCACCGCAACGGGGGCGCCGTCCCCGTCGCCGGAAACCACGTCCACCCGGACCAGCTGCTGGGCGCTGGCCGGACCGTTGGTCACGAGGTAGGACACATAGTGGGCGCCTTCGGCCGTGGAGTTGAACGTGAAGGTCTGCTGGTCCGCCCCCATGGTGGCGGTGGAGTTGCCGTCTGGCGTGATCTGGGCGAGGCGGAGGGCCCCGCCCTGGGGGTCCGAATCGTTCTTCAGCGGTGCGATGACGGTATCCACACCGGCGACGGCGACGACGTGGTCCGCGTTGGCGATCGGCGGCAGCGCACCCGCAGCGCGGACATCCACGGTGACTTTGCCTTCGGCGGTCGACTGGCCGTCGGAAACCGTCACGGTGACCACTTTGCGGCCGGGTTCCGTGCCGGCGTCCTGGAAAGTGAGCAGCCCGTCGGGCCGGACCTTGACCTGGTCACGGGGGTCACTTCCGGTGGCGCCGACCACGTAGAGGTCGTCGCCGTCGGGGTCCGTCCAGTCGGTGAGGATGTTCTGGCTGACGATTTTCCCCGCTTGCACCACGAGGGTGGTGTTGCGGTTCGGCTTCTGCCGCGGGGCGGAGTTCTCGCCCGGCGGGATGATGTTGAGGGTGATGTCGGAGGAGGCTGTAAGGCCGCGGCCGTCGTCGACGGTGTATTTGAAGGTTTCGGAGCCGGTTTTGTCGGCTGGGACGCTGACCTGGAAGCCGGTGGAGCCGTAGATCGGGGCGAGGAGACCGGACTTGATCGGATCGGGCGCGCGGACGGTGAGGATGTCGCCGTCGGGGTCGGTGTCGTTGTCCAGGACCGGGAGGATGGCGGTCCGTCCCGCCCGTATCCCGAACGTGTCAGGCTTGGCCACGGGTGCGCTGTTGGGTTTGGTGCGGTCCGGCAACACGGTCTGCTGGACTTCGTCGGCGGAGTCCTTCTCCGCATCATCGGAGGTTTCCTTCGGCGGGATGACGTCGTCCCAGTTGTTCACCAGCTGCATGTTCTGGTTCACCAGCCACACATTCCCCGAATTCACATCGTTCAGGACCACCAGGTCCCGGTTCACCCGGAAAACGTACGACGGCGACGCACTCGCCTTGGGCACGTCAACGTTCTTATCATCAGCATCATTGGTGCAGTCACGGACGTACTTGTTCGCCCCGGACCACGCAG
>NZ_JBTNDQ010000031.1:0-6053 GCF_054510915.1 Pseudarthrobacter arbutini | reverse complement strand
GATCACTATTTAGAGCCATGAGCGGTCCTTTGATCGGTGAGGCATGGGCCTACGGCAAAACATGGCCCTCGGGAATCAGGCCGGAAGGTTGGGGGGCCTCGTCCGATTCAAGGCCTTTCGCATGGGGCACCTCTTTGGGGCCAGGGATCAATTTTGCTTAGGTAAGGCCGGAAGCCTCCCATCGTTAGGCACGGATCAACACGTTTCCTCGGACTAGTTGCTGAGGTAGCCGTTCGGGTCCAGGACATACTTCGTGGCAGCTCCGGCATCGAATTCCGCGTACCCCCGAGGGGCATCCTGGAGCGAAATGGCCGTGGCGTTGACCGCCTTGGCGATCTGGATCCTGTCATGCAGGATCGCCATCATCAGCTGCCGGTTGTACTTCATCACCGGGCACTGGCCGGTCGCGAAGGAGAGGGACTTCGCCCAGCCGGTGCCCAGGGACAGGGACAGGCTGCCCTTCTGGGCTGCCTCGTCCGCGGCACCCGGATCCCCGGTGACATAAAGGCCGGGAATGCCCAGGGACCCGCCGGCGGCGGTGAGGTCCATCAGCGAATTGAGCACAGCGGCCGGCGCCTCCTGGGCCCCGGCACCGTGCCCGCGGGCCTCGAAACCGACCGCGTCGATACCGGCATCGACCTCCCGGACGCCGAGAAGCTGCTCGATCTGGTCAGCCGGATCGCCGTTGGCCACATTGACGGTTTCGCAGCCAAAGGATCGGGCCTGGGCCAGGCGGTCCTCATTGAGATCCCCCACGATGACCACCGCGGCCCCCAGCAGCTGCGCGCTGGCCGCCGCGGCAAGACCCACGGGACCGGCCCCTGCAACATAGACTGTGGACCCGACGCCGACACCTGCCGTGACGGCCCCGTGGAAACCGGTCGGGAGGATGTCCGAGAGCATGGTCAGGTCCATGATCTTCTCCATGGCCTGGTCCCGATCAGGGAACCGCAACAGGTTCCAGTCCGCATAGGGGACTAGGACGAACTCCGCCTGCCCGCCGACCCATCCGCCCATGTCAACATAGCCGTAGGCGGACCCGGGACGGTCCGGGTTCACGTTCAGGCAGATTCCGGTCTTGCCCTCCTTGCAGTTCCGGCAGCGCCCGCAGGAGATGTTGAAGGGCACCGAGACGATGTCCCCGACCTTGATGAACTCGACGTCGGGCCCGGTTTCGATGACTTCCCCGGTGATCTCGTGCCCCAGGACGAGACCGGCCGGGGCGGTCGTGCGGCCACGAACCATGTGCTGGTCCGAGCCGCAGATGTTGGTGCTCACGGTGCGTAGGATGACTCCGTGCGGGACTTTTCGGCCGACATTGACGGGATTGACGCCGGGGCCGGCCTGCAGTTCAAAGGTGGGAAACGGGGTATCGATGATTTCCACGATCCCCGGCGCCTTGTATGCAACGGCTTTGTTACCTGACATTGAATGGCTCCTATGGGTTGGCGATCGAACCCTCACCGATGTTGGTCGCATCAGACTGTCCGTGAGGTAGTTGTTGTCAGTTTCCGTGAAGCAAGTTGGGTCAATGGATACGTGTAGCGCATATCGCTACGGGCAGCGAAGGCGTTCAGGCTGACTGTGGCGATGGATGGGGGTATGGCGGCCGGCATCTTGATCGCACATGCCCTCGAGCCGGTGGTGCATTTATGTCCCGCAGGTGGGAGCGGCTAGGCATCGATCACCAAATCGGTCCGCGCGGTGGAGCAGCAGGGCAGGAACTTGCCTGCATCGATTTCCCGTGCCCGGATCCCGCCCTGGTGGTTCATCTCGACCTCCCCGGAAAGCTTGACGACCTTGCAGGATCCGCACATGCCCTCCTTGCAGTTCGCGCCGATCCTGACGCCCGCACGCTGGGCCGCCCCGAGGATGTGTTCGGCGGGGTCGATGCGCACGTTGATGCCGGTGCGCATGAAGGACAGGGTGAGGCTTCCCGTTCCGACCGTGTCGAAGCTTGAGGCATCGGGGGACCCTGCCTCCGGCCCCACTTCCGGACTGCCGTCGGGGGCTTCGGGGAAGGGCGCGTCCGGGTCGGCGGTTTCCAGCGGCAGCCCCGTGGCCTTCAGGGTTCCCTCGGCGTCGTAGCCCGGCTCGTAGAGCCCGAACGCGGTGGGCTGGCTTTCGTAGTAGTCCTCGGCGGATTGGGCGATTTCCTCAGCGATTTCCTCCGCAATGTCCACTGCAAGCGCGAGTTCCGCCTGGTATTCAAGGATCGTCTGGCGGTCTCCCGAGAAGAATTCTATGTAGATGGAGGTGTCGTCGACGCCGACCTTCTTGAGGAGCTCGGTGGCGGTGTTCAGGTAACCCTCGGGGCCGCAGGCATAGACCTGGCGGCCGTTGGCATCGGGAGCCACCTCGTTGAGCATGGCCGCCGTCAGCCGTCCGCTGAGCCCTTCCCATCCCTCGGGTATGCTGCGGTCGCCCAGGGAGTAGAAGACCGTGACTCGCGAGTCCACGGAGGCGATGTAGGCCAGCTCTTTGTGGAAGGCAAAGCCTCCGGCCTCCGCTCCGTGGTACAGCACCACAACATCGGCCTGTCCAGGAAGGGAGTGAATGGTCCGCACCATCGACATGATGGGGGTGATGCCTGCTCCGGCGGCCAGCAAGAGGTACCGTGCCCGGCGGTCAGCATCTGGCAGATGGAATGCCCCGACCGGTCCGAGCATCTCGAGGACGGTGCCGGGCTTGATGTTCTCGTGCACCCACGGTGAGACCAATCCCGTGGGATCGCGTTTAACTGTGATGTCGAAGGTCCACGGTTTGGTGGGCGAACTGGACAGCGAGTAGCTGCGGTCCACCGGGTCCCGGTCCTCGCCGTTCACGGGGAAGGCGACGTTCACGTACTGGCCCGCACGGAACGCCAGCGGCGCACCGTCAGAGCGACGGAACACGAAGGTCATCATGCCGCCCACCTCGGGAACGATCTCGACACATTCGGCCATGAACTCCTGCGGATGCCAGGGACCCAAAGCACGGGCGGCACTGGCAGGTCCCTCGGTGCTGCCCATCACCCTGTTCCACGGCATCTCAAGACCGCGAATGCGCTGTGGTTCCTGGGTTGCCGTCTCGGTGAGGAGTTCAATCATGCCAAGTGCTCCTGCACGCGCTGGACATACCAGTTGATGAACGCCTCCACCTGGTATTCGCTCTTCATGTACGGGCCGGGCTCGTAGGCGGGGCTGCTGGCGCCCTTCTGGCACAGCTCCACGAACGCCTTGTCCTGCAGATTGGTCTGCTTCCAGGTGTAGGTGAGTTTGTCCAGATCGTAGTCGACGCCCTCCTCGGCGTCGTCAGCTACCAGCCAAGTGGTGCGTACCAAGGTCTGGTGTTCGTTGATGGGGAAGACGCCGAACGTGATGACGTGGTCCCCCAGGAAGTGGAACCAGCTGTTGGGCTGCAGGTGCATCGAGCAGCGGCCAAGGCGGAAGTCCCGCAAGTCGCCGAGCAGCTTCTTGGAGAGCCTGCGACCATCGGGCGAGAACGATTCGCCGTCACCATCGAGCGATTCCCGAGAGATGCGGATTCCCGCTATGCGCGTGTCAAGCTCCTCCACCACCTCATAGGGGAGGCCATAGCGGCGGCAACGCTCCTCGAGCGAGGACTGTGCTTCCTTGTTGCGGTCCCACACTTCCTCAAGATGGGCCGGGATCAGCCCCTCCGTCAAGCCCCAGGTGGGAAAGAGGGAACAGGCGAGCTCCGGGTGGCCGTCGCAGTGGTAGCACTCACGGTTGTTCTCCATGACGAGCTTCCAGTTGCCCTCCTCGACGATGTTCTGCTGGTAGGCGACTTTCGTCTTCGACAGATCGTGGGGCGCGAGGTAAGGCTCGAAGATCTTAGCGGTTTCGTCGAAATCCGTCGGCGGTTCGTCCGCTATGCAGACGAAGATGAGCCCGGCGACCACGCGGCTGTGGGCACGCTTGAGGCCGAAGCAGCCCTTGTCGAACTTCGTCTCACCCGGTGCCGAGGCGTGGATTAGATTGCCGTCGGGGGAGTATGTCCAAGAGTGGTAGCCGCATACGAGGTTTCCCGTTGACCCAGCGGGTTCGGTCAGGACGCGGGCGCCGCGGTGGCGGCACACGTTGTGCAGGACGTTCACGCCGCCGTCGTCGTTGCGCAGCACGATCAGGGAGTAGGGCCCGTAGTCGACGGTGACGTAGTCGCCCGGCTCCGGCAGTTCGGCGATGCTGGCGGCAAAGATCCAGTGCTGGCCAAAAATGGCCTGCATGTCGATGCTGAAAATCGTCGGGTCGGTGTAGAAGGGGGAATCGAGGGAATGTCCCGTGCGCCGGAACTCAAACAACTCGCTGATTTCCGCCAGCTGCTCTGCAGGCAAGGATGAAGCGAGTTTTCCGCGTGAGTTGAGGGGCAAGACTGGAGCAGACATGTGTTTCCTCCCGGGAGGCGTGGGTAAGTGTGTGATTCGTGGGGACCACGGCTGCGTGGGGTGCGAGCGGCGTTGTCGAAAACCTTGTAATCATGAGATTAGAGATCATTGATCCGCAACAAAAGCGCAAGATTTGGAAGATATCCGTGCACAATAGGTGCATGATCGATGCGAGGCTCATCACACTTCGGGTGTTTGCCCGGTGCGGCACCATTGGCGCAACCGCGGAGCTCACAGGGTATTCTCCCTCCGCCGTCTCCGCGCAATTGCGGGAGCTCCAGCGTATGCTTGGGATGCAGCTGCTGACGAAGGACGGCCGGGGCGTGCGGCTGACCGCCACGGGCCGCTTTCTCGTGGCCGGCTCGGACACCCTCATTGCCGAATGGGAGCGCCTGCGCGCAGCAGCCATGGAGGCCGGCGACCAGGTGCAGTCCCGTTTTGGCCTGGGCGGTTTCTCCACGGCGGCCGCCCAGTTGCTCGCGCCGCTGGCCGCCACCCTGCGCTCGACACGCCCACTGCTTGAGGTGCAGGTACTCGAGGCCAACCCGGCCCGCTGCTTCGATTTGTTGGTTGCCGAGCGAATCGACCTTGCAGTCATTGTTGCCATGCAGTCCGACACCTACGCTGAAGACGATCCTCGCTTCGAACAGACCGTTCTGCTCGACGATCCCCTGGACGTGATCATTCCCGCTGACCATCCGTTGGCATCGCGGGAAACGGTGACGCTCGAAGAGCTCGCGTCGGAACCATGGATCACCGAAGCCGCCGGTTCCACCTACCACTCCCTCTTCACGGCGGCGTTCACGGCAGTCGGGGTGACACCGCGCATTGCCCATGAGGCCGTTGAATGGGAAACCCAAATCGCCTTCGTGGGTGCGGGGCTGGGCGTGGGCCTGCTGCCGCGACTGGCACCCTTGCATAGCGCCGAAAACGTGGTTCGACTGCGCATCAGTGGCAAAGGGAAGCCCTCGCGCCGCATCGTCGCTGCGGTGCGCAGGGGCAGCATCGCATCGCCCCTGATCCAGGAGTCGCTCGGCATCCTGCAGGTCAGCGCCAACCGGATCCTCGCCGCCCGACCCGAAGACGATCTCTGAAATCGCCTGGCCGCGATTCGTTGCCGGGGGGCCAGCAGGTCTAAAAGGTGGCGACACGACCAGGCCGGTCCGGGGGCCGCAACCAGTTCACACTCACTGAGCTGGGCCGAGAAGTATGCGAAGAAGCAGTTCCCCAAGCAGAAGAGCCGGACGCGAAAGTAGACCATCACTGCAATCAGCACAGCTCTGGCTTATGTTCTGCTCGCGGTCGTCCTGGCGATTCTGAGGGTCGACATTCGTGAGTTCGTCGGGTCCGGTCACGCTGGTGCCGGGCACAGGGTTGATCCTGGCCGCCTGCCGGCTGGATTCCTGACTGATTACTTTCAGCTGGCGCAACGTTCCATCACCCGCCAGTTGTGACTTTCCGTCCGCAACACAGTGCGCAGGTGGGCTACTACGGGCATCTATCGTGCCTCGGGATCATGGCCACGGCACCAAGGATTCCAATTCAGGGCGCGTTCAGGCGTGGCGGGTGCTGTTGCCGTCAGCGGGTGCCAAGGTCGCTGTCAATGTACGAGCCGGGGCGGTTTTCGGTGTGGTGTTGGCAGTTGCAGCAGCTGTCCAGCTGTAGT
>NZ_JBTNDQ010000030.1:0-10842 GCF_054510915.1 Pseudarthrobacter arbutini | reverse complement strand
GGCTAGATCACGGCCTCAACGAACCATAGAACCACGGCGTCAGCAGGCGACCACAAGCACATTTTCAGCCCGGAACGGGCGTCCCGCAAGGGACAAAAAGGCTAGATCTCCTGGACCGAGGACGCAGCAGACGCTACCGTTCGCCGAGCAAACATTCCTGTTGCGCTGGATGGCAGATATCGGCAGATATGACCTAAGGGTTGACACCGTCACCAACATAGAGAGGTCCTTCCGGAATGGGTCGGACGTAAAGCAATCGCTGCCTAGGAAGCCAAAGGTTATTGTTTTGTCGACGAATGATAGTTCACGCTCGATAGAGTCGATGTCGCTCGCGTTCTTAAGTTCCTTACGTTCCGTAGGAATCCTAAGCAGCGCGAACTGTTTAGTGGCTTATGCCGCCAGGCGGTTGCCCGCCGTTCCTGGGCGCCTGGGGGGAGGCAGTTGCTTTTAAGACGATTCGGTGTGGTCCCACGACTTCGGCCTCTGCAGTCCACACGGGCTGGGCCGCGAGTTCATCGATGAGGCCAGGCGGGATGATCGCCGTGTATTCCCGCCCGCCTGCCTCGCTGAGCAGGTCACGCCACCCTGGTAGCGCGGTTGTCCGATCGATGCGGACCAGAAAGCTCGACCACCCCAAGGAGGGTCCAGGCTTAGACGGGCCGAGCGGGGTGCACTGCACCCAGGACCGGTTTGCGATCGCTTGGACCATACTGCTACCCCGCCTCCGCCGCTCAGGCCGCGTCTCGTCCAGCCAGCCAAGTTGCCAAGGAACGGGCAATTGGCAGCCCCGTGGGCTCTTCGAAACAATTGTAGGCCGGGGAGGGGTTGACCTCGAAGCACCACCAACTATCGTCGCTGTCCCGGTGCAAGTCGATGCCGGCGAGCGGAAGGTCCAGAGCTTGGGACAGCGCGACGCAGCGCTCCTGGACGGCGGCGGGCAGTTCGACGGCCCGCATGCCAGCGGAAGGCCCTCCGTCGGCGTAGCGGTAGTCGATGGTCGCCGAGTCCACTTCGCATGCATGGACTTCTCTGCCGACGACGTGGACCCGGACATTGACACCCGTAAGCATGCGCTGAAATTGGGTGGGCAGTGCCCGCACGCGTTCCAGGTCGTCGAACCGCCGCCCGGTCAGTTCGTGAACAATGGACCGTACTCCGCTGATCGACTTGTAAATGATCCGTCCGTGGTGCGCGTGGAAGGCACGCACAGCCTCCGGGTCGCTGGTCACGATCGTTTCCGGAACGCCGAACCCCAGGGCTCGGATCAGCGCCGCCTGATACGGCTTGGAGCTGTTGCTGGTCATCGATCTGGGACGGTTGGCCACCCTCAACGAGGCGACGTCGCTCCACGATGCCAGCAGGGCCACGGAAGCTACCCGCCGCGCTTCGCGCAGCGGGTCCGGGCGAAGGCCTGCAATACTGGGGGCTGTCAGACGCAGGTAAAGGCCGGTCGCCTCTGAGAGATCAACCCTGTTCCCCAGATGAAGTGCGTGCGCCGCGACCTGCCCCTGGTCGATGCTGACCTCAAGCTGCCAGTCTTGGGCCCGTTCCTCGTCCAGCAACACCACTTCGACACCCAGCTCCGCCGCCCGGGAGAGAAGCAGTTCAACGGGCCCCTCCGTAGGGCTACCCGCGACGACGATCACGCGATCGCCTTTCTCGAGTGCTGGAAAGCCTTCCGTTCGAGATGTGCAGCCATCGCTTCCACGTGGGCCGCCGACCTTAGTAGGGGCACAGGATTCACGCTAAGGACGAGGATTCGGCCTGACGGATCGGCCGAGCGGGCCAGACCAATCTCGGCGACCTCGAGGTCCAGCGCATGGACAAGGTCGATGAGCGGGCCCCGCAACGCGGACGGCCCCAGCGCCTCGTCGCCAGCGACGAGGACCCTGCGTCGCTCGGGACGTATCTCTTCGACCCACCCCGCAGGTGCAGCCAGAGGTGGCCCGTCAGCGGCACGGAGGGAGTCCACATCGGTTGGCACCAAGCCGCCCACCCACCTGCGCCGCTCGAGAGCCGGACGACGGGTCGGCCGGCTCCTGGCGCCGTCGGCAGCGAGCAGTACATCGGGCGTCGCAAGCCCGACGGAGGCACATGCATGCGCGGTGAGCACGATGTCGGGCGATGTGCCGCAGAGGGCTCCCGGCATGGGTCGATTCACCACGACGTCGCGTCTGCTCCAGAGCCAGGACAGGCCGAAGGCGTGGATCTCCGCCGCCGCATACTCGGAATCCGCCGTCCTGTCGAAAGGTCCTGCGCACAGGGTCGCGGCGCGGCAGAGAATTGCGTTGAAGGGTCCCACAAGCTGAACCGCTTCAGCGGGAGAGACGCTGCTGTTGACCGCATCCGCCCAACTTTGACTTTCACCCGGGTGCCCCGACTCCGGATAGTGGGTCACCGGGCCTCTGGAGAGGGCCGACGGGTCGACCAAGGTAACGGTACACGCACCGCGGCGCCGCAGGAGGGCGGCTACTGCCGCTGCACCCACGTCGCCGCGGTCCGCAATGACGAGAACCGACAGGGACACCGGAGGCCTACTGGGGAGGCAGGGAATCGAAGTTGATCTTGGCCTCGGCAGAGCCTCCCTCCATCTGGGACCGGAGCGGCCCCAAGTCTGGGCCGCCGATGCTTTGTCCCAGTTCGGGGCGCTCAGCGGAGCCGATGAATGGCTCGCTGCCGCTCTCTCCGTCCCCGCCCCACGGTTGGCCCGCGCCGGCGCCCGTGAGGGTCTCGATGACGGTTTGCATCGCTGCCTCCAGCGCCTCCAGGCGTGCGGAGACATCGTAGCCGGAACCCGCATAAGCGGTCCTCTGCTCCCAGCCAGCGGGCATCCCCTGTCCGGGGACCGGCTGCACCTGGCCGTCGGCGAACTTATTCTCACCCAGCTTGTCGGTGAACTTGTTTTCGCGGATTTCCTTGAAGTCCTTTTCCTTGAACTCCTTGAACTCCTTGAACTCTTTCTCCTTGATCTCCTTGAATTCTTCCTTGAACTCCTTCGGACGTTCTTTGAGGAGTTCCTTGAGTTCCTTCGGGCGTTCCTTGCGGAGTTCCTTGATCTCCTTGCCTTCCTTGATGGGCTTGATACTGCACCGGACCCCGAACCTGACGGTCATCGCCGGCGACGCCGCCGGAATGTTCGTTATCGAAACACATGTGTCTGAACCTGCGTACGATTTACTGTTCGGCGTCGTGGTTGACGTCAAGGAAGCGTTGTTGGCATTGCCAGGATACGGGTCCCCGGCATCGCCGCGGTTGACGTTGTTCTCAAGGTCTTTGCTGCCGTCAGCCTGCAACAACGCAACCTTGTAGTGCGCCTCGTTGCTGTTGGAAGCTATGGCATCGTCGATGTGCCAAACAAGCAGTCCGGACCCGGGCAAGGACTGGTCATATCCCGCCGTCTGGCGGTTTTCCACCAAGAAGTACTCGTTGCCGCCCGCACCGTTCTTCCAGAGGCGGTAGGCCGTTCGGCTCGCCTTTATGTCGTTGACGGTGACCGACGCGTTGCTGGCCTGCGCCACCACGCTGATCCACCCTTGGGTAGCCTTGCACCAGGCCGACGGGTGGGTAGGGCGATCACCGTTCAATCCCCAGGAGCCGCCACCCATCAGGCACCAGTTCCCGACGCCTTCGGAGGAACCGTCGTCGTCGTAGAGATCCGGCCAGCCAAAGATGAGGTGGCCCAGCTCATGGGCGGAAACACCGATTCTTGCGTCCTCGGGGATCGTCAGATAGGCGAACACCTTGACGCCGTCGACGGTGCGTTCGGCGGGCAGGACCCACTTGTGCGACCAGATATCGCCCGCACTCCCGGACTGCTCGGCACCGCGGCCGGCATGGACGACGATGTAAGCGTCGACGTATCCGTTGCCGTCGTTGTCATAGGGCAAGAAGTTCACATCGGCGTTCGCGGCAGACAAGGCGTCGTTTGCGAGCGTGCGGGCATTCGGTGTGGCTGGCTGAGTGCCGTTGTCGGCGCCGGCATAAGCCGCAAGCGTCCTGGGCATCCTATATGGACCCACGACCTCACCCTCCATAGTGATCAGGCCACCTGAGACGTCCGCGAAGTACTCTCGCACGCTGCCGTTGGCCAACTCTCCCGTGGAGAAGAAGAGCTGCCGGAACCGGTCGAGAGCTCCTGCCGGCATGGCTCGGTCCGAAAAGTCGGCCAAAACGACGACGACCCTGACCGCGCCCCGGAGAGGGGCACGTTCCAATGCGGCTCGCTGCGCCACCGCAGCTGTAGTTCCGGTCGGGTAGTACGTGCCCGGGTATATAAGTCCGTCATTGAGACCCACCTGCCTGGGCCTTTTCAACGCCAGATGCTGCCCCAGGAACTGGGGGGCTCGTTGGCGCAGCCGTTGGAACTGGTCCTTCAGCTTCTCGTTTAGCTCCGGGTCAGGGGCGACGACGCAGAGGTCCTCGACGTGGTGTGCCCGAATGGTGAGTGGACGCGGTGCACCGTCTTTACATTTCATAATGCAATCTCCCAAGATCACTAGGACGATTCCCTTGGCATTGGGCCTGTTGCAGTGGCTACCGTTTATGTCGAAAGTCCGGATGGGAAATCCCGATAGCGCCTCTGACAACCAGCTAGGCAGCCCTTTCACTCCATAGCTTGGCTGAGCACGGCTTTAGCCTAGCCACGCAGCATTACTGGAGCGTTACCACCATAATTGCGCCCCTCGAACGTCCCACCGTGCGGGTACCTAAATTAGGAGCGAGTCCTCCTCGAAGCTGGTGGTCTCTGACCACATACCTCGATGAGGCCGATTGTTGTAGGCGAGGACAACTGGTTGGGTCCTAGGCCAGGCACGTCATGGGCGAAGGGGAGCAACGATCGGGCAAACCTAATGGATTTCAGTCGCGGGCCTAACTCAACTGGCCCGGGTGCCGCCCCTGGTTGTTTCAACGGGGCGACAGCTCGCCGCCACGGGGGCCGGGCAGTGAGCTGACGAAAGGCGTGCCGAGGGTACTTCGGCACGCGTGTTCGCTGGCCATGGCAAGTGCCGTTGCTTCTTTCCAAATTTGCAACGGCTATATTCGCTGAGCTTTCACTCGCCAGGCCGACTGCTGAGGCTGGATATGCATTCGTAAGAAACGCCGGCGTTTGGCCGAGACGATTAACAGTGCCCGGCTGCCTTTTCGTAGCCCGGTCCTGTTGGCAGGACGAGGGGCTAATGGCTGTCAGACTGGTTCTGCCACGGGGAGCAGTCGTTTGACGGGGTCGTGCGGCCCGGGCGTATGACGACCCGCTGCTGCTGCAGTCTACTATTTCTGCATGGGGACTTCTGAGTTACCACCATTATCCTTAGGGGCGGACGATCCCGTCGGGTGGTGGATGTCCCCGGCAGCAAACCCGGCTTCTCGAGTTGTCGTCTTCGTACGCGGGTCGGTGGCAGAGCGACATCAACATGGAATCAATTCGCGGATTGCCACGGGGACGGGCCCCTGGTGGACGGGATCAGACCGTCTTTTCGTCGGATATTACTCGCGAAGAGACGGAATTAAAAGTGTAGCGGATCGCCTTAGACGGAATCTGCCGCAGTTCTACCCGACGCCGTACCCGCCAGCGATGGTCTTAGATGGGATACCAGTCCTAGACGACATTTCTTCCCCCTACCAAGAACAGATTATCGTGGGCCATTCGCTGGGCGGATTGATCGTTCGTCATGCGGTGGTTGAAGAATCGGACGAATGGATCAAAACCGGCAGGCTGCGCCGAGACCACTTCTTCTGGTCCACCTTGATGTCGGGGGCATATGCCGCTCAAGATTTTTGGTGAGGACAGTTTCCGGCGCCGTTCGCAGATACATGGGCGCGGGTTTCAGGCGGAGCGAGCGATAGGTGCACTTAGTGCAGGACCGTCATGCCGCCGAATTTAGAATAGATGTCATCATTCGGACACGTGGTGGCGTAGCCGTGGGGAAGTATGCCGCGTTGTCATTTGTTGTCCGCATTCCGGTCTCCGCGAGTGGTGCATTTGATGTTCTTGTTTCCGGTGTTGTTCGCTTCGACTTGCCCGTGGCCGGTAACGATGAGGACCTCGATCCCTTTCCACCATCAACGGCGCCTATTCGTCTTCTGCTGTCGGGTAGCCTCAACCGAGGCCTTGAGCTCATCTTTCACGGCGACGGCGTCGGGGAGGGACCCGGTGCTGAGAAGCACCCTCAGTTGTACATCACGGGAGAGGGCTCCGGCCTCATGGTCCCGCAGGGCAAACGCGGATAGGAGCCGAAGCTCGGTTTGGCCCTCCTGCGGAAGTAATAAAGTGCTAAGCAAACCTTATGTTACGGCCCACGTGTGGTGCCCACCCAATGAAAGCCATGGAGGCTCCCAAGAGCCACAATAGAAAAAGTCATCCAGGCCGTAGCTGCGGCGATTCTCGTGCTGCTGCCTTAGCAGCAGTACCATGGTGGTCACGCGCAGAAAGGGCAGCGATGGGGTTGCAGGAATGCAAAGGCCAACAGGATGACTTTGCTCTCGGCGAATAGCACTGTATCGCCCTTCGTATTTTTCCAGGGCCAGAGAACTAGTGTGAACACACGAGACCTGGAACGAACAGCAGGCTGGGCACCCCCAATATGGTCAACACGTCGGGCTCGACCAGCACCGAGAACTTCAAAGCTTGGGATTTTACGATCATCGTCGGCGTGTTATCCGCCTCATCCGTCGCTCGCGGGCTCAAGATGCGGCGGGCAGGCCTGGAGCGGCAGCCACGAACTCTTTTCCAATTCCCTCGAGTCCGCCGGAATTCTCAGGGAGCCGGGTTCCAGGGCTCGTCCGGCCGGCCAGTTAGCTGTGCTCAAGGCTGCACCGGATACTGCTGTTCATTTCCGCATGCAACTGCCAGATGACGTTGATCATTGACATCCTTCACGAAAGTCCGGATCCTCGTTCCTAGATCTATCCCAGATCTCTAAAGCCACTGGATTTGGGGGTAACCATGGGCAACGGTGACTATGGTGATTTTCAACTAAGCCTTTTTCGGTCATGGAAACTTCTTTCGGGCACCAGTACGGTGCACGTCGCAGCGCGGCAACAACGTTTGATCACGGCGCTGGCTATAAATGGCCCATGCCCCCGGAGATATCTGATCGGACTGCTTTGGCCGGAGCATTCTGAGCCGCGAGCCATGGAAAGCCTGCGGGTGAGCGTGCATCTCATCACAAGGCAGGTGCCTGGCCTGTTGATCAATGGCGGGGCCGTGCTTTCACTCAGCGAACTGGCGGACGTCGACCTTCACCGCGTCCGGTCGCAAATTCAGCATCTGAGCCAAGTCGGGCTCAACGGCAATGCTGCTTCATGGCTTCACGAGTTACGTCATGCAGAATTGCTCCCCGGCTGGTACGAAGACTGGATCATTTTTGAGCAGACGCGGCTTAGGCAGGATCGTCTGCACGCCCTTCTCGTCATCGCCCGCGAGTCCCTGGCACGCTCCGACTGGGAGGTTGCAGTAGAAGCCTCCGAGGCAGCATTGGAACTTGAACCCCTCTACGAACGAGCGGTCGGACTTCTAATTCAGGCTGAGCGGCAGCAGGGTAACAACGCCTCAGCACTTCAAGCCTTCGAGAGGTATCAAGCCCAGCTCAGGGCGGAAATGGGAATTGCTCCATCGGAGACAATTCGAAGGCTTGTTGCAGACGTTCGGTGAAGCGCAACTGAAACGGAATGATAGACACGTTCAAGGACCGACTGAACCGTAGACGTTCAATGGGCTCGGGTCAAAGCCACAAGCTACTCCCCATGCTCGAGGACAGTTATGCTTGGGAGTTTCTGGGCACGGTTCCGGCAATCTTGCTTCTTAGCTTCCGATCCCGGTGTTTCTAGACTTCGTCCGGGGGAGCCAGGCTGGGCAAAGAGCCACTGACGCACGACACTCAGGGCCTCGTCAGGATCGGCAGCGACGACCGTGGCGGGATCATCGTCCGGATCTTGGCTATAGGTTACTCTGGCTCGGAAACTGGGTACCTGATCCGGCTCGTGCCAGGTACGGATGACTAGCGTGCCCATGGGCGGCGTCCCCGAATCTGTCTCGTCTTGAGCGGGGATTCCTGGCGGACGATCATCGCTTGTCATGTCATTTCACCTTTCATTCAGTCTGCGACCATCCACATGCTGGAAGATCGCGACTCTCCAATGCCCGGGCCCGCCTCGGCTGTCCGGAAACAGTGACTTGGGCATCTCTGCCAAGGAAGGCCTGAGAACCGGCATTCGCCGGATACCTTTGATCCTGCTGTACAGGAATCAGGAATCCACCAATGTTCGCAAAAGTCTTGCTCAGGATTGCCCGCCCTAAAAAAATTCGCCGGGATACAATGACGCCGTGTCATCGTAGGGTGCATATGTGACAAATGTAGTCATATATGTACCGACTCCGCAAACTGAGTTGAATACTCCCGGACGGACGATCATCGATTGGCATTTCAACTTTCTCTCAATCAGCGACCACCCGCTCGGTGGAAGATCGGGAACTTCCACCGCCGAGTCCGCCTCGTTTATGAGCTGGCAGCAGCATTGGGGTGTTCGGACATGGGAAGGTGATTCAGGAACCAGCCTACGTTTGCCAATGGTTTGCTCAAGGTCGCTGAGACGGAGGTGGCTCAACAGGGGCTAATGCTATGGGCCATCAACGAATGGAAACCTTGGCGGTAACGCGGTGGTAACGCGCCAAGTGCTCGAATGAATCAGGTCTCAGATGCTGTTTCCGATGGTGCTCAACGGCACGCAGCAGGCTTTCGAGATGCCGTGCTCTGCCTACGAGTTTAGCGATCACCCGGCTCCAAGCAGGTGGGTTGCACTATGGATACCGGGTCGGGAGAAGGTCGTGAGGGAACAAAGGGCGCGTCAGAGACCGACCGAGAATATTGAGCAGCGGCAGTTAGCTATCAAGCAGTTCTTGCGACAGGAGCGACCTCGTCGGAACAGGCTTGTCGCCACAAGTTTCGTTGGTAGCGCGCTGGCTGCGACCTTCACTGCAGGGCCTGGCTTTGGCGGGACTAAGTTCGCCGCGGGGGTACAGGGAGCTCTGTTGTTGGCACAAAGTTCCAAAAGTTTGGCAGGCGCTCTGTCTGGCAGCAATGCTCTTGTCGCCCGGGTGGCGTCTCTGATCGGATCGACCGGATTCTGGAGACGCTGCAGAAGGCACTCCTGGTCCCCTCGGTATCGCGAATGGTCGGAGAGTCCGTTCAGCAGACAGTAACTGAGGATTCCCATGGGAATACTCTCCGACTATAAAGTGAATTCCTCAAACGAGGAGGATGGGGTCCCCATTCGTTCGATTGATATCAAGCTAAGTCTTCTCCGGCACTACCAGCGATAAATGTAGAATAGAGAAAGAAAGACCGTGGTTACTTTCATTCGTATAGATGATAGTGGATTCATCGGAGATCGCGTCGCTGCGATTAATTTGCTGTCTTTTGGCGCCTTCTCCGTGACCGCCGCACGTACGCACGGCTCACTAGGAGTCGAGAGCATATTGAAATTGTGGCATTGGCAAACAGGGAACGGCGTCATTCTCGTTGGGGAAAGCAGCGATATCGCTTCCGGCATCCCTGCTCTCATCTCACGGTCATCCGACGTCTCGCTGGCATCCAAGGTGAACAATATAGTTACCGCAGTGCGGGATCGCGAAGGCAATCTTGTGCTGGCATCTTGGCAGACGGAGCTCTTAGAACAAGACCTCAGGCGTATGTCGGACAGTGGAAATCAAGGCGGACCCGCTGAATTTGTTAATATTCGAAGCGTCAGCAGTCCGAACACAACCGCAGACTTCGTCACGAGCATCAAGGATGCTTCAGGAAATCTCCGCCTCATCGCCTGGAAAATAGACGATGTCACGGGACGATTGACTCGTCTCGGCGACAGCAAGGGACAGGGCGATCCTGTCGACTTAGTAGATGCTACCGTGCTCGACAATATCGTCATCTCTGCGATCAGAACCACCAGCGGAAATCTCAAGATTATTAGTTGGCTCATTTCGCCCGATGGCTCACATATTGATCCCGTGGCACACAGCGGAGAACAGGAAAAGGGCATTTCTGAAATCACCATCGCCGGTTCAATTTCTTCCGAAAAAACCATGCACGGCGCCGTGGTTACTGCGGTTCGAGACGGCGCGGAGAACCTAAAGCTAATTCATTGGCTCATCGCACCGGGCGGTACAACAATTGAACGCGGCGACGACATCGTAGAAGATAGACAACACACGATTTCAATCACGCAGTATAATAGTTCTCGGTACGTGACTGTGTCTGAAGGTCACTTTGGTGGCTTGCGTCTATTCGCCTTTGACATTGACGACGCGGGAAAGTTCCACCGGACTGGTGAACTGATGAATGACAATCGCCATGGCCCCAACGGCCATCACTCCATTGTTACCAACAATGCCGCGACAGGCGACCTTACTACCGTATTCCACCATCAACGCTCTTCCAAACAAATGGTGGTAGCCTGGAAATTGGAGGAGTAATTCGGTTCTCCTGCTTCCGTTGTTTAATTCTGGCCCGGGAGCACCGTTTGGGGTCACCGACGTGATGGGCGGGCCGCCGGGTTTGGCCGGTTCCCTGATGATGTGTCGCGGGAGGACCTGGAACGCTTTGCTGGTTGGGCGATGCCGATCTGTCGATAGTCGGCCGGCGCCGGGTGTCATTATTCGAAGTCGACCGCACCGGATCATGCGTACGTGAACACTCAGGTGTTCGAAGTCCCCTGCACGAACCTGCATTCAGCGCTGGCAGATCTAGCCTTTTTGTCCCTTGCGGGACGCCCGTTCCGGGCTGAAAATGTGCTTGTGGTCGCCTGCTGACGCCGTGGTTCTATGGTTCGTTGAGGCCGTGATCTAGC